>CAMPKP010000027.1 GCA_946887295.1 uncultured Gemmatimonadota bacterium | reverse complement strand
CCCGCCCACCACGAACACCCGATAGTCGCGCCCCTCGTGATCCACGGTGCGCTGGAGATAATAGACGCCCCGGATGGTCTCGATGGTCCGGAAGACCCGGTACGCCATCTCCTCGTCCGACACCCGCACCATCCCGAGCCCCATGGAGCCGAAGAGCGGCTTGACGATGACGTCGCCGAGGTCCCGGAAGGCCGCCATGGCCTCGTCGGGGCTCTCGCAGACGACGGTATCGGGTGTCGGGATCCCGCACTGCTCCAGCAGGCACGAGGTCCAGAACTTGTCCACCGTCCGCTCGATCGTCCGGGGCGAGTTCATCACGCGCACGCCCCGCTCCTCCAGCCGGTGCAGCGCGTCCACCCGGAAGATGATCTGCTCCAATGTTCCCGAGGGGATGATGCGCGCGAGGACCGCGTCCGCCCCGTCGAGCTCCGCCGTGCCGCTCCGGAGCCCGGGCCGCGCGCCGACCGTCGCGGTGAGCCCCTCGTACGGCACGATCGACCCGGTGTGCCCGCGCGCTTCCAGCGCGCGGGTCAGCTCCCGGGTGTGCCACCCCTGCCGCGAGGCGAGGACGGCGATATGCACGCGCTAGCGGGTCTCGACCGCGATGAGTCCGTCGAGCCCGCCGGTGGCGAAGTTGGGAAGGTCGCCCGCCACCTTCTTGAAGGCGGGTGTTGCCGTTCCCTTCTTCAATGCGCTCATCGAGGGGAAGTACAGCTCGGCCTGCCGATAGACAGCAGGCGCCGAGCCGTCGAGATTGGACTCGAACCTGGTCAGCTCGGCCCTGGTGAAGCCGATCTCCTGCTGGCTGGCCCCGACCAGCGGGATGTGATTCTCCGCATAGTACTTCTCGAACGCGGCCGTATCCTTGGGCTGCTTGTAGATCACGGTCACGATGGCCATCGGCTCGCCGTCCGACGGCTCCGTCGGATCGCTGGTCTCGACCGCGAGCAGCCCGGTGAGGCCGCCGGTGGCGAAGTTCCCCAGGTCGTCAGCCACCTTCTTGAACCCCGGTGTGGCCATGCCCTTTCGCGCCGCCTCCATGGAGGGGAAGTACAGCTCGGCCTGGCGGTAGTACACCGGCTTGGAGCCGTCGAGATTGCTCGTGAAGCGGGTGAGATCGGCGCGGGTGAAGCCGATCTCCTGCTGGTTGGCCGACACCAGCGGCAGATGGGTCTCGCGGTAGTACTTCTCGAAGGCGGCGGTGTCCTTCGGGGCGTTGTAGATGACCGTCACGATGGCCGCCGGTCCGGACGGCGCAGCGGCCTCGGCCGCCGGGGCGGCATCGGCCGCGGCGCCGGCGGCCTTGTCGTCGGCCTTGCCGCACGCCGTGGCGAGCGCGAGAGAAGTGACCAGCCACCAGCTCGGGTGACGCCGCATGGAATGCTCCTGTGGATTGTGAGTGGCCTACGACCCGGGATGGAGGCTGGCCTCGAGAATCTCGGGGTTGAGGCGCCCTGCGTGGGCGGTGACTCCGGTCTCCGCGCTCGTCAGCCGGACCTCGGCGGGACTGAAGAGCAGGGGATCGATCTTGTAGAAGTCGCCGTTGTAGCGCTGGAAGATGTCGTAGAACGGCGTCCCGTAGTCGCGGGAGGCCGTCGCCGGCACCTTCGCAGCGAGCTCGGCCAGCTCCTCGTCCCCGGCGCGTATGGTGTAGCGCGCCTGGCCGCCGTACAAGATACAGTCGTTGGTCCGGCCGATGGCCCTGAGATCGTTCTTCGCGACCGGCGGGATCGGCGCGACGCCGTATCCGCTCACCACCCGCCGCACGTCGAAGCCCAGGGTCTCCATCTTGTGGAGGCCGGTCTCCAGGATTCGGGCGGAGATCTGGACCCCGCCCGCGAGGCTCGCGGTGGGCGCCACGACGAAGGTGAGCTGCGCGGGATCGAGGCCCGCCTTCTTCGCCACCCAGGCGGCGACCGCCTCGTCGGGCAGCGTGCGGCCCTCGAGCACGAGCACACCGCGCTCCGCCTTCTCCGCGTAGCCGAGCCGCTCGAACAGCTCCTTCTCGACCCGCGCGTGCGCCCGGAGCGGTCCCGACCCCATGGCGAAGAATTTCTCCACCGAGATCGCCCAGCCGGCGTACTGCGACGCCATGCAGGAGATCGCGGGGTGATCGGTCGACACCAGCACCGCGGGCCATGCCTGCTCGCCGATCTGCGTGGTGGTGTAGGAGATGTCGCCCAGTCCGCCCATGCAGATCTCGGCGAGCGCGGCCCCGGCGCCGTATCCGCCGGCGCACTCCACGCCCGCATCGATGACGCGGGCGCCGTTCGCCAGAGTGTGGCTCCGCACCCGGAGCAGCGCCGCCTCCTCGACCATGGCGTCCGCCAGCTCGGCGGCGCGCTCGTTCATGCGCAGGTCGGTCATTCCGCTGTCCATACGAGAATCTCTCCCCTTCCAAGATCGGCGAGATCGCCGCTGTAGCGGCGATAGAGGCCCGAGACGTACCGCTCCTCCACCCCGAGGCCGAACCGCCGGCGGAGCCGGAGGAGCGTGAGCCGCAGATGGTCCGGCTGATAGGTGCACGCGTAGCGATAGGTCGGAGGGATCGGGACCGGGCCCATCGCGACCACCGACCCGCGCTTGGACCAGCGCCCCGGCGCGGGGCCCGTCGCGCCGAACACCACCACCGTTCCCGCGATCATGCCGGGTCCGGCCTGGCCTGCGACGTCACCCGTGACGACGAGCAGCCCGCGGCGCATGCGCGTCCCGGGCTCGGCGCCGGCGTGGCCACGGACCAGCAGCTCGCCGCCGGTCATGCCCCGCCGCGCGTCTCCCTCCGCCCCGCCGGTGCGAGCCCCCGCATTGCCGTGCACGTCGATGACGCCTCCCGACATGCCGATGCCGGTCTCGTCGCCGACGCTCCCCTCGACGACGACCTCGCCCTCCGCGAGCCCGGCACCGAGGCGGTCGGCCCGGGTGAGGTCACCCTCGAAGCGAATCCGGCCCGCCGGCGCCCCCGTGACCTCGAACAGATCGCCGAGCGGCACGGATGCGCCGCCGTCGAGCGCGACCGGACACCGCGCGAGGTCAGCCGCACCGAGCGAGGTCCAGCTCCCGGCCAGCAGCGCGCCCAGGTCGGCGCGCTGCTCGAGCGGCCGGCGCAGCCGCGCCGTGACGCCGTCGGTCATTCCGTGGCCTTGCCCATGATCTTGCGCAGGTGGAAGTGGTGGGGCCCGAGCTTGCCGCCGTAGTTGCCGGCGGTGATGGCGACCACGCCCTCGCGGCAGGCGGCGTCTATGCCGACTCGCATGGCACCGGCGATGGCATCGGCATCGGTGCCGTTGACCACGATCTCGAGGACCGAGTTCACCCCTTCGGGGAGCTGGGTCTCGGTCACTGCCCGGAGCGTGGGGCAGAACGCGTCATTGGTGGACGCGATCATGCTCTTGATCCGGCGGGATCCGACCTTGCTGCCGCTGCGCACCACACCGCCGGGGAAGGGCAGAATGACGCCCACCCTGCCGGACATCGCCTCGGCCGCCGCCTCGGCCGCCTCGAGCGCGGCGTCGGCGCTCCGGGCCAGCATGAGGAAGTTCCCGCCGCCCACGCCCTTCACCATCCCGAACTTCTCCTGGACCAGGAACTCTCCCTCCATGACCGGGACCCGCCAGTACCGCTCCCCGCCTATCACCTTGCTCGCCTGGAAGCCGTCGCCGAAGAACCGGAGCGCCGAGCCCACGCCGACCCGGTCGGGGGCCTCGGGGAGGCCATCGAAGCAGGCGGTCGTGGGGCAGGTGAGGACCGTCTGCCCGACCCGCTCGATCAGCCGCTTCGGCATGTCGTCCTTGCTCATCGTCATGAGGAGCACGCTGAAGCCGGGCCGGCCGTCGGGGGTCTCGTCAGCGGGCAGCTCGCGCTCGATCGCCGCCTCGACCTTGCAGCCGATCACCGAGGTGGCGAATCCGGTGAGCTTCAGCGCCGCCTCGCGGGCCCAGCGCGAGGAGCGGCCGGTGATGATCAGCCGGGCCACGCGCATGGTGAACGCTTCGGCGAAGGTGTCCTCGATGAAGACGCCGCGGATGTTCACGGGGTCCCCAGCGGCGCGTCGCGGAGGCCGCGCACGGGATAGTTGTCGAACGACACCGTCGAGTACGCCTCGAAGTGCTTCCGCAGATCGCGCAGGACCGTGTCGTCGTACCCCGGAGCCAGCCGCAGCCGCTTTCCGGCCGGGGTGCGCCGCAGCTGTCCCTCCTCGACGACGAGGCTCCCGCCCTTCACGACGTAGCGCGGCGTCGAGAACATCTTCGCGATGTCGGGGTCGCGGCTGTAGACGGTGACATCCGCGTCGGCGCCCACGCCGAGGTGGCCCTTGTCGCGCAGCCCCAGCAGCCGCGCCGGCCCGGCGCGCGTCACTATGGCGATCTCGTTGAGGGTGTACTCCCGGGCCAGCCCGTCCGCCAGCGCACTGCCGGCGAGAAATCGGGGATTCAGCCGCTTGATCTGCTCGTCCCGGACGGCGCGATCCATCAGCAGCTGGATGAGCGCGGGGTAGGAGCGGAACGACGCCCCGTTCGGATGGTCGGTGGAGAGGACCACCCGCCACGGGTCCCCGCTCAGAAGAAACAGCTCCAGGCCCACCGTCCACTGAAGAGCGGAGACCGCGGCCTTCTCCTTGTAGGTCAGCGGCACGATCCCGCAGCCGCTCTCGAGCTCGATGTCGATGTTGGTCCAGCGGCGGCCGCTGCTCTTGTGCAACAGGTACTCGACCGGCGCGTCGGCCGTGATCGTCATGGCGGGCCCGAACATGACCTGCCCCACGTCCACGCTCACCTCCGGGTGAGCGTTGACGTACTCGATCACCGCGGCGGCCGCGGACGACCAGCTCTTGCCGCGCTCCCCGCCGTAGCAGTGGAACTGGAGATGGGTGAAGTGGGCCCGCTGCCCCGCCAGCGCCTGCATCGTGGCGAGCGTCGTCGGCGCGTTGCCGGCGACACCGAGATTGTTGCAGTGGATGTGCACCGGATGGGGCAGGCCGAGGCGGTTGGCGGCGTCGGTGAGCGTCTCGAGAATGGCGCGTGGCGTCACCTTGCGGCCGGAGACCTCGTCGTCGAGGCCGGTCAGATTCCGCTGGCCCGTCTTCCACGCCTCGACGCCGCCGGGGTTCACGATCTTCACCGCGTAGGCGCCAGCCGCGCCGAGCAGCCAGGCGACGTAGTCTCGCGCTCGCTGCCGCTCGCCACCCTCGATCTGGCGCAGGAGATACTCGTCGTTGCCCATCAGGGCGAAGATGCCGCCGTCCAGGCAGGGGGTGTCGTCCAGCTCGGCGTGGCTGTGACGCGCGAGCAGCGGGGCAACGGCGGCGTCGAACGCGGTGGTGTATCCCAGCCCGGCGTATCGGTAGCCCGTCGCGAAGGAGCTGGGAACCGTGCCGCCGCTCCCGGAGCGGAGCTCGCCCTCGATCAGCTCCGGGGCGACGACCGGGTCGGCGGCGTGCTCGTCGGGAATGAGCCGACGCGCGTGATTGCAGCTCGAGCTCGCGAAGTGCGCGTGGATATCGACCCCGCCGGGCATCACGACCATGCCGCGGGCATTCAGGGTCGGGACGCCGTCCGGCAGCGAGGCCGCGATCCGGCCGTCCTCGATGCAGATGTCGCGCTCCTCGCCGTCCACACCGTTGGCGGGATCGTACAGGGTGCCGCCCACGATCCGGAGCCGGGACCTGCCGCTCATTGGAGCCTTCCCACTGCACGCCCGCGAAGCGCGGCGAGCAGGAGCCCGAGCGTGCCGGCCGCGCCGCGGACGCCCTCGATGACCGGCGTCAGGGGAAGAGGGACCTCGTCCATGCGATAGCCGGTCCCCGCCTCGTGGATCCCGGCTACGCCGGTGTCGATCGCCACGCGCGCACCGGGCACTCCGCTCGCGCCGGGTCCGATCACGACGCCGGCAGTCCGGCCGAGATCGAGCGCAGGCGCTCCCAGGGCAGCGGCCGAGCCCGCCACCAACAGGGCGTCCACCGCGCCCGTGCGGAGTCGATCGAGGCCCGATCGCCCCGGGCGCGATCGAGGGTGGCCGTCCCGGAAGCTCACCCGCAGGGGATAGCCGGTCTGCCAGGTGAGCGCCGCTTCGGCTCCGGAGCGGTTCCCTCCCGACCGCAGGCTGCTGAGCGCGGCGCGCGTCGGCCCGTTGAGGGCCTGCGCCAGCGCCACCAGGCTCTCGGTCCGCTGCCCATGGATGCCGCCGCTGCGCGACTCCGCGTCGTGGACGATGGCGACGTACCCGCCCTCCATCAGACGCGCCGCCAGCGTGACGGCTCGGCGGAAGGGCGGCGGCACTTCACCGATTCCCTGCTCGCGCACCGTGGCCAGCATGATGGCAAGGGCGTCCACTTCCTGATCGGGCTCGAATTCGGCATGATGCTCCGCGCCGGCCGGGCCCCGCTCGTCACCCACCGATACGGAGAGCAGAGTCCGCCGGCGAACGTGAGTCGCCGAATCGGCCGCCGCGTAGCGCTCCAGGTACCGGGGGTAGCGATCGCCGGGATCGACGGCCCAGAAGAGCACCACGTCCGCCCGGTTCCTGATCTCACCCAGAGTGGCCGTGGCGCGCCCGCGCCGCTGTGCCGCGAGGATTCCCTCCGCCGCAGAATCCGATGTCGCTCCGTCCACCTCGGCACGGAGCAGATCCGCCACCGCGATCGCGGAGCGCTGCGCCTCGGTCGTGAGGTCGGGCGCGATGAGCACCATCGGTCGTTCCGCGCCCGCCAGGACAGAGGCCGCGGCTTCGATCGCCTGTTCCAGGGTTGCGGTCCCTCCGTCCACCCGGGTCTCCGAGGGCACGATTCCGTCGCCGAACCAGCGCCTCGCCAAGGGGCAGGGCGGGTCGAGCTCGGCGATTCGCCCGCCTCGCACCCGCACGGTGAGATCGTCGCAGCCGCAGCCGCAGCCCAGACAGGTGACGGATCGAAGCACCCGATCGGCGCTCATGCCGCGCCTCGCGCCACGGGCTCGACGGCCCGGTAGATCGCGGCGGCGCGGGAAGCGAGGCCGCGCAGGCAGCCGCTGACGGTGCTCGCCGAGGCGAAGACCGTGCAGATCGGCCGGCCGCGGAGTATCCGCGCACCTGGCTGGGGAATGTCGGCGATGTGCGCGTCGGCCAGCCAGGTGCGCGTGTCGCCCGCGGCCACGGCGCGCCGCGCGAAGACCACCGCCTTGCCGCGGACCCCGGCCGGCTGACGCGGCCCGGCGCGGGGAAGCGACCGGGCGCAGGCCCTGGCGTGCAGGGCGAAGAGCGGAGTGCCCCGCGGCAGCTCGAGCAGCTCCATGGAGGCGGACCAGCGCGGGTTGACCTCGATCGGCCAGGGCACCCCCGACCGCGCGACGAAGTCGATGCCGTTCAATCCGACGAGGCCGAATTCCCGGGTCACGGCCTCCGCCATGGCGCTCGCACGGTCGCGGACCAGCTGCTCCGCGGGGAACAGCTCCCCGCCACCGACCAGGCTGCCGCAGTACCGGAATCCACCGGCGCCGAACCTGCGCTCGCCGACGATCTGCCGGGTCAGGGCCAGCGGCAGCGCCCTGCTGCCGTCGGCCAGAAACACCAGCGAGCCGGGGATCCCCGGGATGCGCTCCTGCAGGTATTGATGCCGGCGGACCGCTCGGCCCGGACGCCATGCGGAGGTGCCGTGGCCGCCTCCCGAGCGGCGGGGCTTGAGCAGCCATCGGCGCGGTCCGCCGGCGCCTGGGCGCGGCGGGCGCGTCCGGGTCACCGGAGTCTCGAAGCCGCCCGCCCGGAGCACGAGCATCAGCGCGACCGGGTCGCGCACCCGCTCGAGCACCCCGGGCGGGTTGCCCAGCAGGCGCCGGCCGGCGGCGAGCGCCCCGACCGCGGCTGGATGATTCTCGAAGTTGGAGGTGTAGGCGACGGCCGCGGCGGGAAGTCCGCGGGCTGCCGCGGCCGCCGCGGCGGGGTGAAAGCCGACTTCGCGCGGGAGCACGACTACTCGCGCGCAGGCCTGGAGGTCGAGGTCGCCGAAGGCATCCACCGCCGTCACGGCCCAGCCCGCCCGGGCGGCCGAGGAGGCCATGGGGCGCGTCGTGATGCCGGCCAGGAGGAGCAGGCGATGCGGCTCAGCCATGGGGCTCGATACCCAGTCGGCGGCGGGCCGTCGCGGGCGTGATGACGTGGAGATGATCGAGCACGGTGCCCCGGGCCTCCCGAATTCGGAGGCGCTTCACCAGCGCCTCGTGCCGTCCTCCCGCGAGCCCGTCGGCCAGGAGCGCGGCCCCCTGCGCTCCCTGCTTCGCGACGTGCGCGAACCCCTCGAGCCTGCGCACCGCGACGACGCCGGCCAGCGCCGCCTGCAGCCGCTCCAGCAGCGCGCCGTCGTCGGCGACCCGCCCCGACACCAGGACCTCCTCCGCACGCGGCGCGGAGGTCCTCAGCTGGGCCACCGCCTTGACGGCGCCGTCGATGTAGGCGGCCACGGCCAGCGCCCGCCCCTGCGGCGACCATCGCGCGACCGACTCGGCACCGCCCCGGAAGAGGAGGGCCTTGTTCACGGTGCCCGCCAGGAACGCCACCTCGCCGTCCAGCGCGCCCGCGGCCCGCCAGCCCATCGGCCCGCTGGTGCCGCCCAGCCCGTCCACGATCTGTCCCCGGTCCACCGCGACCGCCGCGGTGAAGGCGCCGCCCAGCTCGAGCAGGATCAGGGAGATCTCCTCCATGGGCCTGCCGGTCCGCTGCCGGTGGTCCTCGATCGCCAGCGCCGTGGCGCCGACCTTGTCCGCGGTGCCGAGGTCCACGCGGTTGATCTTGCGATGCGCCGGCACGGTGTCGAGGTGCATCACGCCCGGCGTGAGCACGACGGGAAGCCCGGAGGCGGCCAGTCGACGCACCAGCCGGCGGAGGCCGCCGATTCCGCCGCGCTCCCCCCGTGCCGCCAGGAACGCGAGACGGAGGTCCGCATCGTCGGCGTCGCTCGCGGACCGCAACGGGACTCCGTAGCCCGAGGGCGCGACCACCAGGTCGGGCCGACCGCCGGCGGACAGGCCGGCGATGAAGCCATCGGGATCCGCGATCACGTCCGGGGTGGGCCGGCTGAGATCGAGCGAGAGGCGTCCGTCCGTCAGGCCGCATATGTCGAGACTGACGGTGCCGGCATCGATCCCCACTACGCTCGGCATGGGACTACCGCTTCTTGGCGATCAGCTCCCGCGCTATCTCCGCGATCGTCTCGGCGTCGAGCACCAGATCGTTCCGCGTGAAGAGGCGGGCCACGCACGCCTTGTGCAGCTTGGTCTTGAAGTTCCCCACCCCGAAGGCGCCGAAGACGACGACGCCGTCACGGGTGACGCCCGCGTCGTTCACCTCGATGCCCTCGATCCCGAGAGGGGGGACGGCGTTGAGGTCCACGGCCACCTTCAGGGACTTCGCGGAGGTCCACACGGACCGGGGCACCATCTGCACCCCTGCCGGTCCCGAGTTGAGCAGGACGTCGATGTCCTTGCACAGCTCGGGCAGCGCCGCGGGGTCGTTCATGGTCGTGGCCTCGACCTGGACGTTGAACCTCGCGCTGATGAACTGGCGCGCCTTCTCGCCCTGCTCCGGCTTGCGGGACGTGATGGTGACCCTGGCGCCGTCCTTGGCGAGGAGGCCCGCCGCGCGCTGGCCCACCGGGCCGGTGCCGGCGAGGATCAGGACCTTCTTGCCCTCCAGGCCGCCCAGCGTCTCCTCGATCTTCACCACGGCGGCCACCGCCGTGGTGTTGGAGCCGTTCGAGTCGAGCATCATGGAGACGGTGAACGGCGGGAAGACCGCGTCCTGCGCCATGGCGAGGACCTGCTCCCCGGCCGACATGTTGCTGCCGCCGATCCACACGGCGGTGTTGTGCAGGTCTTTCGGCCCCCGGGTGAAGATGCAGCCGTGGATGAGGTCGCGGACGTCGGTCTCGATGACGCCGCCGTAGCTCATGATGTCGTCGGCGCCGGCGTCGTACGCCACCACCTGGTCGAAGACGCTCGGCAGACGGGAGGTGTCGAGTTGCAGCAGAAGCTTACGCATCAACGGGAGACTCTTTCTCGGTCGCACGGTCCAGGGAACAAACGAGGGGCGCGCCCGGAAGCGGGCCGCCCCTCGCCGGAATGCAGAAACAGCGGGACTGTAGCGATCAGCCTTCGGCGCCGCCGGCGAACGGATGCCGCGCGGCCTTGTACTTCTGGAGGACCTCGTCCACGGTCGGCTTGCCCTGGAGCGCCCGGGCGATCGACTCCTTCACCGCCTGGTAGTTGTACTGGTAGATCTTCTTGTCGTCTTCGGCCTGCCAGTGGATGAACACGCCCACCAGGATGCAGAGGTCGTTGGCCTGCGCCTTGGAGATGACGCCCTCGGCCACCGAGTCCACCACCGCGCGCGCCACGGCGGCCTGCGCCGGTCCGAACATCTGCACGGCCTGCTTGGCGCCCTTGATGGTGACCTTGTTGAAGAGGACGGTGTCGGGCTTCGCGGCGAGGTTCGGCGTGACGACGGCGAGCAGCGTGGTGAAGCCATCGGTGTTACGGGACAGCGCCTGGGTGAACGCGGCGCCGGCCGGGCCGCCCTTGGAGCCGATGATCAGGTCGATGTGAGCGACTTCGTTGCCTTCGCCGACCAGCGATTCACCGATGAAGAATTCCGCGGCCATACCTGCCTCCATAGTGGCTTTACTAGTGAAGAACGAGAGGATCTGGCGAAACATAGCGCAGCTCGACGAGGCGAAGAGTTATCCGACCGGAGCGACGTGGGGAATGAGCCACGCAGTCCCGCGAGAGGCGGGTAGCTCGTGCAGGGCAGCGCGTAAGTCTTGAGCGGCCCCTAGTATGAGCCGCGTCCGGGACCGTGTCAAGGAGGCAGACGCCAACGGCCAGGACGGCTGGTCCGATTGCGCCGTCCCCCGGTTCGGCTTATATTCGGGGGTCTGTAATAATCAAGCAACCGTTTATTCCCCAAGCACTTACCGCATGAAAAAGAGCTCAGGAGACCGCCTCCATCGCTGCCATACCTTCCTCCGCCGCCTCCGCGCCGGTGGCCGCAGCAACATGTACGGCGCCCTGCCCTACCTGATGCGCCGGTTCGATCTCGATCGAGACACGGCCTTCCGCATCATCTGCGACTGGGTGGACGCGCAGGATGCTGCAGAGCTGGTCGCCGCCTCCGGCCGGGTGCTCCCTACCCGTCTGCCGGAGAGGACGTCGCCGCCCCGGCGCATTTCGCGAAAGCGAACTGCCACACGGAGTTAATGATTGGCACAGCCCTCGCATTTCAGGGAGCCGCAGTCATCCCAGATCCCAACTCGAGGGCTATATGAGAACCAGCGTCGTGGTCTCGTCGTTGATCGCCGGGTTGCTGTGCGCCGCCGTTCCGCTTCAGGCTCAGCGGGTCGAGGCCGGAGTAGTGGTCCGGAGCGGACCGGTCGCGGGCCAGGTCGTCATCCGTGACGGTTACTCCACCTACCGCCGGCCGACCGAGCGGCGCGTAGTCGTGGTCGAGCGTCCGCGGACCGTCGTGGTCGAGCGAGTCCACCGCCACCGCGCGGCCAGGCACTGGAGCCGGCGGGGCTACCGCCCGATCACCCTCTACGTCTGGGAGGGCCGGTACTACGACCGGCCGGTGGGACATCGCCGCGGCATGCACACGATCGTCGTATGGGAGCGGAACGGCCACTACTACGAGGACTGCGGCGACGATCACGACTCGCGTCACCAGCACTGGGACAATTGACCTGTCCGCGCGCCTTCCGGCGCCTGATCCTCCCGGATCCAGGCCAGTTCCAGAAATGAAAATCCCGGCACCTGCCGGGATTTTCATTTGTAACTGGTTGCGGCCCCCGGGCGAGGCGGGGGCGATGTGTGAACTGGCTCACCGCGGGTTTGTGGGCTCTGGCGGAAGATGGGTCGAGGCGAATGAAAGGCTGCCGCATGACCGGCTTATCCGGCACCACCCGTGTGATCCTGTGCCTGGCGCTCATCGCGGGGCTTCCGGTGCCCGCGGACCTGCAGGCCCAGTACTTCGGGCGCAACAAGGTCCAGTACCATCAGTTCGACTTCCAGGTACTCCAGACCGAGCACTTCGACGTCCATTACTACCCTCGAGAGCAGGCCGCCGCCGAGGCGGCCGGACGCATGGCGGAGCGGTGGTACACCAGGCTCAGCACCGTGCTGCGCCATGAGCTGGCGGGTCGTCAGCCGCTGATTCTCTACGCCACCTCGGCCGAGTTTCAGCAGACCAACGTGGTGAGCGGCATCGGCGAGGGCACCGGAGGCGTCACCGAGGCGCTCCGCCGCCGGATCGTCCTGCCGGTCGGAGGGACGCTCGGCGATCTGGACCATGTCATCGGCCACGAGCTGGTTCACGCCTTCCAGTACGACATCACGGGGAGGGGCGGGCCCAACACCTACGGAGCGCTCCCGGGGGCCACCGCGCTTCCGCTCTGGTTCGTGGAAGGGATGGCGGAGTACCTGTCGCTCGGATCGGCTGCGCCGCTGACGGCGATGTGGATGCGGGGGGCGATGGAGGACACGCTGCCCTCGTACACCGATCTCACGGATCCGCGGTTCTTCCCCTACCGCTACGGCCAGGCCTTGCTGGCGTACGTCGCCGGGGTCTGGGGTGACGAGATCATGGGCGACCTGCTCCGGGCCGCGGGGAGGAGTCGCGACATCTCGCTCGGGATCCAGTCGGTGCTCGCGATGAGGCCCGACTCGCTCGTGGCCCGGTGGCACGAGGCCACCTACGCCGCGTACCGGCCGCTGCAGGCTTCCACCCACCCGGCCGAGAGCGCCGGGGTCCGGCTGATCGGGGTGAGGGAGGGCGCCCTGGGCGGCTACAACCTCGCACCGTCCATCAGCCCCGATGGCCAGCGGCTGATGTTCTTCTCCGACCGGGACCTGTTCTCCATCGATCTCTTCCTCGCCGACGCGGCCACCGGGAAGATCCAGCGCCGGGTGACCGAGACCGCTCTGGACACGCACCTCCAGAGTCTCCAGTTCATTCAGTCCGCCGGAAGCTGGCGCGCCGACGGACGACAGTTCGTCTTCGCCGGGATCTCCGGCGGCGACCCCGTTCTGCAGCTCTACGACGTGGAGCAGGGGCGGCGCGCGCGGGAGATTCGTTTGCCGGGGCTCGGGGAGATCCTCAACCCGAGCTGGTCCCCGGGCGGGAGATACCTGGCGTTCTCGGCCGTGAAGAGTGGCCTCAGCGACCTCTACGTCTACGACCTGGAGCGCGACTCGCTCCGCCAGCTCACCAATGATGCCTTTGCCGATCTGCAGCCGGCCTGGTCGCCGGACGGGCTCTCGCTCGCGTTCGCCACCGACCGGTTCGGAACCGATCTCGCGCGGCTTCGGACGGCGCCCTACCGGATCGCCGTGCTCGACGTCGCCTCCGGCCGCGTGAGGGAGGTGCCGGGATTCGTGGGAGCCAAGCACCTGAATCCGCAGTGGGGACCGGAGGGCCGCAGTCTCTACTTTCTCTCCGATCCGCTGGGCGTGACCAACGTCTTCGGGGTGCGGCTGTCCGACGGCGCCCTCACCCAGGTGACCGATCTGTTCACCGGCGTCAGCGGGATCACCGAGACCAGTCCCGCCCTGTCGGTGGCGCAGGGCTCGGGTCGGCTGGTGTTCAGCGTCTTCCGCAAGGACGGGTACGAGATCTATTCGATCGATGCCGCCGAGACGCTCGCAGGGAGGCCGGTGCGGACGTCCGCACCGGGGCATCCGGGCGCGCTGCCGCCGCCGGATCGATCCCGGTCGGTTCTGGCGCGGATGCTGAGCGACCCCGTGACGGGGCTCCCCTCGGCCGAGGAGTTCACCAGGCGGGACTACGACCCCAAGCTGGGGCTGACCTACATCGGCCAGCCGTCGTTGATCGCCGGGTCCGACCAGTTCGGCACGTACATCGGTGGCGGTGCGTCGCTGTACTTCACCGACCTGCTGGGCAACCGGAATCTCGTCACGGGGCTCCAGGTCAACGGCGGATTCAAGGACATCTTCGCGCTGGTCGGTTACCAGAACCTGGAGCACCGGCTCAACTGGGGAGTGACGGCGCAGCAGGTGCCCTACGTGGCGGGAGCCTACGCGGCCGGGACGGCGGTAGTGGACGGCGAGCCCTCGGTCATCGAGCAGCAGCTCCTGGAGCGGCAGACCAACCGCACCCTCCAGGGGATCGTGGCCTACCCGTTCAGCCAGGTGCAGCGGGTGGAGCTGTCCGCCGGGGCGGCCCACATCTCGTTCGACCGCGAGCTCAAGACCACGGGATTCTCCCTCGTCACCGGCCGCCAGGTGATCGACGACACCCAGGACCTCGAGGCCGGCAAATCGCTGGCGCTCGGTATCGGCAGTGCCGCGCTGGTCTTCGACAACTCGTTCTTCGGGGCCACCGGCCCCATCCTCGGCCAGCGCTACCGGTTCGAGGTGAGCCCCACGGTCGGATCCCTCGACTACGTGGGCGTCCTGGGAGACTTTCGACGGTACTTCATGCCGGTCCGACGCTTCACCCTCGCGGCGCGGCTGGTCCATTACGGCCGCTACGGCGCCGGAGGTGAGGACCAGCGCCTTCAGCCGCTCTTCCTCGGCTACTCGGTCCGCGGCTACCGCTACGGTTCCTTCAGCGCCTCGGAATGTGATCCTCCCGCGAGCGCGCCGGACTCCTGCCCCGTGTTCGACCAGCTGCTCGGGAGCCGGGTGCTGATCGGCAACGTCGAGCTTCGCTTTCCGCTCTTTGGCGTGCTCGGGATCGGGTCGGGCTACTACGGCGCGCTGCCGCTCGACTTCACGATATTCGGCGACGGAGGCGTCGCCTGGGAGAGCAACATCGATCCCAGCTTCGCCGGCGGCGACCGCAAGCCGGTCTACAGCGCCGGGGCCGGCTTCCGGTTCAACCTGTTCGGCTTCGCGGTGGCCGAGGTGAACCTGGTGCACCCGTTCGACCGGCCGGAGAAGAATTGGGTCTGGGAGCTCAACCTGCAGCCGGGGTTCTGAGGGCGGCCGAGCGGTCGACCGAGGCGACTACCTTTCGGCCATGCAACCCTCCCGCGACCATCATCTCCCCCCGGATCCAGACGCCTACCGACACGCTCCTCATCCGAAGGGCCGCATCATCGTCATCGCACCCACCCGGGCGGCGTGCGAGACGATCGAGCTGGCGCTCGGCCTCAGGCTGGAGACCCTGCTCGAGCGGGAGCACGGCGGCGAGATCCGGACGCTGGCGGAGTCGGGGCAGGGCTTCGGCATCGTGGCGGGCACCGGCACCGGCAAGACGCTCGGCATCCGCTCCATCGCCGAATCGCTGCTGGGGGAGCCGCTGCGTTACGGGGTCGTCAATCGCGAGCGGGAGGCCACGCCGGAGACGCCGAGCTGGAACATCGTCATCGTCACCACGGGCATCGCCCGCCGGTGGTTCCAGGACGACCTGATCACCGGCCGCGACACCGTCGTCGTGGACGAGATCCACCAGACTTCGGCGGAGCTGGAGCTCTGTCTCGCGCTCGGGAAGCGCGCCGGGTGCCGCTACATCTGGCTCAGCGCGACGGTGGACCCGACCTTCTACGCCCGCTACCTCGACAGCGCGGACGTGCTCGAGACCTTCGCCTTCGACCCCGACCTGAAGGCCAAGGTCAAGGTGCTTCCGCAGACGCCGGAGGAGTTCCTCGACGAGAAGTTCATCCGCCACGTGATGAAGGAGCGCCGCGGGGTCGCGGTCTTCGTGCCCACCCGGGCCGAGGTCGAGCGGCTGGCGGTCGAGCTGGGGGAGAAGTGGAAGCGGCTCACGACGGCGTTCTACCACGGGGGCATGCCCATCCGCGTGATCCGCCCGTTCCTCGAGGCGGAGGTGGAGCGACCCTTCCTCCTGACCATGACCGCCGCCGGCCAGTCGGCGCTCAACGTCAGGGGGCTCGATACCGTGGTGATCTACGACGCGCGCTACGGCAACGTGGTCGAGGGCGGCAGAAACGTCCTCCACCGGCTCTATCTCGGGGCCAACGAGATCCTCCAGATGGCCGGCCGGGTGCACGGCCGGGTGCCGGGCGGGGAGGTGTTCATCCTGAGCGACCGGCAGCTCGAGTTCGAGAAGCTTCAGCCCACACCGCCGGAGTTCCAGCTCGCCGGGGATGCCGAGCGGGTGGCGATCACCTGCGCCGCGCTCGGGGTGGATGCCAGGGATCTCGATCTGCCGGTCGCTCTCGACCGCCGAGCCTACGGCCGCGCGGTGGAGATGCTCACGAGCCGGGGGCTGATCGAGCACGGGCGGCTCACCGCCTACGGGCGCCAGGTAGAGGCCTTCCCCGTCGAGCGTCCCTGGGGGGAGCTGCTGGTGCACGCGCAGAGCGACCTGCTCCCCTTCGTCGCGGTCTGCTCCAACATCGAGTCGCTCCACCGCATGACCCGGGAGGAGCGGGACCTCCATGGCCTGGTCGCCAACGGGAGCGACCACCTGACCGCCTGCAACATCTTCGCCGAGGCGGTGAACCAGCACGGGTACATCGGCGAGGTATACGGCCTGCCGCGGCATCTCTTCGAAGACGGCCTGGAGGAGTGGGCCGAGCGCCGGGGCGTCCTGATCAAGGCCATCGAGGACACCGCCCTGGGCTTCGCATCGGTCTACCGGTCACTCGAGCTGCCCCTCCCGAAGCAGCTGCCCTACGCCTCCAAGGAGATCCGCAACCGCTGGGCCGATCTGGTCGCCCGGGTGATGCCGTTCGACCTCGTCATCGACGAGCACACCGCCGACGGGCAGGAGGCCCGGGTGTCCAAGACGTCGGTGGCGGGCAGCTGGGGCGCCGTCGCCGGCACGCTCCGATTCTTCGCCGACCGGTTCGGGAGGGCGAGGGCATCGATCGAGGGGACCACGATCTCGTACGACCTGGTGAACCGCTATGCCGTGCCCGGCCCGGCCAGGATCGTGCTGATCGGGCCACACAAGCACCAGCGACTCGCGGTGCAGCGGCGCCGGAGCTACTTCGGATTCGACCTGGACACGGAGGTCGAGACCCTCGACGGGCCGATCCCGGATCCGCTGCTGGATCAGGCGAGGGACCTGCTGGCCGCTGCCCTCATGGCGGGTGAGGTCGCCCACCCGGATGGGGCAAGGATCCGCCGTGCGGTCGCGGCGCTCGACGAGCTGTGGCGCAGGTCCGGTGGAGCCATCCCCGCCATCTCTCCCGACGCCATCCGCGCGAGGCTGCGGGAGCAGCTGTCGACGGTGCGCAGCTGGGACGACTTCCAGCGCACCCGCCTGGTGCTGGATCCGGCAGGCCTGGTGGACGAGCCCACGCGGCAGCGGCTGGAGGCACTGCCGGGAATGATCCGGGTCAAAGGGGACGCCGCGCCGGTCGAGTACGAGGTGCAGAACGGGGAGGGCGTGGCCCGGGTCCGGTTGCGCGAAGGGCAGGCGAGGAGAATCAGGGCCGACGAGATCGAGCCGCTCGACCGGCCGCTCCGCTTCGCGGTGCAGCGCGGCCGCCATCCGCCGCTCCTCGCGGACAGCGTATCCGATCTGCAGGCGCTGCTCCGGCGGGCTCCCAAGCCGGCACGGGGCGAGGAGGATGGCTCGGCCGGCCGGAGGGGGAGCCGCCGGCCCCGGCAGGGTCGCCGGCCGGGCCGGAGACGGTGACCGCTCCTACGCTCCATTGTGCACCCTGAGGGTCGGCCGGCGTCTAAAATGTAGCAGGGGAACGCCGCGTGCCCTCCCTCCTGGGGCACGTCGCGGTTTGAAACCACCACGTGTTACCTTCGTACGTAGGCCAATGCCCGAAACGCTCTCCATCGGCTCTCTTCCGTCCGTGTTCTCCCCTCTCGCCAAGGCCCTGCTCGATGGGTTCAGCGAGGGTGTCGTCGTCTTCGATGCCGAAGGCAAGTTGCTGTACGCCAATCTCCAGGCACGTGAGGCCCTGGCGGGAATGGATCTCGCCGACGCCGGCCCCGATCTGCAGCCCCGCCTGGCCGCGATGGGCGGCCGACTGCGGCCCCTCCGGGTCGGAGCGCTGGAGCTCGGCGAGGCGATGTTCATCCCCGGGGTCGAAGGGCCCACCACGTTGGCTGCCCGGGAAAAAGAGGCTATCGTCAAGACACTCGACGCGCACAACTGGAAGCTCGCCGAGACGGCCAGGCACCTGGGCATCAGCCGCACCACACTCTGGCGTCGTCTCAAGGCGTACGGGCTACACCGAGACGGCCGGAGCAAATGGGCGCAAATCCCGTAGTCCTTTTCCTGCTCGCCAGCCTCGCCCAGACCCCGACTACCGACTCGATCTCCTCCCCCTACAGCTCTCCGGCCACCCAGCGGCTGGTGGAGCGCGCCATGGTCCGGCGGCGCGCGAGCGACTCCGCCGTGTCGGACTATCGCGCCCGGATCCACTACCGTCTGACCGTCGGCTTCGGGCGCCGCCTCTGGGCCCGGGTGCCGGCTTCCGCCGTGGAGGAGCAGGTCGCGGAGGTGCAGTGGCAGCGTCCCAACGACCTGAGGGTGGACGTGATCGGGCGGCGTGCGCGGTCGCGCTCGGAGACTCTGGAGCTCTCGAGCGTGTGGGACCGGCCCTGGTTCGTGCCGCGCTCGGTGGACGACTCGGTCCGGATCTTCAGCGACGAGTTCCCCGCGAGCGGTGCGCTGCACCCGCTCGCCCCGGGCGGGCCGGAGTGGTATCACTACGCGCTGACGAGCGGGCTCTCCGTCACCGCGGGGAAACGCGGCAGGGTTCGGCTCCTGAGAGTGGACGTGACGCCTCGCCGCACCGGCCCGGCCCTCATCGCCGGTCGGATGTGGATCGACTCGGCTACGGCGGAGGTCGTCCGCCTCACCTTCCGCTATGTCGGGACGGGCCTCTGGGTGAAGCCGGACGGCACCACCCGGTCGGACTCGTCCTCGGTCCGCCGGATCAACTCCTTCGCCAACCAGGTCGTCAGTGTGGACGCGGACCTCGAGTATGCGCTCCAGGACGCCCGCTACTGGATGCCCTATCGCCAGGTGATCGCGGGCCGGGTGCGCATCCCTATCGTGAGCGACGTCGTGATCCCGTTCCGGGCCGTCACGACGTTCGACGACCTGGAGATCAACACGGGCCGGCCGATCCGGTTCCAGCTCCCGCTTCCCCCCACCGCCGATCCCGACTCGCTCCGGCTGATGCGCGAGGCGCGGCGCGACTCCGTCCGGGCCGCGCGCCGGGGGGGCCCGCGGGAGGGCGCCGACAGCCTGCGGTCGTGGAGCTACGCCGACCGATGGGCCGGCGGCCGCTACGAGCTGCACCGGCCGTCCAACGACTCGCTGGGCCGATTTCACGGCTGGCAGGACTCGCTCTCGCTCGACGCCGATCCCTCGGAGGCCAGACGCGCGAGGGAGGCCGAGTCGGAGCTGGCGCGTTTGGCGGAAGCGCTGCCCGACTCGCTGACGGGTCAGCATGCGCACGGCGTGGCCTACGAGCGGCTCACCGACGCCTTTCGCTACGACCGGGTGCAGGGCCTTTCCCTCGGGCTCGGCTACCGGGTGAGGGCGCCGCTGGTCTCGTTCACGGATTTCTACGGCACCATTCGCTACGGGTTCAGCGACGACCGGGTCACCGGCCGGCTCTCGCTGATCCGTGACGCGCCCGGGGGCCGATTCCGGGTGAGCGGATACCGCGACATCGCCAACGTGGACCCGTTCGCCGCGTCGCCGGGCCTCGGCAACACGCTGGACGCCCTCTTCGTGGCGCACGACGACGGCGACTACGCGCAGATGCACGGCGTGTCCGCCGGCTACGAGACCTCGCTCGCCACCGGACTCGACCTCTCGGTCGGGGTGCGATACGAGCGACAGAACAGCGTCGCGGCCGAGGCCTCGTCCGACGTCAACGACTTTCTCGGTGGCTCGGGCGTCTTTCCGGGCAATCCGCCCGTGGACGAGGGGCGGTTCGCCGGCGTGCACGCTCGCCTCACCGGCGCCGGCGCCTTTCGCTGGCAGGCCACGGCCGACGTTCTCGGCGGGGAGGGGACCGCCACCGGCCGCCTCTACGGTGAGGTGCGTCGCGGGGTCGGCAAGCGCCGGGGCCTGACGCTGCGGGTAAAGGGGGGCCTCGCCACGGCGCCGACGCTGCGCCAGTCGGCGTTCCGGCTGGGCGGCATAGGGACCGTGCGGGGCCACGATTACGGCGTGCGGCGGGGGCAGGCGTTCTGGGCGGCGCAGCTCGATGTGACCCCGATTCCCGGCCGGCTCCGCCCCGTGCTCTTCGTGGACGCGGGCCAGGCGGGAGGCGCGGGGAGCCTCTTCGAAGGCAGGGTCCTCGCGGGCGCCGGGATGGGTCTGTCGGTCTTCGGGGGACTCTTGCGGTTCGATCTCAGCCGGGCGATCTCCCCCGACCGGGCCAGGCTCAGGTTCGATATCGTGGTGCAGGGAGCCAGGTAGATTGTCCCGGGTGCCCCTCGCCACTGGTGGTTTCGCGGCTGCGCTCGAGCGCCTTGCCTTCGCCGGGATCATCGGTGCGCTGGCCTGCTCTTCGGCGGAGAAGGCCGAGCCGGCCGAGCCGGCCGCCGGCTCACTTCAGGTGGAGTGGATCGGCTCCGATACCGGCCGGCTCTCCGTCCCCGGAGTCGCCGAGTGGTGCGACAGCCTTCGCATGCTGGAGCTGAGCGCGATACAGGGCGACACGGGAGTGGCTCTCGTTCTCTATCCTGCCGACTCCGTCCGGGCCGCGGCCACGCTCAGGCCGGGAGACTACCCGGTACGCCCGCCCGAGCGCGCCGACTCGGTCCGTCCCTCCTCGGCCGTCGCCCTCCGGTGGTTCGCGGAGACCTCCATTCACGGCTTTCGGGGCGACAGCGGCAGCGTGGTCCTCGAGTCCGTCGGCCCAGCCGGGACAGTGGCGGGACGGTTCTCCGCCCGTCTCCGATCGGTGACGGAGGGCAGCCGGCTGAAGGTCACCGGATCGTTCACCGGGCTGACGGTCCGTCCGGCCGCCGCCGGATGCGTCGGACGGCGGGCCGAGGAGTCGGCCGACACGGCCGAGGAAGGGGAGGACACCGTCGACACGGACATGGAGTAGGTCCGGCGTTAGATTGAGGCGATGGAGAGCACCTACTTCCGGCGCGGGTTCGGCCTCAAGACCGAGATCGAAGGGCAGCTCACCGCCGACTACCACAGCACGGTGGTCGAGGCGCTCCGAGCCAACCAGTATCGCCTTTCCGTCGGCCCGCTGACCTTCCGGCTCGCCCGGGAGTTCGGATTCTGCTACGGGGTGGACCGGGCCGTGGACTACGCCTACGAGACCCGGATCAAGTTCCCCGACCGGCGTCTCTTCCTGGTCGGCGAGATCATCCACAATCCCCACGTCAATCAGAAGCTCCGGGACATGGGCGTCCACTTCCTCGCGCGGAACGAGGCGGGGGAGTTCGATTTTTCCGGGATCGCGGCGGACGACGTCGTGATCCTGCCCGCATTCGGCGTGACGATCGGCGACTTCAGCCGGCTTCGCGCGATCGGCTGCGTCCTGGTCGACACCACCTGCGGCTCGGTCCTGAATGTCTGGAAGCGGGTGGAGAGCTACGCCCGCGACGGGTTCACCGCGATCATCCACGGCAAGCACTATCACGAAGAGACCAAGGCGACCGCCAGCCAGGTCATGAAACACCCGCAGGGCCGCTATCTCGTCGTCTTCGACATGGACGAGGCGCGGCTGGTCTGCGATTTCATCGAGCGGGGCGGCGACGCCGGCGCGCTGCGCCAGCGGTTCGCCACGGCGACGTCGCCCGGCTTCGACTTCGAGCGGGACCTGCTGCGGGTGGGGATCGCCAACCAGACCACCATGCTCTCAGGCGAGTCGCTCGCCATCGCCGAGCAGGTGGGGCGCAGCATGGCCCGCCGCTACGGCGACGCGGCGGGCGAGCACTTCCGGTCGTTCGACACCATCTGCTCCGCCACCCAGGAGCGCCAGGACGCGGTGATCGCGCTCCTGGAGGAGCCGCTCGACGTCATGGTCGTGGTGGGCGGTTACAACAGCAGCAACACCTGCCATCTCGCAGCCCTGGTCCACTCCCGGGGCGTCCGGGTCTTCCATATCGAGGACGCGGACGCGGTCGATCCGGCCACCGGCGCGGTGCGCTACCAGCCGATCGGAGCCAAGCAGGAGGCGACGGCCGAGGGTTGGCTGGGCGACGCGCGCATCGTGGGGATCACGGCCGGCGCCTCGACGCCGAACAACAAGATCGGTGAGACGGTGGCGAGGATCTGCCGGACCGCAGGGGTCGATCTCGGTGCCGTCGTCGCCTAAGGTCTCCCGCTTCGTCGATCTCTCCCACACCATCACGCACGGCATGACGACGTACCCCGGCCTGCCGGGGCCCGCCATCTGCGACTACTTGAGCAGGGAGCAGTCGCGGGAGCTGTACGCGCCCGGGGTGGAGTTTCAGATCGGCAGGATCGACATGGTCGCCAACACCGGCACCTACCTGGACTCGCCCTTCCATCGCTACGCCGATGGGACGGACCTGTCGGGTCTCCCGCTGGAGTCCCTGGCCGACCTGGAGGCAGTGGTCATCCGGGCCCCCGCGGGGCGCGGGCGGGCGATCCCGGGCCGGGCGTTCGATGGACTGGAGGTCGGCGGCCGCGCGGTGCTGGTTCACACCGGGTGGGACGCTCACTGGGGAACCGAGCGGTACCTGTCGGCCAATCCGTTCCTCACGGACGAAGCCGCCCGGATGCTGGCGGCGGCCGGAGCGGCCCTCGTGGGGATCGACTCCCTCAACATCGACGACATCGGCGACCGATCCCGCCCGGTCCACTCGATCCTCCTGGGAGCGGGGATCCCCATCGTCGAGCATCTCCGCGGACTGGCTCCCTTGCCGGCGCGCGGGTGCCGCTTCTCGGCAGTGCCGCCGAAGGTGGCCGGCTTCGGCACCTGGCCGGTCAGGGCGTTCGCCGTCACGCCGGTCCCGTAGCATGCCCTTCCGCCAGGTCTCCGTGTCCGGCTTTCCGGCCATTGCCCTCCGCTCCGCCGAGCTCGAGGTGGTGGCGGTGCCGGCCATCGGGATGAAGCTCACCAATCTGAGGCGGGTGCGGGGCCGCGAGTGGCTGTGGCGGAACGATCAGCTGCCTCTCTCGCTGCCTCGTCAGGGCGCGTCCTTCGTGGAGACGGCGGACAGCGGTGGGTGGGACGAGTGCTTTCCCACCGTGGGTCCCTCGCCGATTCCCGGTGCTCCGCCGGATGCTCCCTCGCTGCCCGATCATGGCGAGCTGTGGGGGGCGCTCTGGGCCAGCTCCGTGTTCGAGCACGCGGGGGGCCTCACTCTCAGCGCCAGCGCGAGGGGCAGCCTCCTGCCGTACGAGTTCCATCGGGATCTCACCCTGGATCCTCGGGAGCCGGTGATGCGGCTCCGCTATCGAGTGCGGAATACCGGTGCGGCGCCGTTCCCCTGGATCTGGTCGGCGCATCCCCTGCTCAACGTCCAGCCGGGTACGGCACTCGAGCTGCCGACGGTGCACCAGGTCACGCTCGATGCGGTGCACGGCATCCCCGATCTGAGCCGGCACGACATCGTGGCCTGGCCCGGCGCGTTCGGCGGTGAGGCGGGCCGGTTCACGTTTCCCGAGAACGGCGGGTGGGCCGTGAAGCTGTTCGGCGACGTGGGGCGGTCGGGAAGGATGGTCCTCACCGACCCGCGTCGGGGCGAGCGGCTGGAAATGATCGTGCGCTCCGAGGAGGTCCCGCAGGTGGGCGTCTGGATCAACAGCCGCGGGTGGGCGCCACCCGGGCTCGAGCCGTACTACAATCTCGCGCTCGAGCCGGCCATCGGCGCACCCGACCGGCTGGACGAAGCGGTGAGGGACTGGAAGGCCGCCCGGACGCTCGCGCCGGGGGAGGAGCGAAGCTGGGGGGTGGACGTGTGGCTGCTGGAGGGAGAGGAGGAGTCGCGCGAAGCGCCGGAGTGAGGCTCGTGCTTCAGCCGGAGCCGGTGCCCTGCGCCGGTCGCTCCAGTCTCGCGTCTTCCCAGGACACCGGGTCCTCGATCGGCTCGAGATGGGTATCCACCACGCTCCGCGGCACCGCTTCGCGGACCCGCTCCTCGATCTCCTCCAGCAGGTCGTGCCCGCGTTGTACGGTCCAGTCTCCCGGCACCAGAATGTGAAAGGAGATGAACCGCCGGGCACCCGCCTGGCGGGTCCGCAGCGCGTGGTACCGCACTCCCGCCTTCCCGTGTGAATCCAGAATCGTCTTGATCCTCGCGAGCGTCTCGGCGGGCAGTGAGGTGTCGAGAAGACCCAGCATGGATCGGCGAAGCAGCCTGAAGCCGGTGTAGAGCACGTTGGCGGCCACGGCGATGGCCACGACGGCGTCCAGCCGGTGCCAGCCGGTGAGCGCCGCGGCTCCCACGCCGACGATGACGCCGGCCGAGGTCCAGACGTCGGTCATCAGATGCTGGGCATCGGCCTCGAGCGTGATGCTCTCGTGCCGCCGCGCCGCCCGGAGCAGCACACGGGCGACGACCAGGTTGATCGCCGAGGCCACGGCGATGATTGCGAGGCCGACACCGGGCTCCGTGATCGGCCGGGGATCGACCAGCCGGCGCACCGCCGCGACCACGATGCTCGCGGCCGCGACCAGGATGAGGGCTCCCTCGAACGCGCTGGAGAAGTACTCGGCCTTGGTGTGACCGTAGGCGTGGTCCTCGTCGGCCGGCCGCGCGGCCACCGAGAGCGCCAGAAGCGCCACCCCGGCGGCGATCAGGTTGACGAACGACTCCAGCGCATCGGAGAGGAGGCCGATGGAGCCGGTGAGCAGGTAGGCCGCGCCCTTGAGCCCGATGGTGACCAGCGCCGCGAGGACCGAGAGGAGGGCGAAGCGGACCAGCCCGTGGCGCTCGATCATGCCGCCGGCTCCGGCAGCAGCCGGGCCACCTCCGCCACGGTGAGGGGAGAGCTCCCCTCGGCGCGATTGTTCACCAGCAGGTAGGCGGGAATCCGGGTCTTCACCGCGACGTCGATGAGACGCAGCAGATCACGGCGGAGCTCGGGATTGGGCTCCTGGATCCGGTCGTACGGCGCGAAGGCGTCCACCGCCTCGTCGTAGGTCCGGCCGGGCCGGAGCAGCGCCCGAGCGACGATGAAGGGCCCCGAGACCGAGCCGGGAAGGTCGAGCTGGTCGCCGATCGCGGGCATGCGGGTCCAGGAGTTGAAGACGTGGGCCACCCCGTGCTCGCGCAGAACCGCGAAATACATGGGGGTGAGGAACTCCTCGTTGCGGGTCTCGACCGCGTACTGCCCCTCGCGCGGCAGGGCGGAGAAGAACCGGTCGAGGCCGTCGGCGAACTCGGACGGTCCGATCCCGCTGCCCCGGCCGATCGCCTGGAACTCGAAAACGAAAGGCCCCGAATGCTCGGCGAAATGGCGCTGGTACGGCTGGTACACCGCTTCCAGGAACACCTCGGGGTTGAGGAAGTCGGGGTTCGTCTTTCCCGCCCGGGCAGGGTCCTGCGCCCTGGTGAAGGTCTGCACCGTGATCTGGTTCCAGACCTTGCTGACGCAGGGAAACCCCGGCGGCAGGTGCTCCGCGTAGGAGCGCAGCACCTCCTCGGTCGGCGGAGCGTAGAAGCTGGAGTCGATCCCGACGGTACGGAAGAGCGGGAAGGCGGCATACTCCTCGAGCATGCGGGCCGGCGTGCCCTTTCCCTCGTAGGTGCGGTGGTAGACCAGGCCGCGCCAGCCGGGATAGTTCCAGGAGGACGCGCCGAAGCGCACCAGCGGGGGGATTCGCCTCGCCAGCGCCGCGAGATCTGCGGGAGCGCGGGTGGCCATCGCTGGGCTCAACCCGGCACGATCCTGTACACCGCGCCGTCCGCGCTCATGACGTACAGCTCGCCGGCCGCGTCCTCACCGAAGCTCGGCACGCCGCCGCCCGGCGCCAGCGTGGGCCACTGGAACTGGTCCACCGCGCTCCCGCTCTCGTAACGGAAGCTCCGCACCCAGCCGGAGCAGAAGTCCGAATAGAAGTAGTGGCCCTGGAGCGCGGGGATCGCCGCGCCACGATAGACGAGCCCGCCGGTGATGGAGCAGCCTTCGCCATGATCGTACGAGAGCACGGGAAGCTGGAGACCCTCCTGGTCGCAGGAGGAGCCCCCGAAGCAATCCGGCCCTTCCATGATGTTCCAGCCGAAGTTGAGGCCCTTTCCCGCGCCGTCCGCCGAGCTGGAGACGTCCACCTCCTCCCATTGACGCTCACCCACATCCGCGATGTAGAGATCGCCGTTGGACGGGTCGAAGGCCACCCGCCAGGGATTGCGGAGACCATAGCTCCAGATCTCCGGCCGGGCCCCCGCGGTCTGGGTGAAGGGGTTGTCGGCGGGCACGACGTAGCCCCCGGCTTCGAGCGGATCGATTCGCAGGATGGAGCCCAGCAGGTCCGCGAGAGACTGCGCGCGGCTGCCGGGATCGCCGGAAGCGCCGCCGTCGCCGAGCATGACGTAGAGAAAGCCATCCGGCCCGAAGAGCACCTGCCCCCCGTTGTGGTTCGAGAACGGCTGGTCCGCGGTGAGGATGGAGACCTCGCTCGCGGGGTCCGCCACGTCCGAATTGCCGGAGACGCGGAACCCCGAAACCCTGGTGTCTCCGGCGGGGTCGGTGTAGTGGACGACGAACCGGCCGTTGGTGGCATACTGGGGATGGAAGGCGAGCCCGAGCAGTCCCTGCTCGTTCCCGCCCGAGACCTGCCCGGAGATGTCGAGGAAAGGGGTCGGGAGCAGGGCGCCGTCCTTCACGATGCGGATCCTTCCGCCCTTCTCGACGATGAAGAGCCGGGGGTCGCCGACGGGGGCCGTGAGATAGAGCGGAAAGCTCAGTCCGGAGGCCACCTGCTCGAGCGCGACGGGCTCCGCCCCATCCGGCGGGTCCGACGTTCCACTTTCGAACTGTGAGCCGCAGCCACTGGCGGCGAGCGTGAAAATGAGCGAAAGTGCTGTCGGAAAACGGGAAGGGTGCCGCAGCACCATGACACTTCCTTTCGCTACCGGGTGCAGATGGAACCGAGTCGTAGACTGCTGACCTTCCTGGTTGCCGCCGGCTCGGCGTGCACCCCGTTGGGCCTCTGGGTCTACGACGATCCGGGGCTCGAGGTCTCCCGGGTACGGCTCGACCACGCCGGGACTGGCGCCCAGCCGGTGGTGCTGAGCCTCGCCGTATGGAACCCCAATGACTACGACCTCACGACCTCGCGGCTCGATCTGGAGCTCAAGCTGGACGACGTACCCGTGGGCCGCTTCGCCCGGGACAGCATCGTTCCCGTGCCCCAGACCGGCCTCGCCGATCTGGCCCTGCCTCTCAGCGTTCCCGCCGGACCGACGCGAGAGCGCATCCGCCGCCTGAGCTCGGGCACCCACCGATTCTCCGTGGCGGGGCACGCCACCTTCCTGACGCCCTTCGGCCGCCGCAACGTGCGGTTCGCGCACGCCGGCGATCTGGCTTTCGGTGGCGGCAACGAGGTCGAGGTCGGCACCAGCCTTTCGGCGGACTCCGTCCGCGGACGCCGCGCCCTCTACGCTCCCCGCCTCCCGGCGGTCCGCCCGATGCCCGACCGGGGCCCCCGCGAGGCTCCCCGCGGGGGCGGAGTCAATCGCGAGCCGCGCTGAAATCTAGTCCGCCGGCTCGACCCCGGCCCGAGGAGAAGATCAGCGGGAGAAATCCACCGCAGTGGTGTTGCCGCCGCAGATCACGACCGCCACCCGTTCACCCGCCTGCGGGTGGTAGGCGCCGGAGAGGAGCGAGGCGAAGGCCGCCGCGCCGCCCGGCTCGGAGTCCATGGCTTGGCAAGCTATCGGTGACGAGCCGCGCATCAAGGCGCTGAAGCGGCTCATCGCCGGCAGGTCTAGCGGCCGGCCGCGCGCTCCAGCCGGTCCAGGTGGGTGACGGTGACCGTGATCGCTCCGAACTCCTCCTCCACTTTCCCCCGGAAGATGAACGGCCCCTGGTCGAAGAGGACGTGGCCGCGCTCCCGGTAGACCCGGGGAAACAGCACCGCCTCGATCAGTCCGTCGCCGTCGTCGAAGGTGGCGAACTCCATCGGCTCGTCCTTCCGGGTGTGGACCGGCTTGGCGGTGGTGAGCATGCCCGCCAGCATCACGTGGCGGCCGACGTGCCGCGGCAGGTCGGTGCTGCGGCAGAGCCTGAAGCGCGCCAGCCGATCCGCGTGCAGCCGCATGGGGTGAGTGTCGGTGACGAACCCCAGCGCCGCGTATTCCTCCCGCCGCCGCCGCTCGGCGGAGTACTCCTTGAGCACGGGGACGGCGGGCGGGAGGTGGTCGAACCAGTCGGCGGCTCCGGGAGACGGTGTGTCTCCGTTCGCCGGAGCGAACTGCCGCGCCGGCTCGCTCTCCCGCTGCCCCGCGTCGATCATCCACAGCATCATCGGGCGGGTCCACCCGTCGGCGATGGAATCGAGTGCGCCGACCTTGACGAGCGCGCGCAAATCGTCGGGCGCGATGCCGGTACGGGTGCGGAAGTCGAAGATGCTGCGAAACAGCAGCTCGTTGCCCCGCGCGGCCACCACCCGCTCCGCCCCCTCCGCCGAGAGCCCCTTCACGAACTGCAGGCCGATCCGCACCTCACGCCCGCGCCCGGTGCAGCGGCTCCGGACGCCGGTGCCGCCGGGCAGTCGGTCG
>CAMPKP010000026.1 GCA_946887295.1 uncultured Gemmatimonadota bacterium | reverse complement strand
CGTCCGCTCGAATTTGGCCTTGGCCATGGTCGCTGTTCCGGTGCTCCGTTGAGTTAGCTCTTCGCCTTGGTAATGATCTGTTCCGCGATGTTCTTCGGAACCTCTTCGTAGTGATCGAACTGCATGGTGTACACCGCCCGCCCCTGCGTCATGCTGCGGAGCGTGGTGGAGTAGCCGAACATCTCCGCGAGGGGCACGTCGGCCGCGACCACCTGGGCGTCGCCGCGCTGGGTCATGCCGCCGATCTTGCCGCGCCGGGCGGAGAGGTCGCCGATCACGTCGCCGAGGAAGTCGGAGGGCGTCACCACCTCCACCTCCATGACCGGCTCCAGCAGCACCGCGCTCGCCTGCCGGGCCGCCTCCTTCACCGCCATGGAGCCGGCGATCTTGAACGCCATCTCGGAGCTGTCCACGTCGTGGTAGCTGCCGAAGGTCAGCGTCGCCTTGACGTCCACCATGGGGTACCCGGCGAGCACGCCGTTCTCCAGCGCCTCGCGGATCCCGGCTTCGACCGGCTTGATGAACTCGCGGGGAATCACGCCGCCGACGATCTTGTCCTCGAAGACGAAGCCGGCGCCCGGCTCGGTCGGCTCCAGCGAGATCACCACGTGGCCGTACTGGCCCTTGCCGCCCGACTGGCGAATGAACTTGCCCTCGACGTTGGTGACCTTCTTCCGGATGGTCTCCCGGAAGGCCACCTGCGGCTTGCCGACGTTGGCCTCGACCTTGAACTCCCGCTTCATGCGGTCGACCAGGATCTCGAGGTGCAGCTCGCCCATGCCGGCGATGATGGTCTGCCCCGTCTCCGCGTCCGAGCGCACCCGGAAGGTCGGGTCCTCCTCCTGGAGCTTCTGCAGCGCGGTGGAGAGCTTGTCCTGGTCGGCCTTGGTCTTGGGCTCGATCGCGACGTCGATCACCGGGTTGGGGAACTTCATCGCCTCCAGGATGATCGGCTTGTCCTGGTCGGCCAGCGTGTCGCCGGTGCGGGTGTCCTTGAGGCCGATGGCCGCGGCGATGTCGCCGGCGAGCACCTCCTCGATCTCCTCCCGCTTGTTGGCGTGCATCTGCAGCAGCCGGCCGATCCGCTCCCGCTTGTCCTTGGTGCTGTTGTAGACGTAGCTGCCGCTCTTGAGCGACCCCGAGTACACCCGGAAGAAGGTCAGCCGACCGACGTAGGGATCGGTGGCCACCTTGAACGCGAGGGCCGAGAACGGCTCCTCGTCCGAGGCGCAGCGCTCGATGTGGGTGTCGTCGTGGAGCGGGAGGTGGCCCTTGATGGGCGGGATGTCGATCGGGCTCGGCAGGTAGTCGATCACGGCGTCGAGCAGCGCCTGGACGCCCTTGTTCTTGAACGAGGCGCCGCAGAGCACCGGCACGATGGAGCCGGAGACCGTCGCCTTGCGGATGGCGCGCTGAATCTCGTCGTAGGTCAGCTCCTCGCCGGCGAGGTACTTCTCCAGCAGCTCCTCGTCGTGCTCCACCGCCGCCTCGATCACTTCGTGCCGCGCCGCCTCGACCCGCTCCCGGTACGCCTCGGGCACCGGCATCTCGGTGAAGGTCTTGCCGAGAGTCTCGTCGTCGAAGATGACCTCGACCCGCCGCAGCACGTCGATGTGGCCGGTGAACATCTCGCCGGAGCCCACCGGAAGCTGGATCGGGTACGCCTTCTTGGTCAGCCGGTCCCGGATCATGGCCAGGCAGCGGTCGAAGTCCGCGCCGACCCGGTCCATCTTGTTCGCGAAGATCAGACGGGGCACGCCGTAGCGGTCGGCCTGGCGCCACACGGTCTCGGTCTGCGGCTCGACGCCGGCCACCGAGTCGAGCAGGGTGACCGCGCCGTCGAGCACCCGGAGCGAGCGCTCCACCTCGACCGTGAAGTCCACGTGGCCGGGGGTATCGATGATGTTGATCCGGTGCAGCGTGCCGTTCCGCAGCCAGAAACAGGTGGTGGCGGCCGAGGTGATGGTGATGCCCCGCTCCTGCTCCTGCTCCATCCAGTCCATGGTGGCGGCGCCCTCATGGACCTCACCGATCTTGTAGTTCTTGCCGGTGTAATAGAGGATGCGCTCGGTCGTAGTCGTCTTCCCGGCATCGATGTGGGCCATGATGCCGATGTTCCGATACTGTTCGAGCGGGGTCTGACGCGCCATTGCCTGTCCTCTGATGCCGGGAAGGATCCGCGGCCGTGCGTTCCAACCGGAGGGCCACTCCGGATGCCGATCAGGAGCCAACTAAAAAGCGGGGCGACCGATCCCGGGGTGACCCGGTGGTCTCGCTCCGCGCGCATCCGGGCATCGAGGCCCTGGATGGAGAGACCCACGAGGTCTCTTCGCGTTGTCGTTCAGAAGATGAGAGGTAGAGGCGCTGGCGCCGCCACGTCATCCGATGTCGTCGAGGGAGAGCCGGAAACCGCGCCGAAAATCCCAAGCCATGCAAAATTAACGGGATAGGTTCGGGTGTCAACCCTTGCGGAGCCACGGATTTGAGAGCGAGCGGCGGAACGGCGGACGAGTCCGAAATGAGCGACCCTCGGTGCCGCTGAGGCATCCGAGGGTCGCGGGTCCGGCAGCGGACGCTCCGCCGTCAGGGCCTACCAGCGATAGTGCGCGAACGCGCGGTTCGCCTCGGCCATCCGGTGGGTGTCTTCCTTCTTCTTGATCGTGTTGCCCTCGCCCTTGGAGGCCAGGATCAGCTCCGCCGCCAGCCGCTCCGACATCGTCTTCTCGGTGCGGGCCCGGGCGAAGGAGATGAGCCATCGCATGGCCAGCGCCGTGCGCCGTTCGGGCCGGACTTCCACCGGGACCTGGAGCGAGGCGCCACCGACTCGCCGGCTCTTGACCTCCAGCGTCGGCTTCGAGTTGTTGACCGCCTGCTTGAAGACCGCGACGCCGGGCTGCCCGGTGCGCTCCTCGATCAGGTCCATGGCCGAGTAGAAGATCCCTTCGGCCACGCTCTTCTTGCCCTCGAACATCAGATTGTTCACGAACTTGGAGACCGTCTGGCTGTCGTACCGCGGGTCGGGCGGCACCGGGCGCTTGACCGCCTTGTTGCGCCGGCTCACTTCTTACCTCCCTTGGCTCCGGCATCCTTGGGCCGCTTGGCGCCGTACTTGGACCGGCTCTGCCGGCGGTCGTTGACCCCGGCGGAGTCGAGCGTTCCGCGCACGATGTGGTACCGGACGCCCGGCAGATCCTTCACCCGGCCGCCCCGGATGAGCACGATCGAGTGCTCCTGGAGGTTGTGCCCCTCGCCCGGGATGTACGCCGTGACCTCGAAGCCGTTCACCAGCCGCACACGCGCCACCTTCCGGAGGGCCGAGTTCGGCTTCTTCGGGGTGGTGGTATAGACGCGGGTGCACACCCCACGCTTCTGAGGATTGGAGCGGAGCGCCGGCGCCTTGTCCTTCGCTTCGACATCTTTCCGGCCGCGCCGGATGAGCTGATTGATTGTCGGCATAACCCTGGAGCTGAGGACCGAGAATGCCCAATTCGGGCACAGACTGTAAAATGTAGACGGCGTGCGAGGTTGGGTCAAGCGGTTGGGTGCCGCTATCACCTTCCGCCACCGCCCAGGACCCGCTTCACGTTCCGTCGCAGCAGCCGGACTCTGGCCGTGAGCCAGCCCGCATCCCGGACCTGCTCCTCGTCGAGCAGCCCCTGCCAGGCGGTGGCGATCCCGGTTCTCCCCAGGTACCCCAAGAGACGGGTCGGAGCCCGCCGGTCCACCACCACCAGCCTGCCGACTCCTCGGTCCACCATCCGGTTCACGGCGTCGGCCAGAAGCTCATCGGGGTAGGTGACGATAAGGGGAGAGGACGCCGCCTCGCGCACGGTCGCGGAGCCGGAGCGCTCCAGCGCCCTCACCAGATCGGCCCGGGTCACCAGTCCGACCAGGGCCCCGCCGGCGTCCAGAACCGGCCAGGCATGGCGGTGACCGACCGCCGGGTCACCCTCGGCCAGCCGCCGGACCACGTCCGCCACGGCCAGGTCGGCCCCCAGCGACGGCGCCTCGCGCTCCATGACATCCTCCACCCACACCCGGGCCAGCGGATTGACGATGTATTCCCGGGTCACGTGGTGCCCTCGCCGCGCGACCTTCTCGGTCAGGATCGAACGCCGCATCATGAGGACCGTCACCCCGTGCGCCGCGGCGCAGGCGATCAGCAGCGCCGGAAGCACGCCGATGTCGCCGGTGAGCTCCAGCATGAACGCCACCGCCGTGAGAGGCGAGCGCATCGTGCCGCCCATCATCGCCGCCATGCTGATCATGGCCCACAGCCCGGTCTCCTCCGGGCGCAGCCACTGGGCCTCGACCGCGCCGAGTGCCCCGCCCATGATGAGCAGCGGGGCCAGCACTCCGCCCGACGTGCCCGATCCGAGGGCAGCCGCCCAGATCACCGCCTTGATGAGCATCAGGCCCAGCAGGAATGTCCCGGTCAGTCGGCCGGCCAGCAGATCGGCGATGGTATCGTATCCCATGCCGAGGGCCTCCGGGTGCAGCAGGCCGCCGAGCCCCACGATCGCTCCCCCGATCACCGGCCACCACATCGGGTGGAGCGGCAGCCGCTCGAAGAGATCCTCGCAGGTGTAGACCATCCAGGTGGCGGCACCCGAGCCGAGCCCGGCGGCGACCCCGATCGGCAGCGAGAGGGCCAGCTCGCGCCACGGCAGGGTGGCGTGGAGAGCGACCGGGAAGATCGGCCCGGCACCCAGGAGCGGCACCCGAAGCGCGCCGGCCATGGCCGCCGCCGCCGCGACCGGGATGAAGCTGCGCGGCTTCCACTCGAAGAGCAGCAGCTCGACGGCCAGCAGCACGGCCGCGAGAGGAGCCGCAAAGATCGCCGACATGCCGGCCGCAGCGCCGGCCACGAGCAGGGTTTTCCGCTCGGCCGCGGACAGATGGAACGCCTGGGCGAACAGGGACCCGAAAGCCCCTCCCGTCATGATGATGGGCCCCTCGGCGCCGAAGGGCCCTCCGGTGCCGATGGAGATCGCCGACGCGAGCGGCTTGAGGACCGCGACCTTGGCCTGCATGCGGCTCCGGCCGATGAGGATCGCCTCCATCGCCTCCGGGATCCCGTGTCCGCGGATCCGCTCCGACCCGTAGCGGGCCATGAGGCCGATGATGAGTCCGCCCGCCATGGGAACCAGGACCGCCCACGCGCCGAGCTGGTGGTCCGCGATGGAGACCGGGTCGATCGAGAGCCGGTGGTAGTAGGCGAGGTTGGTGACCAGCGCGATGAGCCGGACGAGCCCGAGGGCGACGAAGGCTGCGATGACGCCGATGATCGCGGCCATCGGCGTGAGGACCAGAAGCCGGAGGTCGGTGGTGAAATCGCCGAGCCGGCCGGCGGTATCGGTGGAGGTCAGAACGGTCTCGGCGAGGTTTCCGTGAAGAGCATCGATGGAGGCTCGTCCGAGGCACCCATGCCCTGCACCACGCGCCCCAGCAGCCGCCGCAAGGTGGTCAGCTCGCTGGGCGAGAGCGTGGCCAGGCCCTCGATGAGACGCACCTGCGCCGGGACCGGCGCGCGGGCCAGGAGACGCCTTCCCGCCCCGGTCAGGCTCAGCTCGCGCCGGCGCCCGTCATCCCGGGCCCGCCGGCGAGTCACGAGACCCTGCTCCACCAACCGGCGCACCACCACCGACACCGAGCTCTGGTGGGTGTAGGTCCGCTCCGCGAGCTCGTTCACCGACCGGGCGGGAGCGGCGGCGAGCTGCTGCATGACGAAGAGCTGGGCGCTCCCAATGCCCAGCTCGCGCTCGGCGTGGCCGGAGGAGAGGCGCAGCACGCGGAAGATCCGCCGGAGGGCGTCGAGCGCTCCGGTCAGGTGTGCCTGGGTCCGGGCATGCGGTAGCGTGGGAGGGCCGGCGGCGGGGGGTGATTGCATGGGATGCCATATATTATAGTCAATGTACCGGGGACCTCGCCAAGGAGTCGAACCGATGACCACCCGCTCGCTCACCGCCTCCCTCAAGGGCTTCGGCGCTCCGCCCGCGCCCGCCGCGATCGTGGTCGAGCATCTCACCCCCCGTCGGCGACTCGCCCGCGCCGCGACGATGGCGGGGCTGGGGCTCCTCGCCGCGGCGATCGCGCTGCCCATTCCACTGGTGCACTTCGTCCTCGTGCCCGGATCGCTCCTGGTGGGCGGGATCCTCGCCGCGACCCGCCTCTCGCAGCGGGAGATCTTCCGCTCCGCCGAGGGCCCCTGCCCCTTCTGCGGCACCCCCCAGCGACTCGGCCTGGCCGGCAAGACGTTCCGGCTTCCCCGCCGGGCGCACTGCGTCAACTGCGGGAGGGAGCTGGATCTGGAGCAGGACGGGTAGCCATACCGTTTTTTGCACCGCGCTTGGCGTTTTGACAGGCGACCCGCTCGCAACCCCGAATCGAGCCTTCGGTTAGCGGTCGAGGACCGCGGCCCCGTCCTTGCCAAATTCCGCACGACGTCGGACCCCTCGTCCGGCCGCAACCTCGTCGTGCGGAGTTCGTCGTGCACCTGCTGCGCTTCCTCGCAATCCTCAATGCTGTCGCCGCCGTGGTCCCCGGCGCCGCGTCCGCGCAGGAGGCTCCCTGGAAGGACTTCGCCGAGGTCACCAGGGGGTCCGAGGCCGCCACCGGCATCTTCACGGTCCATTACAAGCGCGATCAGGTCCTCCTCGCCCTGACTCCGGAACAATTCGAGCGCGACTACCTGCTGGTGACCCAGCTCTCCCAGGGCATCGGTGAGCTGGGTCTCGACGGCGGCGCCTCGATCCGCTCCGACCTGATACGGTTCCACCGGCAGGGCGACCGGGTCGAGCTCTGGGTGGTCAATCCGCGCTTTGCCGCCGCGCCGGGCACTCCCATGGCGCGGACGGTGGACCACTCGTTCGGCCATTCCGTGGCCTACTCGTTTCCCATCGCGACGGTCCGCGACACCGAGGAGACTCAGGTGCTGGTGGACCTCGCGCCTTTCCTGGTCTCGGACTGGGCCGACGTGGGCTCCACGCTTCAGGCTGCCGCCACCCGGCGCAAGCTGGTCACGGCAGTGACCCTGGACGACAAGCGGTCGAGCCTCCAGGAGCTGCGCCTCTTTCCTACCAACCTCGAGGCGGAAGTTAGGCTCACCTTTCAGACTCCTCGCAACCTCGGGCTGGAGACGGTGGTCGACTACCGGTCGATCCCGATCGGCGTTCACTACTCGCTGCTCGAGCTGCCCCCGTCTCCGATGCGGCCGCGCTATGCGGACCAGCGCGTCGGCTACTTCATCTCGGCGTTCAAGGACTTCTCGCGGGACACCGCGGAGAGCTTCTTCGTCAGGTACGTCAACCGCTGGCGCCTCGAGAAGCGGGATGCCGGAGCCGCCCTCAGCGATCCGGTGCGTCCGATCACCTACTACATCGACCACACCGTTCCTCACGAGTGGCGGCCCTTCGTCCGCGCGGGAATCCTCGAGTGGAACCGGGCCTTCGAGGCGGCGGGATACCGCAACGCGATCCGGGTGCTCGACGCACCCGACGACTCGGTCTTCAGCGCGGCCGACGCCCGCTACTCGACGGTTCGCTGGACCGCCACCAACCGCTCGGTCTACGCCATCGGGCCCACCAACGTGGACCCCCGCACCGGCGAGATCCTCAATGCCGACATCCTGATCTCCGCCGCCTGGATTCAGACCTGGCGGGGGGAGTCCCGGGAGTACACTTCGCCCCTCGCCTCGATCCAGTCGGCCTTCGCGCCGGACTCCGCGAGCCTGTCGGGCACCGACCCGTCGCTCCTCTGCCGCTTCGGCGAGGGACTCGACCGCCAGGGCACGATCGCCCGTGCGCTGCTCGCCGCTCGCAGCGCCGTGCCGGCGGGAGGGGCGGCACCGCGCGAGTACATCGGCCAGGCCCTCAAGGCCCTGGTCATGCACGAGGTGGGACACACGCTCGGGTTGCGCCACAACTTCCGCGGGTCGGCCGGCGTCACCGCCGCCGAGCTGTCGGATCGCTCGTACAGCGAGCGCCACGGCCACGGGGTCTCGGTGATGGATTACACGCCCCCTGCCCTGGCCCTGGACCCCAGGCGGCAGGGCCACTTCTACTCGCCGACGATCGGCAGCTACGACGCCTGGGCCATCACCTACGGGTACGCCGAGGCCGACGGCGGGGCGGGACCACGGCAGCGGGCCGGCAAGGGTGCGGGCACCGAGAGCGCCGGCTGGACCCCCGATATCGAGATCAATGCGCTGAAGGCCATCGCCTCGCGGGCGGCGGAGCCGGGCAACCTCTACGGCAGCGACGAGGATGCGGGCTTCGGAGGCGCCGGCCTCGATCCTACGGTGTCGCGCTACGACATGACCGACGACCCGCTCGGCTGGGCCAGGGATCGGGTCAGACTGATCGACGGGCTCTTCGACTCGCTGGAGACGCGGGTCGTCGCCCCGGGACAGGACTACGGACGGCTCCGGTCGGCCTTCACCGACCTCCTCTCCGACCGGTGGTACGCGCTGCTGCTGAGCACCAAGTACCTGGGCGGCGCCACCACCGCGCGGGATCATCGCGGCGATCCCTCCGCGCGCCCCGCGCTCGCCACGGTGCCGGCGCACCGGCAGCGGGAGGCGCTCGCCTTCATCGCCGAGGCCGGGTTCGGCGGGCGCGCGTTCAGCTTCCCGCCGGATCTGCTGAGCCGGCTCGCGCCGGAGCGGTGGATGCACTGGGGCGCCTCACCCTCGGCACAGGGCCGAGCGGACTTTCCGCTCCACGAGTGGGCGCTGGCCCAGCAGGGCTCCCTGCTCAACCAGCTGCTCGACCCGGCGGTCCTGTCCCGGATTCGCGACGCCGAGCTCCGCGCCGCTCCCGGGGAGGAGACCGTCGGGCTTCCCGAGCTGTTCGGGACTTTGACCCAGGCGATCTGGACCGAGCTCGGCCTCCGACCCGGATCGAAGCAGGCCACGGCGCGGAGCATCGGCTCGGTGCGTCGCGACGTCCAGCGCGCGCATCTCAACGCCATGGTCCGCATGGTGGTCGGCCCCGCGCCCGGAACGCCCGAGGACGCGCGTGCCCTCGCTCGGGCGACTCTGGCGGACCTCGAGGACCGACTGGCCCATGCCCTCGACGACGACCGGGCCATGCTCGACGCCTACACTCGCGCTCATCTCGCCGACTCGCGGGAGCGCCTCGCCCGCGCCCTGGATGCACAGATGATCCAGACTCCCACCGCCCTCAGGTGACCCCATGCTTCCGTTCTCTCCGAGCGATCCCTCTCCCCTGATGCTGACCGCGCTCTACATGGCGGGAATTCTGGGCGGGTACGCCCTCCTGACGGCGCCTGAGGAGTGGCAGCGCGCCTGGCGGACGGTGCGCCATGCCTGGACCCGTCGTCGAGGGGGGTAGCCTCCGGCGCCGGGGCGCCTAACCTTCCCGCATGATGGAGACGCCCGCCGCACTCCCCTCGCTTCTCGTTCGAGGGCTCCGCAAGCGATACGCCGACGTAGTTGCCGTGGACGGCCTCGACCTGGAGATCCGGCCGGGCGAATGCTTCGGGCTGCTGGGACCGAACGGCGCCGGCAAGACCACCACCATCGAGATCTGCGAGGGACTGACCGAGCCCGACGAGGGAGAGGTCATGGTGCTGGGCCTTCACTGGGGCGAGCACGACCGCGAGCTCCGCGAGAGGCTGGGGATCTCCCTGCAGGAGACCCAGTTCTCCGAGAAGCTCACGGTGGAGGAGACGGTCGGCCTCTTCCGCAGCTTTTATCGCCGGGGTCCGTCGCCGGCCGAGGTCATCGCCACCGTCCAGCTTCAGGAGAAGCGGAGCGGACGGGTGGGCCAGCTCTCCGGCGGTCAGCGCCAGCGGCTCGCCCTCGCGTGCGCGCTGGTGGGTGACCCCGACCTGCTCTTCCTCGACGAGCCCACCACCGGGCTCGATCCGCAGTCGCGCCGACAGCTCTGGGAGCTGATCGAGCGGTTCAAGGCCGGCGGCCGCGCCATCCTTCTCACTACCCACTATATGGAAGAGGCGGAGCGCCTCTGCGACCGCGTCGCCATCGTGGACCACGGCAAGGTGATCGCCCTCGGCACACCGAGAGAGCTGGTAGCCTCGCTCAGCGCGGAGCACGTGGTGGAGCTGACGCTGGCCGACGGCGCGGCGGTGAGCGAGGAGGAGCTGCGGCGGGTGGGGGGCGTCGAGGCGGCGCTCCGCCGGGACGACACCTGGAGGATTCGAGTGGCCGAGCTGCACCTGGCCGTGCCGGCGCTGCTGGCCGAGGTGCACCGGCAGGGTGCGCAGCTCACCGAGCTGCGCACCCATTCGGCCACGCTCGAGGACGTGTTCGTGGAGCTCACCGGGAGACACCTGCGTGACCAATGAGACGCGCGGCTGGCGGGACCATCCGCTGATGCAGCTGACGCTGGTGCGGTACCGCGAGTTCTTCCGGGAGCCCGAGGCGGTCTTCTGGGTCTTCGTCTTCCCCGTGCTCCTCACAGCCGGGCTCGGCATCGCGTTCCGAAATCAGGCTCCCGAGCGGGCTCCGGTCGCCGTAGTGGCAAAGGGGGCGGCCGCACCGCAAATGATGGAGACGCTGGCCCGAAGCCCCGACCTTCTTCCCAGGCTGCTCTCCGACTCCGCGGCCGCCAGGGCGCTGCGGACGGGCACGGTCGCCCTGGTGGTCGTGCCCGCCGATGGGGCGGTCGGCGTCGAGTACTACTTCGACGAGGACCGGCCGGAGAGCCGGTCCGCCCGCCTGCTGGTGGACGACGCGCTTCAGCGGGGGGCGGGCCGCCGTGACCCGCTGGCGGTGACCGACAGGCACGTTCGCGAGCCCGGCTCGCGCTACGTGGACTTCGTGGTTCCGGGGCTCCTCGGAATGAACCTGATGGGCAGCGGGATCTGGGGGTTGGGGTTCGCCATCGTGGACGCGCGCCGCAAGAAGCTGCTCAAGCGGCTGATCGCGACCCCGATGTCGCGGACCCAGTTCCTGGCCTCGTTCGTCCTCTCTCGTCTCACCCTGCTGGTGATCGAGGTCGGGGTCCTGCTCGGCTTCGCGTCCCTCGCCTTCGGCGTGCCGATTCGAGGATCCATCGCGTCGCTGCTGGTCATCTGCCTGGTCTCGGCGCTGTCGTTCGGGGCCCTCGGCCTGCTGCTGGCCTCACGGGCGCGCACGGTCGAGGGTGTGTCGGGCCTGATGAACCTGGTGATGCTCCCCATGTGGATCTTCTCCGGAGTCTTCTTCTCGGCGTCACGCTTTCCCGACGCTCTCCAGCCGTTCATTCAAGCGCTGCCGCTCACCGCGGTGATCGATGCGCTCCGGGCGAGCATGCTCGAGGGCGCGGGCTGGAGCCGTCTGGCACCCGAGCTGGCGATCGTCGCGGTGTGGCTGGTCGCGAGCTTCGCGCTCGCGGTCCGGCTGTTCCGCTGGCGCTGATCCGACCTGAGCGGACTGCGCGCTCACATCATGCGGAACACCGGCTGTTGCGTCGCAGGGGCGGCAGCGCCGAGACAGCCAAGGTTGCGCCCGCTGAAATGCAGTTCATTGCATTCACACAAGATGAGGACTCTCGCTGACTTGCGAGGTTGGACCCGGTGCGGCATCGCGGTTCCGACTGGCTCGGATCGTGCGTAGGACGTCGCTCGCAGTCCTGTCGCCCGAAGGTTCGAGCCCGCACTCATGTCCGAGACTCCTGACCATGTATCTCGTCGAGATCGAGGCAGGCCGTGAAGCGCTGTACGAATCGGCCGACGCACTGACCTCAGCCATTCGCCGCGGAGACATCCGCCCGGAATCGCGGATCTTTCATCGCGCCACCTCCAGCTGGATCTCCATCACGCTCCATCCCGCGTTCAAGCAGGCCACGGCACACCACGGCGAGCCGCTCCCGCCCCTCGCACGGAACCAGTGGACCTTCTTCGGCCTGGAGCCGAAGAGCCCCGCGAGCGCCGAGCCGGCCGACGTCACGGACGACGCGGACCCCGCTCCCGAAGTGGTCACCGAGCACGGCGGCGGGCTGAAGCGGCTGCTCGGCCGGGCGCTCCGCAGCTTCTCCGCCACTCTCAGAACCTCCGAGCCCTCCGGCTCCTGACGGTTCGCCCCATCCATCGAGCCATCGAGCGCGCGCGCCTTGACAGGCGCGGGCGCGCTCGGAACATTGCCGGTACCGTGAAACGCCATTCCAAACCTGTTTCATCCCGGCGGGTCGCCGGGACGCAGGCCGTCGTTCGCGCCCTCAAGATTCTCCGCGCGTTCACCGACGCACGTCCCGAATGGAGTCTGGCCGACCTGTCGCGCGACCTCGGGCTCAGCAAGCCCACCGCGTTCAGGCTGCTCGTGGCGCTCGAGCACGAGGGACTGGTGTTCCGCCGTGAGGGCGCGGGCGCGTACCGCCTCGGACCCACGGTCATCGAGCTGGGCGGGCGGGCGCAGCGCGCCCACAGCGTCGCCAGCGCGGCGCGCCCCGAGATGGAGGCGCTCACCCGGGCCACCGGGGAGACCACCAGCGTCGAGGTGCTGGTGGGAAACGAGACGCTGATCCTGGACGAGGTGCAGGGCGGCCACCTGATCGGCATCTCGCCGAGCGTGGGCACGCGCTGGCCTGCCCACGCCACCTCGACCGGCAAGGTGCTGCTCGCCGCCCTGCTCGCCGAGAACGAGGACGCTCTCCGAGCCATGACGGGGCGCTCCGGCGGCCGACTGCGCGGCCTCACGCCGGACACGATCCGGTCGGTGTCGCGGCTGCGCGCCGAGCTTTCCCGGGTGGCCGCCCAGGGCTACTCGACGGCGATCGGCGAGCTGGAAGCAGGCTACGTCGCCCTCGGAGCGCCGGTACGACGGTACGACGGTCGCGTCGTGGCGGCGATCTCCCTCGGCGGACCCAGCAACCGATTCACCAAATCACGGCTTCCCGGGCTCATCAGGTCCCTGCAGGAGTCCGCGGCGCGGGTGTCTCGAAGGCTCGGCTGGGCCCCTCCAGCCATTCCCGCGACTGCGCGGCGCTCCGCATCCTAGCGGCGGCACCTCCCTGCCCGTGCTCCGACCCCCCCGCTGGTTTCCGATACTTGCCCTGCTGACGCTCTCCACGACGGCGTCCACACCACCGCGACCCGCAGCGGGTCCCCGGCCGAAAGGCACCCTCCTCATCGCAGGAGGCGGATCGCGCTCGGATGCGATGATGCGCCGGTTCGTGGAGCTCGCGGGCGGTGCCGGGGCCGCCCGGGTCGCGGTGGTGCCCATGGCCAGCTCCGAGGCCGCGGCGACAGGCGAGGAAGTCGCCGCCGAGCTCGACAGCCTGGGGGCCCGGAGCTTCGTGTTCCTGATGGACAGCGCGGTGGGGGAATCCGATTCCGCGATCCGCCGGCTCGACTCCGCCACCGGGATCTGGTTCACCGGCGGCGACCAGGCGCTGCTCACCGCCGCCCTCGGCGGAACCGCCGCCCTTCGCGCGATGCACCGGCTCTATCGCCTTGGCGCGGTCATCGGCGGCACCTCGGCCGGCGCCGCCATCATGTCGGACTCGATGATCAGCGGCAACCAGACTCCGCCCGGCGACACCACCGGCTACTACGGCGACGAGTTCACGGCAATCGCCCGTCATCGGGTCCAGATCGTCCCCGGCCTCGGCTTCCTGCCCGAGGCCATCGTGGACCAGCACTTCATCCGACGCGAGCGTCACAACCGATTGATGAGCGCGGTGCTGGAGCGTCCGTCCCTGATCGGCGTCGGCATCGACGAGAGCAGCGCGCTGGAGGTCCGGCCGGACGGCCGTTGGGCGGTGCTGGGGGAGAGCCAGGTGGTGGTGTACGACGCCCGCCGGGCCCGCATTCCCAGGTCGTCCGGCGCCAGGCTCGGCGCCACGGACGTGCGGCTTCACCTGTTGCCGCCGGGCAGCACCTTCGATCCCGGGAGCGGCAGGGCTTCCATCCCGACCCCCTAGCGCGGCACTGACCCTTGATGCCTCGGCCCCAGGTCGTAAATTGCCGCGAGTGGCACCTGGGGTCGGCGAATGGGTGCCGGGAGAAGCGGGATGAGCGAGTACCTGGTAGCTGTAGTGCCTGGAAGGGAGTTGCTGTATCGGACTCCTCTGTCGCTTCATGCGGCCATGCGGAGCGGCGAGATCACCGCCGAGTCACGCATCTTCCATCGCGCCACCTCGAGCTGGGTTCCCATCACCGAGCATCCGGAGTACCGCAAATTCCAGGCAGAGCGGCACTCTCATCCCCCGGCTGAGCCAGCCCGGCCCGAGCCAGCCTGGACCCAGCCAGCCCAGCCCGAACCGGTCCAGGCCGAACCAGCCCCGCTGCCGGCCACCGACGAGACCTATCAGATCGCCGGGGAACACAGGACTGCCCACGGCAAGCGAGGCCTGCTGCGGACCCTGGCGGGAATAGCGGGCACAGTCAACTTCCCACCCCTCAGAAGAGGCTCCCGGCGACACAGGCCGCGGGTCGCGAAGGCGCCCGAACCCGCCAGGGTTGCGCCTGCTCCCACCCCCCCGCCAAGACAGCCGACCGTGAACGGATCCCAGGGTCCGGCACCCACCCGCGACCGCTGGACCTTCTACCCCTAGGTCGGAAGGGCAGATCGCACGACACCGCACCTGCTGGTTTCTACATTGCGGTGAGAAGTCACTCACAGTCAACGACTTGGCGCCCATGCTCCGGCAGGCGCACCTCTTGCCCTCCTCGCTCGGGCCACTCTACCGGGCCAGGAGGCCCCGACCGTGTCCGCTTCAGGGCCCCTCAGGGCAGGACAACCCACGCCAAGGCCGGCCGGCGAGCGGATCACGCTCGCGCGGGACCTTTCGGACCTGCTGGTGGAGTTCTCTCTGGCCCTTGGGCACCAGTCGGCCTATCCGGCCGGGCACCCGATCCTGGTCGCGGCCGCCGAGCGGCTCACCCATGCCCTGGCCGACGTGCTTGCCCGCCGGCCCGGGATCACCCTGGGGGTCGCCCGCCGGCAGTTCGTGATCAACGGGGTCGCTACAGACCCTGGAAACGGCCTGCTCGCCAACCTCGCTCAACGCTTCCACCGGCACCGCATTGCCGCCCTGCGATTCGACGGCGGGATCACCCAGGCTGAAGTGGCCGCGCTGCTGGCCGCGCTGGGCACTGACGCACGGCGCGATCCCGGGCCGCTGGGTCTGCGAGCCGAAGAGGCGCGCCGTTGGGCCCACACCCAGCTCTACCCCGCGCAGTACGACCGCCTCGAACTGTCGGAGGACTTTCAGGACGCCGAGAACGAGCCGCGGGGACAGGGCATTCAGCTGTGGCTGGAGCTGGCCCGCGCCGCCCTGCCCGAGGGAGCCGAAACCCACCAGGCCGGGAGCAGCCACCCGGGTGTGCTCGCGGCAGCGATCAACCGGCGCTTTCGCGAGGCCAGCTACGACCAGACCGTCGTCAGCTACCTAATGCGAGTGGCCGAGGAGGTCGCGGTGGGGGAGACCGTCGAGCAGGCCTGGCTGCGCCGGCGCCTCTCGAAGCTGATCGCATCGCTCGATCCCACCGCACTGGAACGACTGCTCCAGGTCGGGGGAAGCGAGCCATACCGCAGGCGGTTCGTCCTCGCAGCCTCGCAGACCCTCGCGGCCGATGCCGTGGTAAAAGTGGTCCAGGCCGCGGGCGAGTCGTCGAAGCGCAACATCTCCGACAGCCTGATGCTGCTGCTGGGCAAGCTGGCCCAGCATGCGGAATCCGGCGAGCAGGATGTCGCCGCGGCGGCGGACAGCGCCCTCCGTGAGAACGTCACCCGGCTGGTATCGGACTGGGACCTCGAGGACCCGAACCCCGAAGCGTACGCCTCGGTGCTGCAACACCTCGTCCGCAACACCAGGACCCCATCGCAGGCAACGGAGTCGCTGCCTCAGATCGATCTCGAGCCGGAGCTGCTGCTTTGCATCGGGCTCGAGATCGGCGAGATGGGCCCCCGGGTCCTCGCGGCCGCCCAGCGCCTGGTCGACACCGGGCGCACCAGGCTCCTGACCGACCTGCTGGCGGATGCCGCGAAGGCAGGCGCCGAGACGGAGGTGATCTGGGGTCGCCTGGTGACCCCGGACCTGCTGGCGCAGGAGCTGGGGAATCTGCCGGTGGACTTCACGGTCGTCGAGGCGCTGGCGGCGAGGCTGGGAGCGGCGGCCAGCGTGCCGCTGCTCGACGCACTCGCCGCGTCGGCGGATCGGTCCACCCGGTGGAACCTGCTCCGGATCCTGGGAGAGATCGGGGCTCCGGCCGCGGAGGCGGTCGCGGAGCGTCTCCCCCACACGCCCTGGTTCGTGCAGCGAAACCTGCTTCTCCTCCTCGGCAGGCTTGGCCGCTGGCCCGACTGGTTCAGCCCGGTGCCGTACACCGCGCACGCGGAGCCCCGGGTCCGTCGGGAGGCCTACCGCCTGCTGCTGGACTCTCCCGGCACCCGCGAAGCCGCGATCGTGAGCGGCCTCGCGGACACCGATTCAGGCATTCTCACGATGGTCCTGGGCGCCGCGCTGCCCACCTGCCCACCCGGGACGATCCCGCTGCTGGATCGCATCGCACAGGATACGTCTCGAGACCACGAGGTGCGGCTGCTGGCCGTGCGGGCCCTGGCCGGTTGCCCCGATCCCGACCGGGTGGGCCGGCTGGTCGCGCTGGCCAGCCAGCGCCGCTGGTGGGGCGGCAGCCGGCTGGCGCCCAAATCACCGGTCCTGGTCGCGGTCCTGAAAGCTCTGGCGGACGGCTACGGCGAGGACCCGCGCGCCTCCTCCGTGCTGGCGACGGCCGCCCGGCACCGCGATCCGGAGATCCGCGCCGCGGCGGGGACCCGGGTGCCCAGGTGAGCGACGCCGTCCGCTTCCTCACCGGGCTCACCCAGGCGCTCTCGTCGTCGCTGCTGTACGGCGAGGAGCATCCGGCCTACCGCAGGGCCATCGAGTCGGCCTTTCGCCAGCTTCAGGATCTCCAGAGAGCGGAGGGGACGAAGCTGGAATTCTCCCTGCTCGACGGCGAGGTGGTGTTCGGCCTGCGGGTGGTGCACGAGCTGCGCGCCTGGGAGTGGACGCCCCGCCTCGTGGGGGCGGGAATTCAGCGCATCGAGGTGACCGGCGAGGCGACTCCCGAGGAGTTCGAGGACTTCTTCGACCGGCTGGCGGGGCGGCTGGCGGGGCGGCCGTTCGACAGCTCGTCCGTCCGTCACGAAGGGAGCGGCCACCTGCGCTTCGGCAGCGTCGCGGTCCAACGGGAGCACCCGGGCGCCGCGGCCACCGCCTCGGTGCTCGCGACGCTCGACTATGGCCTCCACGAGGAGTGCGAGGCGATCCACTGGGTCCACGACGAGGTCAGCCGCACCGGCCGCATTCCGCTGCTCGAGGCGGAGATGGTCGTCCAATCACTGTCGGTCGCGATGCACGCGGAACGGGGCACGGTGCTCCCCCTCCTGCAGCTCAAGGAGTTCGATCAATACACGACGACGCACTCGATGAACGTCGCGGTGCTCGCCATGGCGCTGGCCGAGGCGCTCGAGCTCGGGTCGGTGCAGGTGCGGGCGGTGGGGGTCGCCGGACTGCTGCACGATCTGGGCAAGGTGCGGGTGCCCCGGGAGGTGCTGCTCAAGCCCGGCAAGCTGACAGAGGCGGAGCGTGCCGAGATCCAGCGGCACCCGGCGGAAGGCGCGCGCATCCTGCTCGCAGGCGACCAGGCGCTCGACCTCGCGGCCGTGGTGGCCTACGAGCATCACCTGATGATGGACGGGACCGGCTATCCGTGCCGGCACTCCCAGCGCGGCACCCACTACGGCTCCCGCCTGGTCCATCTGTGCGATGTCTACGACGCCCTGCGCACCCATCGCCCCTACCGCGATGCCTGGGAGTCGGAGACCGCGCTGCAGTACATCGAGGAGCGCGCCGGGGTGGAGTTCGATCCCGCGCTCACTTCCAGCTTCACCGCGATGGTGCGACGCTGGGACCATCGGGTCATGGCCCCTCCCGACATGGCGGGCCGGTAGCGGACGAGGCGGCGGGAGGGCGACTATCTTGCCGCTCACATGTGCCTCGTGCTCTTCGCGGTGGAGTCCCATCCGCGGTATTCCCTGATCATCGCGGCCAATCGAGATGAGTTCTACGATCGGCCCACCGCCCCAGCCGCGTTCTGGACCGATGCCCCATCCGTTCTGGCCGGCCGGGACCTTCGGGCCGGGGGGACGTGGCTGGGACTGGACCGCCGGGGGCGTTTCGCGGCCGTGACCAACTATCGGCAAGGCGAGAGGGAGCCCTCGGCCCTCCACTCCCGCGGACGTCTGGTCTCCGACTTCCTGACGGCGGAGACCAGCGCCGCACAGCATATCGCACGCGTCACCAGCGACGCCGCGCTCTACAACGGGTTCAACCTCATCGCCGGCGATGCACGGGAGCTCTGGTACTTCTCCAACCGGGAGGGACGCGCCCGAATACTTGGTCCGGGCGTGTATGGGCTCAGCAACCACCTGCTCGATACCGCCTGGCCCAAGGTGAGCTCGGCGAAGCGAGGCCTGGAGAGTCTCCTGGCCGCCCCCGGGTCGGAGCTGGTCGCGGAGCTGCTGGGTCTCCTGTCCGACCGGACCCGCCCTGCGGACGATCTCCTGCCCTCGACGGGCGTCGGACTCGAGTGGGAGCGGCTCCTGTCGTCGGCGTTCATCACCGCCCCCGAGTACGGGACGCGCTCCTCGACCGTACTGCTGGTGACCCGCGACGGCGGCGTGGTGTTCGTCGAGCAGACGTTCAGTCCTGGCGGTATCCCTGGCGGTCTGGCTCACTTCGAGTTCCAGCTCGACCGCCCGACCGGTGATGAAGGGGTGCCACCCTGAGCGCGCTTACCGATCCGCCGCGATGGCCAGTCGCTCGGCCCGGGCAGCGGCGTCGGCCGCCGCGGAGACCCGAGCGGTGTCGACCGGACTCACGAGGCCTCTGACCATCAGGTCGGACCAGATCTCATGGCTCCGGTGATGCCGCTCCCTGGCCGCAATCCGATGGTTCCGACGATCCGATGCACCCGTGGCGGGTCGATTGGCCAGGGTGTCGTGCGCCTCACCGATTTCGGTCCATACCGCGGCCAGAAACGCCCGCGGGAAGGCGTGCGTCGGTTCCACGACGATCGCCTCGGCGAAGGCTGTTGCTCTCGCGCAGGCGGCAGACGCCTCGGGCCGGCCGAGTCGTGCCGTGTTTTCGCAGATCCGTCCCAGGTCTTCCACCACGGCCAGACGGCTGGACAGGTTGGCCGTATCGGCTCGCAGGTCCTGTTCATGCCGACGCAGCGCCCGCTTCAGGTAGCCGAGCGCCTCCGCGCGGCGGCCCAGTGCGCCGAGCGCCTCGCCGATCCGGCAGAGGCTGAAGGAGCCGGTGGAATCCTCGGCGAGGCCCTCCCGATGAAGCGCGAGTGCTTGCTCCCATCGGCCCAGTCGGCCCAGCACGGACCCCTCGTAATAGCGGGCGCTGGATGCCAGCTCCGCATAGGTGGCGTTGTCCGGGAACTCGGCGCTGAGCTCTCGGCGCAGCGCGCGGCTCCGGCGGTGGCTCGCCAAGGCGCCGGTCAGGTCGCCTGACTCCACCTGGGCATCGGCCAGATACCCGTAGGTCACCGAGATGGCGTGCCGCAACGCGGGCCGCCGGCGTTCGGCAGGCGGCGCAGCCTGTAACTGGTTCAGGTCAGCTCGATGATACTCGAGCGACTCGGCGATCTTGCCTTCCTCCAGCGAGATCTGTCCCAGAAGATTGTTGGCTGCGCTCAGCTGCAGCCGCAGGTCGGTGTCGGTCGGCGCGGCGGCGACGAGGGGGTCGAGGAGAGCGCGGGCGCGGTGGACGTGCTTGAGTCCGCCGGCGAGATCTCCCCGTCCCCACACCACCCGCCCGAGGGCCATGGCGGATTGGGCCGCGTCGCGATGGAGTCGAGCGTTCCCGCTATCGGCCCGGAGCAGCGACTCGAGGATGCCCAGCGCCTTGCCGTAGCTCCGCGCGGCCCCCTCCGTGTCGCCGAGGCTCGAGGGTTCCCCGCCCTGAAGGTCCCCGATCCGCTGGTATGCGCCCGCCAGCTCATGCTGGAGTGACGGGTCCCCGCCCGACTCCCGGGCCAATCCGTCGAGGTAGCCAAGCGCGTCACGGACCATCCGCTCCCGCACCGGCCTCGCGCCGCGCAGGTCGCGAATGGCATCGTGATAGTCGAAGAGCAGCGCGTTGGCCAGCTTCCGTACGTCGGCGAAGCGACGCTCGGCCCGATCCTGGGCCGCGCGAGCCGCACTGGCCTGGTAGGCCGTCGCCGCCGTCCCGCCCACGAGCGCCAGGGCCAGGAGCACGCCGGCCGCGACCGGGACCTTGTTCCGCCGCACGAATTTCTCCGCCCGGTACCCGAAGGTGTCGGGACGGGCGCGGACCGGCAGGCCCTCGAGGTGCCTTCGCAGGTCGCTGGCGAACTGCTCGACCGACTGGTAGCGGCGGGCCGGCTCCTTCCGGAGCGCGGTGAGCACGATGGTGTCGAGATCGCCCCGGAGCCGGCGTCGGAGCTTGTCCGTGCCACCGATGGCACTGGGCCGCTCCGGGTCGGTCGTTCGGACCGCCTCGATCACGTCGAGTGGCGTGGGGCTTCGGGGCCGGTAGGGGGACCGCCCGGTGAGGAGCTCGTAGAGCACGACCCCAAGGGCGTAGACGTCACTCACGGTCGTGGCATGGCGTCCTTCGACCTGTTCGGGACTGGCGTACTCCGGAGTCAGCAGCCGCATCCCGGTCACGGTGGACGTGGCCTCGTCGGCGTCTTCATGCAGCACCTTCGCGATGCCGAAATCCAGCAGCTTCGGCACTCCCTGCGGCGTCACCAGGATGTTGAGCGGCTTGATGTCGCGATGTACGACCAGATGCTGGTGTGCGTAGGTCACCGCCCCGCAGACCTGAAGGAAGAGGCGGAGGCGGTCGTCCACCGAAAGCTCCCGCCGGGCGGCCCAGGCGTCGATCGGCTCTCCCTCGATGTACTCCATGGCGAAGAACGGTGTGCCCTGCTCCGTGCTGCCGCCGTCGAGCAGCCGGGCGATGTTGGGGTGATCCAGCGAGGCGAGGATCTGGCGCTCGGCCCGGAAGCGCGCGAGCACCTGTTCGGTGTCCATGCCGCGCTTGATCACCTTCAGCGCGACCCGTTGCTCGTACTGGCCGTCCGCCCGCTCGGCGAGATAGACGGCGCCCATCCCTCCCCGTCCAATCTCGCGGATCACCCGGTAGGGGCCGACGAGCCGACCCACCCAGCTGAGGTCAAACCCGCCCCCGCCGGACGCGGCGCCGATTGCGGGCGAAGAGATGAAGTCGCCGGCCCGCTCGTGGGCGCCGAGGAGTCGCTCCACCTCGGCCCGGAGCCCGGGGTCGTCGGCGCACCGCTGTTGCAGGAAGGCCGCTCGCTCCAGCCCCCCAAGGGGCAGGGCGGCGTGGAAAAGCTCCTGGCAACGCTGGAACCGATCGCTACTCACGGCGAAGTCGCACTTTCGCCCGTGCCGTCCGAGCCCTCGATCGCATCATAGAGCCAGGCGCGGGCGAAGGCCCATTCCCGCTCGACCGTCGCGCCGGAGACCTGGAGCACCTCGGCGATCTCCTCGATCGTCAACCCGCCGAAGAACTTGAGCTCGACTACCCGGCTCTTGCGCTCGTCGAGTGCCGACAGGCGCTGGAGCGCGTCCTCGAGCGCGATCAACTCGACGTCAGGGCGGCCGGAGGGTGACTCCACCAGGCTCAGCGATACCCGTTCCGGGTTGCCGCCGCGCTTCCGGGCCGCCCGGTCTCGGGCGTGGTTGACCAGGATCCGGCGCATCATGCTGGCGGCGACACCGAGAAACTGCGCCCGGTTGCGCCAGTCCACCCGGCGCTGATCGATCAGGCGGAGATAGGCCTCGTGGACCAGGGCGGTGGGCTGGAGCGTGTGGCCCGGCGCTTCCCGGCTCAGGTAGCCGGAGGCGAGACGATGCAGCTCCTGGTAGACCACGGGGAGCATCTGATCCAGGCCCTGCTTGTCGTTGCGGCTCCAGTCCAGCAGCCACTGGGTGATGGCGCCGGAGGGAGAGGCAGGATCGTCGGCCATGGGTGATGGAGTCGGGTCGCGTGGTCGGGGAGCGGGGCGGATGAGGGATTGTACGCCCGGAACGGGCGTTCCTCAATGGCTGCGGCGCCCTCACGGTGGGCCCTGCGGCATCGCGGATGAGGGCCTTCCTGCCCTTCCCGGGCGTTTCCTGACGTACCCACCGCGCTTCATCACCGGAACCGAGGCTCCCATGCGTCGTCTACATCACTTCGTCTCGCTCCTGCTGCCGATGACGCCGGTGGGGGCACAGGATGCCCCCGTCCTCGCCGCCCAGAAGATCTGTCTGGCGCCGGCCTCCGTCGAGGCCGCGCCGAGCGGATCCGACCCTGTTGCCGCAGTGCGCGAGTCATTCACCAGCTTCCTCACCGGCCCGACAGTCGGCGTCATCCCGCTCAACGCGCGGCTCGAGTCCCAGGTGCGCCAGGAGGCGAAGCTGGCCGGTTGCTCCTACCTGTTGCTTCCCAGCGTCAAACACCAGCGGAAGACCGGCGGCCTGCTCGGCCGGGTGGCCGGCAGCGCCGCCGAGCAGGGTGCCTGGTCCGTCGCCGCCGGAGCGGGGTCCACCGCCGGGCGCATCGCGGCCACTGCAGCGGCGGGCGCAGCCAGGACGGCGGCCTGGGACTATGCCCACAACTTCCGAAGCAAGGACGAGCTCACTCTTGCGTGGCGTCTCGAGGGACCCGACGGGGCGGAGTTGAAGAAGGGCAAGGAGAAGAAGAAGGCGGCGTCGGACGGTGAAGACCTGCTCACACCGATGGTGCAAAGCGCCTCGGAGTCAGTGGTCGAGGCGGCGTTGAACCCGGCGAGCTGACCCATGCGGCGACGGCGCCGGCGGGTGAGCCGCCTCGAACTCTTCTACGTCATGGTCATCACGGGCCTGATGGTGGGCGGGTCGCTCTGGCTGGACCGCAAGGGGCTCCCGGTCACCGGGCGAGTCGCCGCGAAGCACGAGCGGATCGTGGTCGGGCACGAGCCGTCGGGCGAGTGGCGCCGCCTCTACGAGGTCGCGGCGACCTTCGAGCTGCCGGATGGGGGAGGCTCGCAGGCCACGGTCCGCGTGCGGCAGAACCGGTACGACTCCCTGCGCGCCGGCGATCCAATCGCGCTGCGCTACCTGCCGCAGTTCCCCCTGCTGGCGCGCACCACCGATCGCTCCACGGTCGGCGTGGCGAGCGAGCTCGCCTGGGAACTGGCGGGGATCCCGATCGTGATGTGGGGCGTGGGCGGGTTCCTGGCCCTCTGGATCGCCGCGCGGCTGGGAACGCTCCCGGTGCTCGCCGCGGGCGCGGCGTGGCTGGCTGCCGGGTATTCCCTGCTCTTGAGGCCGCCATCGCGCGAGGGGCCGCGCCCCGCGCAGGCGATGGCGCAGGTGCGGGGCGTCACGCTGGTGGACAAGTCGCCCGCGCACGCTCGCAGCCGGCGCCGGACCAGCCGGTTCAACCGGCGCCTCGAACTCCCTTACCAGGTGGTCGAGTTGCTGGTGCCGGTCCGGGGCGGCCGCGACACGGTGCTCGCGGTGGACGCGGTGGATTCCGGGAGCGTGGCAGGACTGGTGCAGGGCGGGATGCTGCCGGTTCGTCTGGACCCGGCCGCGCCGCGCGACGCGCAGCTCACTGCCGGGACCCGGCGATTCGTGGAGGCAAACCGGTACCACTTCCTCATCCCGGTGACCGGGTGCGGGATCCTCGGCACGCTGGCGGGCCTCACGTACCGCTGGCGGCGCCGGAAGCAACAGGCGAAGGGACGGGATGAGAACATGGCCCGGCAGGGAGCCGCGGTCGCGATGGGAGCGCTCCTGCTTCTGTTCGCCGGGCTCCCGCATTAGACGCGCCTACACCGCGGGAGAGAATCATGGAAGCCAGCATGCCATCGCTCTGTCTTATGATCGCGTTGCTCTCCGTGCCGATGCGCGTGTCGAGGCTGGCGGCCCAAACCAGCGCTCCGGCGGACGGCATTCACGCTTGCGATCTGTTGAGCAACGCCGATGTGGAGAAGGTCACGGGGCGGCCTTCCCAGAAGCCTCAGGATCGCCTCTCGGACGTTGGGAAGACGCAATCGTTCTGCTCCTTCCGCGATGCCAGGGTCTGGATCGCGCTCTTTTCGAGCGCGTCGGCATCGCAGAAGCACGTCAACCAGGAGCTCGAGGTGGGTGGCTTCGACAAGACGAAGCAGGCGGTAGCCGGCGTCGGGGATTCCGCGGCCATCTACTTCAGGCCGAAAGGTAAGGATCCGCGAGGAATTCTCGTGGCGTACGCCGGGGACCGCACCCTGACGGTAGGAGTAAAGATGGACGCCGGGCAGCCCTCGGACTCGGCTCGGCCTTTCGCGACCGGGCTGGCAAAGATCGCGTTGGCGAAGCTCGACTGACGGCCGCGCGCACTCATGTCGAATCTCACATGGAGGTATGGCGTCATGCTCCACAGGTCGCCTAGCACGTCAATGACATTCGTCCTGGCGCTCGCCCTCGGGCCGGTGGCCTGGAGCGGCGCCAGCGCCGGCGCGGCGCCCTGCCCGACGCCCGCCGCCATCGAGACGACGATAGGGTTCCCGGTCAAGGCCCATCCCCAGGTGAGCGACCGATGCATGTACGAGCTGACCGGCCAGTACCAGGGCGTCTTCGTCACCCTGAGTTACCAGCCTGCGACGCGAGCCGACGATCTCTTCGCGGACATCAGGAAACGAGTGAAGGGGATCAAGGGCGTGAACGCCCAGCCGGACCGCCTGAGCATCGGTGACGGCGGTCTGGGGTACAGCAGCCGAGGCAGGAAGGAGGCGGCGACGGTCTCGAAAGGACAGCTCTATCACGTCGAGATGGAATACGACCTCTTCGAGGACCTGAAGTTTCCGGAGGACGCCGCAGTCCGGATGATCGCGCTGGCGATGCGAGCCGCGCCCGCGACCAAGAGCGCCGCGACGTTCGACGCGTGCCAACTCGCCACGAACGCCGAGTTCAGCGAGATAGCCGAGGAGAGACCTGAGATCGCCAAGTTCTGGTCGGCTCCCGAGGCGTCGCTCGGGGGCTCGAACTGCCAGTACGATGGTGGCTCGATTCAGGTGTACCACGGCAAGGCGTCGGCCGCCGCTCTCGAATCGACCCTGAAGGCCTTCAAGGCCGACAAGGAGCCGAGAACTCCGGTGCCGGGAATCGGCGACAAGGCGTTCTTCATGATTCCGATGCCGAACAACGAATACAACCGCTTCGGCCTGCTTGCCGTATACGCGGGGGACCGGGTCCTGCGGCTCGTCCTCGACGCGCAGGGCGATGAGTCGATCGAGGCGACGAAGCCGCGGCTCGAGCGCCTCGCCCGGCTCGTGCTGCCGCGGCTTCGCTGACCGGAATCCGGGCCCGATGCGATCGCTCGGCTTCTTTCTGTCGCTCGCGGCGCTCGCCGCGGCGGAAGCGCAGGCTCCCCCCGGCCGCATCCCGATGGGCACCGGGGCAGCGATCGTGCAGACGCTCTCTGCGGTCGGGGCGGATCGCGAGTCGGTACACCGGGTGCGGCTCGCCTCGGACTCCGGGTTGCACTACGAATGGATCCTCGAGGAGGTGCACGACAACGGCGACACGGTGCGGCAGGAGCTCCGGTACCTCGAGGCCTGGGCGGACCTCGCCGACGCGACGCGTCTGCGAATGCTGTACGACGTCGAGGCCGCCGAGGCCCACCCGGGCTACACGATGCGCGCGCTCTCGCGCGCGACGTACCGCCGGCTACGCGAGGGCAAGCCCGACAGCGTCCAGGTCATGGACGGGGTCGACCCTCCCGGCGCGGCGCAGTTCCGGTCGCTGGGGTTCGGCGGTGGCCGGTCCACGCCGATTCGCTGGCGCGGCACGCTCGCGCCGGCGACCCCCGGCACCGTGCCGTTCCCCGTGCTGCTGAACGGCCTCCGGGTGCAGCTCCCCGCGCTCCACCTCCGGGGCGACTTCACGGCGCGACAGGGGCGCTGGCAGCCGCAGGTCTGGGTGCTCGCCGACAGCGCGTACCCGCTCATCCTCAAATGGATCGGGCACTTCGCCGAGCCCGGTAACGTGCTCCAGACCACCCGCATCGACCTGCCGCTCGGGTCCGGACCGGCGGGCGGCGTCACCGCGGGCGATGGCGTGCTCCTGGTCGGGCGTGAGGGGCTGGGGCCGGCCGGGGAAGCGGAAGTCGGAGCGGCCGCGGCAGCAGCCGGTGCCGCCGCGCTCGAGCGCGAGCTCGCCGCCGCCTGCCGGGTCGAGCTCCCAGGGATCTACTTCGCCTTCAACAGCGCCCACATCGCTTCGCCGTCGGACCGCGCAATCGCCACGATCGCGGGCATCCTCGCCCGGCACCCCGGCTGGATCGCGACCATCGAGGGTCACACCGACAGCATCGGCTCCGCCACGGCGAACAAGGCGCTGTCGGAGCGGCGGGTGAAAGCCGTGCGCGCGCGTCTCGTAGACGAGCACCAGGTGAGTCCGACGCGCCTCCGCGTGGCGGGGTATGGCGCCGCGCGGCCCCGGGAGCCGAATGGCACGATCGAGGGGCGGGCGCGCAACCGCAGGGTGGAGCTGGTGCGCGACTGCCCCGTTCAGCAACCGAGAGAAGGTGTCCAGGAATGAATGCTCGATACCTCCTCGCGATCGGGGCCGCCGCTTCGCTCTACGCCTGCAACTCCGGCGCCGAGCGACCGTCCACCGCCGGTACCGCAGAGACCGCGAGCGCACCGCAGGAGACCGGATCGTCTGCGAGCGCGGCCGTCGCGACTGGCGCCGTCCCCGAGGCCTGCGAGCTGATTCCCCGGGCCGAGATCGAGCGGATCGCGGGCCCGCTCGAGGGAGAGCCCAAGCGCGAGGGAAACGGCTGCTGGTATTACGTCGCGATGGACACCACCTCCGCGGAATGGAAGCAGCTCCGCGACCGGGCCGAACGGGCTCGCGCCGCCGGCATGGACGACCGGGCGATCGAGCTGTACCACCCCACGCGCGCCGGGCTCTACGTCGAATTGGACGTGCAGGCGGCGGGCGGCGAGCAGAGCGAGACCCCGCCCGTGGGATGGGACGAGGCGAGGTTGTCGCGTACCGGAGCAGCCTTCCACGGCCGCGCCGGCCATGTGAGGGTGGCTCTGCGGCTGCAGCAGCTCCTCCTCCCCGCCGACACCGTCCTCGCCATCGCGAGCCGCGTGCGCGACCGCATCCCCGAGGGCCCGGTTGCGCACCCGGCCGGGGATCGCTCGGGACAGCCGGCCCCGGGCCACGACCCCTGCAGCGTGCTCACCCGCGAGGAGGCGGAGGCGGTGCTGGGCAGGCTCGTCGTGGCGCCGTTCCGGACCTGGGAGCATACGCCGCTCGCCGATCCGGCGGGGAAGAGCTGCACCTACCTCACCCCTGGGCACCGGGTCCTCGTGCTCACGCCGACATGGGAATACGGCGGCCTCGAGCTCAACGCCGCGCGCATGGTCGGAGGCATCGTGCGCCAGGTGGCGGACCTCCCCGGCATCGTGGGCGACACCCTGGAAGGGTCCTGGGACGATGCGGTCGTCGACCTCGAAGGCGAGCTCCTGCTCCTCAAGGGTGGACGCGCGCTGGGGATCCGCTACCGGGCGTCCTCGACCGACGCCGCCGGGGCGATCCGCCTGTCCGAGCCGGCGCTGCGGCGGCTCGCCGCGACGCCGGAACCGTAGCGGCCGCACGCAGCGGACGATGGCTCGCAGTCGGGCCCCGTCGCGCAAACCACGAACGTCGAGGTGAATCATGCATCGCATGTCGTGCAGCATTTCCGCGGGACTGAACCTGGCGTCTACCGGCGCGGCGGCAGGAGCGGGGTCGCAATGACGACCATTCGCGTGATGGCGCTGGCGCTCGTCAGCGGAGCTGCTGTGGCTTCCAGTCAGGGAGAGAGGCCGTCTTTCACTGTATGCGTGGGAGCCGACCGGGTGCTGCGCCATCAGGCCAACGGCGCCTGCCCGAGTGGCACCACCAGCTACGAGCTGTCGCTGGAGGGGGGCGACGTAGAGCTGCCGCCCAATGAAGAGGGGACGGCGTCGGAGCAGCGGGTGGAAGAGCTCCGCCTGAGGCTCGACATGCTGTCCAGCAAAGTGACGGACGTGCAGAAGGAGCTCGCCAATGCGGCGACGGTCAGAGCCGGAGGCAAGGTGATGGCTCCCTTCGAGGTGGTGGACCAGGCCGGACGAATGATCTTCCGGGTGCGGCAGGATCCCCGGGGATTCGAGATGGCAGCCGCATCCGGGTCGAGTGTCGCCTGGGGTTCCGCGCTGGAGACCGGCGGAGTCTTCAAGACGCGGAGCTCAGCGTCGTTCCCGGAAGTGGTCATGGGGTCCAGCGGGAGCTTCGGCGGTTTCGCCATCCGCGACGCGGAGCAGAGTGCGCGCGCATCGCTGACGCTGACCAATGGGAAGCCCTCGCTGGAGCTCAGCAACGAGAACCACGTCGGGATCGTGTCCATCACGCAGGGGGCTTCCGGCGGCGGAAGCATCCAGCTCGGCAATGCCGGCGGGGATGCCATGGTCCAGGCTGGAACTACGGCCGGTAATTGCGGCAAGGTAGAGGCATACCCGCTGCGGCCCCCGGCGGCCGTGGTGGGTCTAGCCGGCTCCTGGATCATGGGCAAGGGATGCTAGGCAGTCCCGCAGGAGCTCGGCGCCCTCGCTGGACGGAGAGATATCGAAGAGGGCGGGCGAACCGTCCATAGACGAAGCGCCCGGGAGCCAGGCTCCCGGGCGCTTCGTCTGTGGCTGCGGAACGGCGATGAACTACAACTCGTCCTCCACCCCCGCCGGCACCAGCTGCGGCGGCGCCGGCTCCTCCACCCGCGGCGGCGGCACTTCGTAGCCCGCCGGCGGCTGGATGTCGATCTCGGCATAGCGGTAGATGCCGCTGCCGGCCGGGATCAGGTGGCCGATGATGATGTTCTCCTTGAGACCCAGGAGGTCGTCCTTGGCCCCGCGGATCGCCGCGTCGGTCAGCACCCGCGTGG
>CAMPKP010000025.1 GCA_946887295.1 uncultured Gemmatimonadota bacterium | reverse complement strand
CGGCGCCGGCCACGCGCCCCCCGCCCCGCCCGACCCGCGTCCAGCCGTCCCGGTGCCTACGGCAGCTTCGCCACCAGCCGGGCCTCGGTACCCGGCGGGATGTCGGGAGACACCACGTTCAGCAGCCGCGCCGTGGCGGACCGCTCGCGGACATGCACCACCTGGAGTGTGGCCATCACCTCGTCGATTCGGATGGTGCCGTCGCTCAGCCGCTCCGGCTGCCGGCGAACCTCGAAGAGGTCGCCCGGCGCGACGCCGTCCTTGCGCCCCTTGTCGAGGAACAGGACCATCTGGGGTGCCTTGAGGTCCTGGCGACCCGAGCCGCCGAGCAGGCGGGCTCGAACTCCATCGCTCACCGGCGTGGCGCGAGCGCTGCCGGCGTCGCCGAACCTGTCGAGCGGCAGCACGCCCTGGCCCGCGCGAATCGGCCCGTAGATCGCGATCACACTCGCCAGGTACTTGCCCGCCGCGGTGTCGATCACCTGAATCATGCCGCTGGGAATGACCACCTCGCCGTAGTCGCGAATCTCGCGGCCGAGCTGAGCCACCAGCAGCGTGTCACCCACCTGGTAGGTGGCGCCCTTCGGCGCCGCCAGCGCGATGGTGCTGTAGGGCATGGCGTTGGTGTTCCGCGCCATGGCGCGGATCTGCGGCGGAGTGACCGGGCCCAGCACCTTGCCGAACGGCAGCTTCTGGTTCTCGGTGAGAAAGCCCGACGAGTAGAACTCGCTGCGGCGGAGCGCCCGGTAGGGCCGGTCGGTGTACGCCTTCAGGGATGCCTGCATGGTCTCGCCCCGCCGGGGCCCGAAGAGCGGCGCGGATTCGTCCGCATCGGCACTCGGCTGGGTGAGTGACGCAAGGCTCGCGGGAGTCGGCTCCTGCTCGGAGTCGGTGCCCGCCGTGGGGGACTCGGCCACCTCGTCGCTCACCGGCGCGGGTGCGTCGGCGACCGGCGGCACGGTGTCAGCCACGCCGGCGGGTGCGGGGGTATCCTGGGCCGGCACCGAGGCGACCGCCTCGGACGCGTCGAGACGAAGGAGCTCGCCGGGATAGATCCAGTGCGGATCTTCCACGACGCTGGTGTTCATTCGGTAGATGTCGGGCCAGAGGAACGGGTCGCCGCGGTACTGACGGGCCAGGTCCCAGAGCGTATCGCCCTCGCGGACGGTGTGGCTCGGGGTGGAGCTGCCCTGCGCGGCGGCCAGGGTGGGGCCGACGGCCAGCGCGATCGCGCCCAGCCAAGACCAATGGAACGTGCGCTGCATCGGGATCTCCCGGAAGGGACGGACTTCGCGACGGTTCAGGGCGAACCCGAGCAAATCCAACGCCAGGGGAAGAGGGGGCCTGGGGTAGCCCCCTAACCGATTGATGAGCGCCAGCTTACATCCACGCTACGGGAGGTCCCCCGGCCCTCGTCGCAGCGGGCCCCATCGCGCCCCGCGAGAGCGGGTGGCAAGTCCCCATGCCGGCCGCGCCGGGGCTTCGGCGCCCCGCCCCGGGCCGTGCGCCGCCCGGGGAGGGCTGCCGGATCAGAACGGCAGGTCGTCGTCTTCCGAGTCGAGCGCCTCGGGGAAATCCTCGAACGACTGATCCTTGCCCTTGGGCGCCGAAGCCGAGGCCGCGGCCGCCACCTTGTTCGCTGGCGTGAAGGATTCCGAGCCATCGCCCTTGCCGCTCAGCAGGATGACCTCTCTGGCGGTGATCTCGGTGGTGTACCGCGTCTGCCCTTCGCGATCCTGCCAGGAGCGGTACTCGATGCTCCCCTCGACGTAGATCTTGTCGCCCTTCTTGCAGTACTTCTCCGCGAGGTCGGCCAGGCTCGAGCCCTTGTTGTTCCAGAGAATCACGCGGTGCCACTCGGTCTTCTCCTGCTGCTCGCCGGACTGGTTCTTCCACCGGCGGCTCGTGGCCAGCGAAAGAGTGGCCACCCGCGAACCGTTCGAGGTGCTGCGGACTTCGGGGTCCGCGCCCAGGTTCCCGATCAGAATGACTTTGTTCAGACTCCGGCTCACATGCACCTCCAGGATGCTGTCGATGGGCCCTCAGTGCGGACCCCGCTAAAATGCAGATCAGGCGACGACTTGCCAACCGCAGCAACGCCCCCCGTTCCCGCGTCACGCATGTTTTCGCAGCGGGAGCCGCAACACCAGGGCGTCCTCTTTGGGATTCCGATAGTACGACGCGCGCTGGCCGACCGGCCGAAACCCGCGCGCCAGATAGAGCGCCTGCGCCGAACGGTTCGACTCACGCACCTCGAGAAAGACCTCGGTGGCGCGCCGCCGCCGGAAGGCCGCGAGTCCCGCCTCCAGCAGGGCGCCCCCGATCCCCTTGCGCCGAAACTCCGGCGCGACGGCGAGATTCAGCACCTCGCCGCTCCCCGCCGCCTCCCGGCCGATCAGGTACCCGGCCGGGCCGCGGGTGGTGTCCGCCACCAGGCCGAAAGTCCACTCCGAAGCGAGCGCCTCTCGAAAGCTGGGCTCGCTCCAGGGATCGCTGAAGCAGCGCCGCTCGATCGCGACGAGCGACGCGGCGTCAGCGAGCGCCGCCGACCGAATCCGGAAGGGGGCGTCCATGGGCCTTCTCCCACCGCGCCTGCGCCTCGGCCGGACGGCCGTACACCGGCTCCCAGGCCTGGGGATCCGTCACCTGCCGTGCGCCACCCTCGATCCCGACCAGCGCGATGAGCGTCGCGGCACGCGGCGCGCCTTCGGGCGCACCGATCATCTCCAGGCCGGTCCACCGGCGGAGGACCGCTACTGTCTCCGGCGGCGCCTCGCCGACGAGCGCATCGGGCGCGAGGTCGAGCCGGGCCAGCGCCTCCGGGCGCCACACGCCAGGCTCCAGCTCGAGCACGATGCCGTCAGGCTCGCGGCGGATGGCCGCAGCGTACAGGTCACCGCGCAGCGCGTCGGAGACCGCGAGCACCAGCGGACGCCCCCCGCCCGCGACTCCGGCCGCCCGCACGATCAGGGACGGCGCGGTCCAGAGCGGCAGCCCCCGGGCGCGCGCCAGGGCCTTGCCGGCCGTGGCCCCGACCCGGAGACCGGTGAAGCTGCCGGGGCCGTCGCTCACCACCACGCCGCTCACCCGGTCGAGCGTGGCACCGCGGCGGCGGAGCACCGCTTCGATCATGGGGAGCAGCGCGCCTGCGTGCCGCCGCGCGCCGGTCAGGCGCTCCTCCACCGCGTCCTCGGCGCTCTCTCCGACCGCCACCGAGAGGTGGTCGGTCGCCGTCTCCAGCGCGAGCCACATCAGAGTACCTCCAGGCCGCGACGGTCCGGGTCGGCCAGATGGTGAAGGCGAAAACGACGGACCGGTGAGGGCAGCCACTCGCCGGCCCGCTCGGGCCACTCGACCAGGATCGCGTCGCCGTCCGCGAGCAGCCCCTCCCAATCCAGGTCGGCAGCCTCCTCGGGTGATCGCAGCCGGAAGCAGTCGAGATGGAACACCGGGCCCCGGCGGCCGGCGTACCGGTGCACCAGCGCGTAGGTGGGGCTGCTCGCCCCACCGGCTACCCCGAGCCCCCGGGCGATCGCCTTGATGAGCGTGGTCTTCCCGGCCCCGAGATCGCCCTCGAAGGTAAGGAGCGCGCCGGGCGGGAGCGAGCGCCCGAGCGTCTCTCCCTCGGACTCGAGCTCCGCCTGCGTCAGGCTCCGGATCACGCCCGCCGGCGCACCTTCGCGGGCACCCCACGGTTGACGTCGGGCGCCGAGACGGCACGCAACTCGTTCACCTGGTCGCGGAGCATCGCCGCCAGCTCGAATTCCAGGTTGGCAGCGGCCTGGCGCATCTGACGCTCCAGCGCCTGAATCATCGCCGCACGCTTGGCCGGATCGCGCAGGTCCACCCGCTCCTGCATGGCGAGCTTCGGCTCCGGCTTCTCGGTCCGGGCGTCGGCCACGTGGGTGGAAAGCCGCACCTCTTCCATGGACTTGACGATCGAGCGCGGCGTGATCCCGTGCTCTTCGTTGAACCGCCGCTGGATCTCGCGACGGCGGTCCATCTCGTCGAGCGCCCGCTGCATCGAGCCGGTGATCCGGTCGGCGTAGAGTATCGCCCTGCCGTTCACGTTCCGCGCGGCGCGGCCGATGGTCTGCACCAGGCTTCGGTCGGAGCGGAGAAAGCCCTCCTGGTCGGCATCGAGGATCGCCACCAGCGACACCTCGGGCAGGTCGAGACCCTCCCGCAGCAGGTTGATCCCCACCAGGACGTCGAAATCGCCCAGCCGGAGCCCGCGCAGGATGTCCATCCGCTCGATCGCGTCGATGTCGGAGTGGAGATAGCGGACCCGGACCCCCGCCTGCTGCAGGTAGTCGGTGAGGTCCTCGGACATCCGCTTGGTGAGCGTGGTGACCAGCACCCGCTCGCCCTTCGCCTCACGGAGCCGGATCTCGTTCAGCAGGTCGTCCACCTGCCCGCGGACCGGCCGCACGTCCACCTCGGGATCCACCAGACCGGTGGGACGGATGATCTGCTCCACGACCGCGCCGCCGGACAGACCCAGCTCGAACTCGCCGGGGGTCGCCGAGACCGAGATCATCTGCGGCGCCAGCGCCATGAACTCGTCGAACTGCAGCGGCCGGTTGTCCAGCGCCGAAGGGAGCCGGAAGCCGTAGTCCACCAGGGTCAGCTTGCGGGCGCGGTCGCCGTTGAACATGCCGCCTATCTGGGGCAAGCTTACGTGCGACTCGTCCACCACGACCAGGAAGTCCGAGGGGAAGTAGTCGATGAGGCAGGCCGGACGCTCGCCGGGCCGGCGCCCGCTGAGCGGGCGCGAGTAGTTCTCGATGCCCGCGCAGGTTCCGACCTCGAGCAGCATTTCGATGTCGAACTGGGTGCGCGACTCCAGCCGCTGGGCCTCGAGCAGCTTGCCTGCGGCCTTGAGCTCCGCCAGACGCTCGGCCAGCTCCGCGCGAATCAGGGTCACCGCCCGCTCGATCTTGGCCCGCTCCGTGACGAAGTGCTTGGCCGGGTAGATGGCGCACTGCTCGAGCTGCGCGATGGTCTCGCCGGTCAGCGGATTGATCTTGCTGATCCGCTCCACCATGTCGCCCCAGAACTCGATGCGGATGGCCTGCTCCGCATAGGCGGGAAAGATCTCCACCGAGTCGCCCCTGACCCGGAAGGTGCCCTGCTCGAAGGAGACGTCGTTCCGGGAGTACTGGATGCGCACCAGCTCCGCCAGCACGTCGTCGCGTCCGCGCTGCTCGCCCTGACGCACGGTGACCATCAGCTTCCGGTACTCGACCGGATCGCCGAGGCCGTAGATCGCGCTGACTGTCGCGACGATGACGACGTCGTCCCGCTCCATCAGACTGGAAGTGGCACGGAGCCGGAGGCTCTCGATGTCCTGGTTGATCGAGGCGTCCTTCTCGATGTACACGTCGGTGGAGGGGACGTACGCCTCGGGCTGGTAGTAGTCGTAGTAGCTGACGAAGTACTCGACCGCGTTCCGCGGCAGAAACTGGCGCAGCTCGCCGTAGAGCTGTGCCGCCAGGGTCTTGTTGTGGGAGAGCACCAGCGTGGGCTTGCCGTAGTTCGCGATGGTGTGCGCCAGCGTCATGGTCTTGCCCGACCCGGTGACGCCGAGCAGGGTCTGATACCGGTCCCCTCGCTTCAGCCCGGCCGTGAGCTCGGCGATAGCCTTGGGCTGATCGCCAGCGGGCTGAAAGGGGGCCTGGACCTCGAAGCGGGGACTGGGCATAGTCCGATAAATATAGCACCCCTGTCGGAGTTTATTCGGGTAACGAGGCCGTCATGACCGCGCCGCCGATCGAGCACTCCTGCTACTGGCTCTCACGGCGGCCGTCGCCTCCCGCCACCCCGCTCGAGGGAAATACCACGGCGGACGTCGCCATCGTGGGGGCCGGTCTCACGGGGCTCTGGACCGCGCTCTTCCTCAAGGAGCTCGATCCCGACGCCGCGGTGGTCATCCTGGAGCAGGAGACCGCGGCGTACGGCGCCAGCGGCCGGAACGCCGGCATGCTCGCCGAGACGGTGGACCACGGGCACGGGCTCGCGATCCAGCATTTCGGGGAGGCCGAGGCGCGGAGGCTCGCCCGCCTGGGCGAGCGCAACGTCGAGGAGATGATCGCCTACCTGAGCGATCGCGGCATCGACTGCGACTACGAGCCCACCGGCCGTCTGGTCGCGGCGCTCAGCGAGAGGCAGCTCGAGGACGCCCGCCGCTCCGTGGTGACGGCCCGGCAACTCGGGCTCGACGGCCACCGCTATCTGACTCGCGAGGAGATCCGCGCGCAGCTCGACTCGCCGTTGTATCTCGGCGGTGTCCAGGTGCGCGGCGGCGGCATCCTCGACCCGGTCAAGCTGGTGGACGGCCTCAGGCGCGAGGCCGAGCGGCTGGGCGTTCGGCTCCACGAGCGCACCCGGGTGGAGTCATTGCGCCGCGCCGGGGCCCAGGTCGAGCTGCGGGCCGCGGGGCGGCGGGTCCGTGTCCGGCGGGTGGTGCTCGCCACGAGCGCGCACACCCACAGGATCCTTCCCTCCGTCACCTCCCGCTTCATCCCGCTCTACGATTACGTCCTCGTGAGCGAGCCCCTCGCACCGGATCAGCGAGAGGCGATCGGCTGGCGCGGGCGGCAGGGTGTCACCGACGGCCGAAGCTTCTTCAACTACTACCGACTCACCGCGGACGACCGGATCCTCTGGGGCACGAGCGAGGCCGCCTACTATCCGCCCAACCGGGTGGATCGGGACTGCGACCACTCCCCAGCTCACTACGAGGCGCTGCGGATGAGCTTTCGCCGCCACTTTCCCGCCCTCGCCTCGCTCCGGTTCCCCTACGCCTGGGGCGGCGCGATCTGCTCCACCACACGGCTCACACCGTTCTTCGGCCGGGCACTCGGAGGACGGGTCGCATACGGGCTGGGCTATACCGGCCACGGGCTCGGAACCACCCGCATCGCCGGCCGGATCCTGGCGCACCTGGCGCTGGACCGTCCCAGCGACCTGCTCGACCTCGCCATGGTGCGGCGCAAGCCGCTTCCCTACCCGCCCGAGCCGATCCGCTCCTGGGCCGTCGACCGTGTCACCCGAGCGCTCCGCCGGGTGGACGAAGGCAAACGGCCGAGCGCCATGCTGCGGCTGCTCGACCGTCTGGGGATCGGCTTCTCGAGTTGACCCTAGGCTCCCGCCATCGAGAGGAGCCGAATCCACTGCGCCCGCTCGACCGGGACGACCGAGAGCCGGGGGACCCGCACCAGGCCGAGGTCCTTGAAGGCCGGGTCGGCCTTGATCTCGGCGAGCGTGACATGCCGCGGAAGCGGACCTCGCGCCTCGACGTCCACCACCACCAGCCGGGGGTCCTTCCCCGAGGGGTCGGGGTACGGCGCGCTCGCGATCCGCGCCAGGCCGATCAGGGACTTTTCGTTGCCCGTGTGGTAGATCAGCGCTTCGTCGCCCTCGAGCATCGATCGCAGATGCTTGAGGGCGACGGGGTTGCTGACCCCTTCCCAGCGGGTCCGCCGGTCGCGTACCAGATCGGAGAACCCGTACTCGGAAGGCTCGGTCTTCAGGATCCAGTGTGCCATCCGGCCAAGATAACGCCGGCCGGCGGGACGGCTACTTCTTCACCGTGAAGTTCTTGGACTCGACCGAGTCGCCGTTGGCGTAGATGGTCACGTTGTACGTCCCGACCGGCCATCCCTTGGGATTCGCGATGTGGAACTCGGTGTTCTCGGACCCGGACGGCTTGATGGTCTGGGTCGAGGAATCCACCACCTGGCCGGTCTGGAACCGCCACTTGGCGGTGATGTCGGCGCTCTCCGGCTGCCCCTGGGTGCTGACAGAGACGTAGATCGTGTCGCCGGGGGCGAACTGGAACGTCGGCTCGGTGATGAGCTTGTTCGGGCCGATGTGCTTGCCGATCATCACGGCCGATACCGACAGCTCCTTCGAGACGGCGGTATCGGCCGCCGGCGCCGTCCGGGTCGCGCCGCTCTCGGTGCCCGCGTCGGCGGGCTTGGCATCCCGTCCCTTGCATGCGACGGCGGCGAGCAGCGCGACCGCGGCGAGTCCGCGTGCAACGTGCGTCATCTTGGCTTCCTCCGAAACGGGTGGGCCTCAGGCTCCTGGCAGCTTCAGCACCTGGCCGGGATGAATGAGGTCGGGATTGTCGATGATGTCGCGATTGGCCTCGTGAATCTTGTGCCATTGTTGCGGATCGCCGTACACTCGCTTGGCGATCTTCGACAGGCTGTCACCCTTCTTCACCGTGTAGGTCTGGGCCGGCTGGCCGGTTGGGGCGGTGGACGATCCACCGCTCTGGACGCTGGAGAAGTCGGGAAGAGGCTCCTTGGGATTCGGCATGTCGCTCTCCGGAGGTTGGGACGCGTAATCCTCCAATCTAGGCCTGGCGCGCACCCCCGCACGGTGATGAGAGTCACGCGAGCCACCCCTCTCCCAGCCTCGCGGGGCGTTCCTCCGACCGGTAGCTTTACGGCACCTCTCACTCCATCAGGAGAACGACATGCGCTGGAGCCCGGGGCACCGCAGTGCCAACGTGGAGGACCGTCGAGGTGGAGGCGGGCGCTTCATCCGTGGTGCCGGAGGCATGGGAGCCGGCACGCTCGTGATCCTGCTGATCCTGAGCCTCGTCTTCAAGCGGGATTTCTTTTCGCTCGTAGGGGCCGGAGGAGTGGAGGCGGCGCCGGAGGCGGCGGGGGGGCCGCCCGCGGAGACGACCCCGGAGGAGGAGCGGCTGGTGTCCTTCGTCTCCTTCGTGCTGGACGACGCGCAGAAAGTGTGGCAGGAAAAGCTGGGGTCGACGTTCCGGCCGGCGAAGCTGGTGCTCTTCCGGGACGCGGTGCAATCGGCCTGCGGCTTCGCCGAGGCGGCCAGCGGCCCCTTCTATTGCCCCGGCGACGAGAAGGTCTACATCGATCTGGGATTCTACCAGGAGCTGCAGCAGCGCTTCGGGGCCCCGGGCGATTTCGCGCAGGCCTACGTGCTGGCCCACGAGATCGGCCACCACGTGCAGAACCTCCTCGGCACCGAGTCCGAGGTCCGGCGCGCCATGGGCGCGCGGGCGGACCTGGCCAATCAGCTATCGGTCCGGCTGGAGCTGCAGGCCGATTGCTACGCCGGGGTCTGGGCCCAGAGCACCGCACAGCGGCAGCTGCTGGAACAGGGTGATGTGGAGGAAGGGCTGGCCGCCGCGGCCGCGGTGGGAGACGATCGGCTCCAGCGGATGGGCGGGGGACGAGTGGTGCCGGAGTCCTTCACCCACGGAACCTCGGAGCAGCGTCAGCAGTGGTTCCGGCGCGGCCTCCAGAGTGGCCAGCCTGACGACTGCAACACCTTCAAAGGCTGACCTGCCCGAGCACACGGGTCCGGCGCACCACCCGGCGCGCCGGTGAGCGGCGCCGGACCTGCTCGACGATGAAACGCTCCACGATTCCCAGCTGCAGGTAGCGGTTCTGCGTGATCGGCGGGAGATGATGGAAGTCGAGGATCACCCCCCGGCACGAGGGCTCTCCGCAGCGGCACTCCGTAGTCCAGTGGCCCCGACCCATCGCGGTGGAATAATCGAAGCGGATCTCCTCGCCGGCCGCGACCGGCCGCAGCGCCATCAGTACGCGATCGTTCTTGATGCCGGCGTTCGGATTGCACGAGTGGTTGGCGTACCGTCCGGGAGGCATGGTATCGAGGTACTCGTCAGGGCCGATCTGGATGGCGTAGGACCGTTCGCTCCCCAGCGCGACGATCTCGTCGCGGCTCAGCACCGCCCCGCTCAGCAGAAGGATCGCCTGTCCCGGCTGCAGCGCCTGCGCGGCGAACAGCCCGGCTCCGAGCGCGCTCTGTCCGATCGTCACCATCGAAGAGCCCATGGTTCGCTCCTGTGTGCTCTCGCAAAACGCAGCACGGCGGGAACGCGGTTGAAAGCAAAGTCTTGACGCGAAAGGGAGTTACATCGGGACTGCGGAGGAACAAAGCAGGTTGTGTGCCACTGCGGCCTGCGAGACGGGCGTCAGCTCGGGGGCGCCTCCCGCCGTTCGATCTCGCTCACCCCCTTCACCCGGCGCACGGCCTTCAGAACCTTCGCCAGGTGGGGGAGGTTGTCCACCTCGACGAAGATCGTGCCGAACACGGTGCCGTCACGGGTACGGATGTCGGCCGCCCGGATGTTGGTTCCGGTCTGGCTGATCGCCTCCATCATGTCGGCGTAGAGACCGCGGCGGTCCTCGCCCGTGACGGCGAGACGCACCGAGAACGACTCGCCCTGGCTCTCCTGCCAATCGATCTCGACCCGCCGCTCCTCAGCGGACAGCGTGAGCAGGTTGGGACAGTCGGAGCGGTGGATCGAGATGCCCCGGCCCTGAGTGACGTAGCCGACCACCGAGTCGCCCGGCACCGGCTGGCAGCACTGGGCGTAACGCACCATGAGGCCGTCGACGCCCTGGATCTTGATGCCGCGCCCGAGGCGGATCCGCTCGATGACGCGGCCGAACACCGTGGGCTTGGGCTCCTGCAGCTCGTCGTTCGGCAGGTCGGGATAGAGCGCCCGGATCACCTGTCCGATCGGGACGTCGCCGCGGCCCACCGCGATCTCGAGTCCCCGGCCGTCCGCCAGCGAGAGCGACTGGGCGGCCCGGGCCAACCGGGCATCGTCGGGGGCGTCGAGCCTCCGGCGCCGCACCTCGCGCGCGAGGATCTCCTTGCCGAGGGTGACGCTGACCTTCTCCTCCTCGTGGTTGATCCACTGCTTGATCTTGTGGCGCGCGCGGGCCGTCCGGACGTGGCTCAGCCAGTCCCGGCTCGGCTTGGCCGACGGGCTGGTGAGGATCTCGACCGTGTCTCCGCTCTTGAGCTCCCGGTGCAGCGGCGCGATGCGGCCGTTGATCTTCGCGCCCTGGCAGCGGAGGCCCACCTCGGTGTGCACGTGGAAGGCGAAGTCGATCGGCGTGGACCCCTTGGGCAGCCGCTTCACGTCGCCCTGCGGCGTGAAGATGAAGATCTCGTCCTGGTAGAGGTCCACCTTCAGGAACTCGAGGAACTCCTCGGGGCTGTGAGTGTCCTGCTGCAGCTCGAGCAGCTGCCGGAACCAGCCCAGATGCTGGTCGAGCTCGTCCGGCTTGCCGTCGCGCTTGTACAGCCAGTGCGCCGCGATGCCGAACTCGGCGGTGCGATGCATCTCCTGAGTGCGGATCTGCACCTCGAACAGCTGGCCTCCCGGCCCGAAGATCGTGGTGTGCAGGGACTGGTAGGCGTTCGACTTGGGACTCGCGATGTAGTCCTTGATCCGCTCCTGGATCGGGGTCCAGTTGTGGTGGATCACGCCCAGGACGTGATAGCACTCGGGCACCGTGCGGACGGTGACCCGGATGGCCATGAGATCGTAGATCTCGTCGAAGCCCTTGTTCCGCTTCCGCATCTTCTGGAAGATGGACCAGAGGTGCTTGGGCCGGCCGGTGACCTCGAACCACTCGATGCCGGCACGCTTGAGCTCCTGTTCCAGCGGCGTGCGGAGCTTCAGGATGGTCTGCTCCCGCATCGCCTTCTTCGAGGCCACCTGGCTCACCAGGTCCCGGTAGTCCTCCGGCTCGAGGAACTTGAACGCGAGATCCTCCAGCTCCGCCTTGATGCCGGCCATGCCGAAGCGGTGCGCCAGCGGGGCGTAGATCTCCCGCGTCTCCATCGCGATGCGATGGCGGCGCTCGGGGGGCAGATGCTCCAGCGTGCGCATGTTGTGCAGCCGGTCGCCCAACTTGATGATGATGACCCGGGCATCCTTGGCGATCGAGAGGAGCAGCTTCCGGTAGTTCTCCACCTGCTCCTCGGCGGAGGAGCGGAAGGTGAGGCTGGAGATCTTGGTGAGGCCGTCCACGATCCCCGCGATCTCGGCGCCGAACTCGCGAGCGATGTCCTCGGTGCGGACGTCGGAGTCCTCGACCACGTCGTGCAGCAGAGCCGCCGAGATCGTGGCGCTGTCGAGCAGCTGCTCGGCCAGGATGAGAGCCACGGCGATGCTGTGGGAGACGAAATCCTCGCCCGACATGCGCTTCTGACCCCGGTGCGCGGATGCGCTGAAGCGGAGGGCCCGATCGATGAGATCGAGGTCCAGCCGGTCGGCGTGCTTGTCGAGCACGGCCGAGAGGTCAGGAGCGAGTTCGGGCAGGGTCGAGGTCACTCGGGTCCCATCGTCACGAGAGTCACGTGCCCGCCGGCGGACGAAAGCCTCCGGGCGGCGGAACCGGCGGTTCCGCCGCGGATTGGTCTCCGTCGCTGGCGGGGACATGGGGGGCTTGCCTGACGGGTGCAGCACAGGCCCTGACTTACGATGGCGAGAAGTGCCCCGGCCGTCAACGCGACCACCACCGCGCGGCGCCCCCGCGGGGGCCCGGCGTCGAGCCGCCCATCAGGGGCTATCCCGCCACCTGATTTGAATTTACACCGGACGAGGAGAGCGGCCGGCGGTCAGAGGAGACCGAGCGTGGCGAGACTCACGAACCGGTCGCCGGCGATGATGACGTGATCGTAGAGCGGAAGGTCGAGCAGCCGGCCCGCCTCCACCAGCTGCCGGGTGACCGCCCGGTCCTCGGCCGAGGGGGTCGGGTCTCCGCTGGGATGATTGTGGACGACGATGATACCGGCGGCGGCCTCCGCGATGGCGGCCCGGAAGACCTCGCGGGGATGGACCAGGGAGCTGTTCAGCAGCCCCCGCGTCACCAGGACCTCCCGGAGAACCTGGCTCTGGCTGTCCAGTGCCAGGAGGTGGAACTCCTCCACCTGAAGGTCGCGCAGCCGGGCCTGGAAGAGCCGCACGACATCCTCGGGCTCGCGGATGCGCTGGACCGGCGGACGCCCTTCCCTCGCCAGCCGGGCGCCGATCTCGAACCCGGCGAGCAGGCGGCCGGCCTTGCCGGGCCCGATCCCTTCGGCCTGCAGCAGCTCCGCGCGGGGCCGCTGGGCGAGGCGCCGGAGGGATCCGTCCCCCACCTCCAGCAGCTGCGCGGCGATCTCGAGCCCGGTCCGGCCGCCGCTTCCGGTGCCCAGGAGAATGGCGACCAGCTCGACGGTGGTGAGAGCGGCAGGGCCCAGGGACCAGAGCCGCTCGCGGGGGCGCTCGGCGTGGGGTAGCGCGGTCAGAAGTGGGGACATCGGGCGAAGGTAAGCCGGCCCGGCCGGCTCATCAGTGCCCGATTCCCGCGGCCATCACGGCGGCCGCTCACCCACCTCAGGCGCGAGCTTCGGCCAGGAGCACCGCGGCGAACTCCGCGGCGTTGGCGAAGCGATCCTGGGGCCGCTTCGCGAGCGCTTTCAGGATCACCCTCTCGAGCGCCGCGGGCACTGAGGGGAGCGCCGTCCGGATCGGCGGCACCGGATCGGCGATCACGCGGGCCAGCACCGCGGCGCGCGTGGCGCCCGTGAACGGCGGCATTCCGGTCAGCATTTCGTAGAGCACGCAGCCCAGGCTGTAGATGTCGCTGCGTCCGTCGATGCGGTCGCTGCCCGAGGCCTGCTCGGGACTCAGGTATGCCGGGACCCCGAGAACCACCCCGGAGGCGGAGAATCGCTCCGAGCCGGCCGCCTCGAGCGCGCGGGCGATGCCGAAGTCCGACACCAGGGCGTGATTCGCCTCGAGGAGGATGTTCTCGGGACGGATGTCGCGGTGCAGAACGCCCTCCTCGTGCGCGTGGCTCAGTGCGTCGGCCACCTGACCTGCCAGGGATACGGCCTCCACGACCGGCACCTGGACCTCACGCTGAAGCCGTTGGCGAAGCGTCTCGCCTCGGACGTAGGGCATCACGTAGTAGAGCCCGGTGTGCCCTCCCGGCAGCGGCAGGGTGCCCGAGTCGTAGAGCGGCAGGATGTGGGGGTGGTGCAGCCGGGCGAGGAAGGCGATCTCGCGGGCGAAGCGCCTCGCGTCGGCGGCGGACGCGATCTCGGGTCTCAGGATCTTGAGGGCTACGGCCCGGTCGTGCTTCTGGTCGCGGGCCAGATATACCGTCGCCACCGCCCCGCGCCCCACCTCACGATCGATGACGTACCGGTCGGCGGCTTCCACCGGCCGATCCACCTCGCCGCTCGGCCGGGCGGCTCGCTCGCAGCCCATTCGCTCCACCATCGCGACCAGTCCCACCGGCGGCGCCCCGGGAAGCTCCTCCCGCACCCGCCGCTCGTACTCCCGGGCGTGGCGGAGCGCGCCGGCCAGGTCTCCCGCTTCCGCCAGCGCCCGCACGAGTCCGACCGCGGCCCGCTCGCCGAGGGGATCGATCGAGGCGATCTGGCGCCAGAGGTCGATCTCCGCGGTATGCCGGCCGAGCGCATGCGCCTCGGTAGCCAGCTTCCGGAGGGTCTGCGCGTACTCCCCGGCCAGGCGGGTCCGCTCCTGCTCCGCCCAGCGCTCGAACTCGGGCGCGCTCGCCAGATAGAAGCCGTCGAGGAACGGGCCTCGGTACGCCGCCGCTGCGCGCGTCGGGTCGTCGGCCGCGATCGCCTCCTCGAACTCCACCACGTCCACCCGGACCACCCGGGTGTTCAGCCGGATGGGGTCCCCGCCATGGAACAGGTCGGCCGGCACCTGCCGGCGCATGGAGTAGAGCAGCTGCTCGAGGGCGTGCCGCGCGTTGTCGGAGGAGCTCTCCGACCACAGGTAGGCGAGGATCTTGTCGCGGGTGAGACCGGCGTCGCCGCCGACCGCGAGCAGCGCGAGGAGGGCGAGCCGGCGGCGCTGGGCGACGACGATGTCGCCGGATTCATCCATGAGAGCCAGCCGCCCGAAGGTGCTGAGCCGGAACATGAGCGCCCGCTGAGGTCGGAGTGAGGAGGGCATGAGTCCGGCTGTCTATAGTGGCTCCGCGGTTCGTGACGGGCAAGCGGCTCGCGGCACGATCGCTCCTCAGGCTTCACCACGCGATCCATCGGAGGCTCACATGAACGCTTCATTCTCCCTGGGCATCCCGCTGGCCCTGGCCACCGCGCTGCTGGGCTGCGAATCACCATCCGGAACGGGACCTTCGTTCGTGATCGACGGGCCGGTCATGACCCTCGAGCCCGGCAGCGTCGTCATCAAGGGCGGTACTTCCTTGAAGCTCAGGGCAACCGTCACGGGACAGGATGGCGGCTCCACCTCGCCGGAGAACGTCAGCTGGATCAGCTCCAACGAGGGCGTGGCGACGGTCCATACCGGCGGCGTAGTCCAGGGACTCAGTGCGGGTCAGACGATGATCGTTGCCACCTGGCAGAATACCAGGGCCACGGCCCAGGTCACGGTGACGGGTGGATCAAGCGGAAAGGCGCCTGTTGCCTGCCTCGTCTTCCCCAAGGACGGCGGCAAATGCTGAGCGGGGCTTCAGCCCCGGCCGCCAGGGAAACGAGCGACCCTCCGATCGCCTGACCGGAGGGTCGTGGTTCCTGGTAGCTGCCGCTCTCCCGCGGCCTACCGCCCCGCCCCGTGACACTTCTTGTACTTCTTCCCCGACCCGCAGGGGCAGGGATCGTTGCGACCCACCTCCGGCACGGTCGCCGCGGCCTGTCGCCCGACCGGCCCCAGCGAGCTGCTGAGCGCCGGTGCCGATCCCCGGGAGGCCGGGGCCACCGGCGGCGGAGGCGGCACCCGGGGGGCGGCCCCCATGAACAGGTCGTCGGCTCCCGTGGGAGCGGGCACCGGCTCCGCACTCGGGGCAGGAATGGGGCGGCGAGCCGGCCGGGCCTCTGGGCGCGGCCCCTCGGCGCTCACCTGGATCTTGAGGAATCGCTCGGTGAAGGTGGACTGGATGTCGCGCATCAGGTCCTCGAACATGTCGAAGGCCTCGCGCTTGTACTCCACCAGCGGATCCTTCTGGCCCCAGGCCCGGTACTGGATCGCATTGCGGAGCTGGTCGAGGTCGTACAGGTGGTCCTTCCACCGCTCGTCGAGCACCGCGAGCATCACCTGGGAGAGCACCTGGCTGTCCACGTCCGGAATGCCGATCGACTTCCCGAAGTCGGACAGGTATTCGACCTTCCGCCGGAAGGCCTCCTCGCCCTCGGCCTTCACCGCCTCGACGAGCCGCTCGAGGGACGGCGTGGCCTCCGGATCGGTGATCGCCTGGGGGCCGACCAGGTACTGGAGCATGAGCGCCTCGCGGAGCCCGCCCCGGTCGTACTCCTCCGGCCGGTCGGCCCCCACCAGGAACTGGGTGGTGGACCGCTCCAGCGCCGCCTCGATCATCCGGCGCGCTTCGGCCTTCAGCTCCTCCCCCCGCTCCAGCGCGAAGAGCCTCAGCGAGTAGATCACTTCCCGCTGCTGGTTCATCACGTCGTCGTATTCCAGCAGCCGCTTCCGCTGCTGGAAGTTCTGGAGCTCGACCCGCTTCTGGGCCTGCTCGATGGCCCGGGTCACCAGGCCGCCGGTGATGACCTCGCCCTCCTCGGCCCCGCTCTTGTCCATCCAGCGGGCGATCCGGTCGGAGCCGAACAGCCGCATCAGGTCGTCTTCCAGCGACAGGAAGAAGATCGACTGCCCGGGGTCGCCCTGGCGGCCCGAGCGGCCCCGGAGCTGGCGGTCGATCCGGCGCGACTCGTGGCGCTCGGTGCCGATGATCTGGAGTCCCGCCTCCGGTTGGGCGAGATCGAGATCCTTGCCGAGCTTGATGTCGGTGCCGCGGCCGGCCATGTTGGTCGCGATCGTGATGGAGCCCTTCTGCCCCGCCCCCGCGACGATCTCCGCCTCGCGCTGGTGGTACTTCGCGTTCAGCACCTCGTGCTTGAGCCCCCGGCGCTTGAGCTGGCGCGACAGGGTCTCGGACACCTCCACCGTCACCGTGCCGATCAGGATCGGCCAGCCGAGATTGTGGAGCCGCTCGACCTCGTCGAGCACCGCGTTGTACTTCTCCCGCCGCGTCTTGTAGATCCGGTCCACCTGATCCACCCGCCGCACCGGGCGGTGGGTCGGAATGACGTTGACGTCGAGCCCGTAGATCTGATAGAACTCGGTCTCCTCGGTCTCGGCGGTGCCCGTCATGCCGGCCAGCTTGTCGTACATCCGGAAGTAGTTCTGGATGGTGATGGTGGCGAAGGTCTGGGTCTCCCCCTTCACCTGCACCATCTCCTTGGCCTCGACCGCCTGGTGCAGTCCGTCCGCCCAGCGGCGCCCGGTCATCACCCGTCCGGTGAATTCGTCCACGATCATCACCTGGCCGTCCTGCACCAGGTAGTCCACTTCCTTCTCGTAGAGGACGTGGGCCTGGAGCAGCTTGTGGATGATGTGGAGCTTCTCGCTCTTGAGCGCGTACTCGCCCTCGACCTCGCGCCGACGCTCGACCCGATCGTGGGGCGACAGCTCGGGGTCCTTGTCGATCCGGTGGATCTCCTCGGAGATGTCGGGCACCAGGAAGAGCGCCGGATCGTCCGGCGACATCGCCTCCGCGCCGCGATCGGTGAGATGGACCGAGTGCCCCTTCTCATCCAGCACGAAGTACAGAATCTCCTCGGTGTCCCGCAGGCGCTGCTGCCGCATCGGGAGCTTGCGGTCGGCGATCGCGTCGAGCTCCATCCGCTGCACCATCTGCTTGATCCCGTGCTCCTGCATCATCTTCAGCAGCCGCTTGTTCTTCGGCATGCCGAGGTGGGCCTGGTACAGCTTGATGGCGGCTTCGGGCCGGGTCTTCTCGTCCTGGAGCAGCTTTTCCGCCTCGGCCAGCAGCGTGTTGACCACGCCGGTCTGCTTGCGGACCAGCTCGGCCACCTGGCGGTTGAACTGGGCGTACTTGTCGTCGGCCTCGTTCCCCACCGGTCCGGAGATGATGAGCGGCGTCCGCGCCTCGTCGATCAGGATCGAGTCCACCTCGTCGATGATCGCGTAGGCGTGCTCCCGCTGCACCCGCTGGTCCAGCGAGAAGACCATGTTGTCGCGCAGGTAGTCGAAGCCGAACTCGTTGTTGGTGCCGTAGGTGATGTCGGCCTGGTACGCGGCGCGGCGGTTGGGCGAGGACGGCTCGGTGTCGTCGAGGCAGGCGACGGTGAGGCCCAGATAGCTGAAGACGTGCCCCATCCACTGGGAGTCGCGGCGGGCCAGATAGTTGTTCACCGTGACCAGGTGCGCGCCCCGCCCGGCGAGCGCATTGAGATAGAGCGGCAGCGTGGCCACCAGCGTCTTGCCTTCGCCGGTGGCCATCTCAGCGATCTTGCCCTGGTGCAGCACCACGCCGCCGATGAGCTGCACGTCGTAGGGGACCATGTCCCAGACGAGATCGTGCCCCATCACCTGGACGGTGGTGCCGACCATCCGCCGGCATGCCTCCCGGACGGTCGCGAAGGCCTCGGGCAGGAGCTCGTCGAGCCCGGCCTTCAGCTCCTTCTTGTACTGGGTCTCCAGCTCGTGAAAGCGCTGCTCCAGGCGGTCGCGCTCGACCGGATCCGCGCACCCGTGCTTGGCCGCCCGAACCTCCTCCAGCTCCGCCTTCACGGCGCCGGTCCGCTCCTGGAGCCGGTCGCGGAACTTCTGGGTCTGGGCCTTGAGCTCGGCCTCGCTCAGCGACGCGAGCCGCTCCTCCGCCGCGTGGATCTGGTCCACGATCGGCTGGAGCCGCTTCCGCTCGCGGTCGAATCGGGTTCCCAGGACCGCGGTCATCAATGATTTGATCATGCTGGATCCAAATATAACCGATGCAGACGGACGTACTCCGCGACCGGATCGGGTACCCAGTAGCGGAGGGAGCGGCCTTCCCGGGCCCGCCGGCGGACCTCCGTGGCCGAGATCTCGAGGGCCGGGACCCGGATGGACCGGCTGACGAGCGGAGAGGCCGGCACCGGCACCCCGGGGCGGGCGAAGACCACGACCGTGGCCAGCCTGGGGATCTCCGCGGCCTCGTGCCAGGCCTCGAGCTCGGCCGCGGCGTCGGCGCCGAGCAGCAGAGTCAGGCGGATGCCGGGCTCCCGGTCGAGGATGGCACGCAGGGTGTCGATGGTGTAGGAGGGTCCGGCGCGCTCGAGCTCGATGCGCTCCACCTGGAGGCCGGGAGAGCCCGCCACGGCGAGCTCCAGCATGGCGGCGCGCTGCTCCGGCGAGGCTCCGTGCCGGCCCCGCTTGAACGGCTGTTCCCGGGCGGGCATGAATCGCAGCGCCTCGAGGCCCAGGGTCTCGGCCGCCACCTGGCCGACGATGAGATGCCCGTGGTGGACCGGATCGAACGAGCCGCCGAAGAGGCCGACCATCGGCCTAGGAGGCGCCCGCCGTGTCGGTGGGGCATGCGTTCCGGCCCCGCAGCGCGTCGGGATGGAAGCGGCGAAGATAGCCGCAGGTCTCCCGGACGTCCTCCTGGTACCCCAGCCGCTGGTAGGCCTCCACCAGCTTGAGCAGCGCTTCCGGGGCGATCGAGGACTTGGGATAGGTCGCGACGACGTCCTTCAGATAGAGGATCGCCGAGTCGTAGGCCTTGAGCTTGAAGTAGAACATCCCGGCCCGGTACTCCTTGAACGCGAAGCGCTCCTGCAGCTCCTCGATGCGCTGCCGGGCGCGCGGGGCGGCCCGACTGTTGGGGTACCGGTTCAGCAGCTCCTGGTAGGTCGCCAGCGCGGTCTGTCCGTAGGAGGGATCGAGCTCCGGCCGACGCCAGAGATCGGAGTAGACGTCGCCCACCCGCAGCAGGGCATCGGGCGCCAGCGCATCGTTGGGCGTCTCGTCGGAGACCCGGCGGAACTCCCGGGCGGCCTCGAGATGGCTCCCGATGGCGAACTTCGCTTCGCCGAGCAGGTACCGCGCGCGGGGTATGCGGGAATCGCCGGGAGAGAACTCCAGCAGCACGCGCTCGAGATGCTTGATCGCGTCGTTCCACTTGCCCCGGCGGAACATGCTCTCCCCCAGGCGGAACAGAGAGTCCACCTCCTGCGGACTGGCCCCCTCCGCCTGCGCCGGGGTGGCAGGCGAGCCTCCCGCGGCGGGAGAGCGCCCGCCGCCACACCCGGCCAGAACGAGAAGACCGGCGGCCACCAGGAGCGATCGAGAGCGATTCATGGAGAGTCGGACCCGGAGTCGCGGCCCGCCGTCGGGGTGAGTCCCAGCGCGGCGAGCCTGCTGCGGGCCATACCGCTGAAGGAGTCGGCGACCGCCGCGTCGGACACGATCGCCTGGTACGCGATTGCGGCAGCGAGCGTGTCGCCCTGGGTCAGTCGAGTGTCCGCGTACGCGAAGAGCGCGCGCCGGCCGGTGGCGGAGCTGGAGTCCATTCGCGCGGCCTCGGCGAACCAGAGCGCCGCGTCGGCGTCCTTTCCGCTCGAGGCTGCCCGCCGTCCGAGGGAGAGGGCACAGTCGGCCGCCCCCTTGCGAGCCCCCCCGAGGAGCGAGCTGTCCCGCGACCGCCGCAGCACGGCACGAAATTGAAACATGGCCTGACCGCAGCCCGATGTCTGTTGAAGCAGCCGGGCGTGCAGGGCGAGGAGTGAATCCACCGTCGCCTGGTCGGGTGCGGTCGCGATGGCGCGGGGCAGCAGCGCCGCGAGCTCGCCGGCCTCGGCTCCTTCCTTCTGCGCGAGTACCAGCGCGTACTGCCCCGGTACGCGGTCGGGCGCCAGCGTCTGAAGACCCACCACCGCCTCCTGCAGCGCGTCGGTACGGTCGGACCGCTCCGCCGCGCGGGCCACCGCCTCCAGACCTTCCGCCGCTTCCTGCACCCGGCCCGGGTCCTCGCCGGCGAGGTGCAGGTAGGCGTCGGCGGCCTCGCGGAGCTCGCCGGTGCGGAGCGCAGCGGCGCCGGTCTTGGCATAGATCCGGGGGTGGGCCTTTCCGGCAGCCAGGGCCCGGTACTCCTTCAGCGCCTGGGCATACTGCCCGCGGCCGTAGGCCTCGTCACCCCGGCGCTCGCCGTCGGCGGCTGCGCCGCAGGCGGCGCACGCCAGGGCAGCGGCAAGGACCCAGCGCCTCACGTTCCGGTGCGGCCGAGCATCGCCAGGTACGCCTCCACGCGGGCATTCTCGGGGCGTCGCTTGAGGCACCCCTTCCAGATGTCCCGGGCGCCGAGCGCGTCGCCGGACAGGTAGTGGGCCAGGCCCAGCGCGGCGCACGCATCCACGAAGTTGGGGCGGGCCCGCAGCACTTCCTCCAGCGCTTCCCGGGCCTCGAGCGAGCGGCCGGCCTCCAGGAGCAGCCGGGCCATGCGGTAGCGCAGATCCACGAAGGTCGGCCCCAGCTCGAGCGCGCGCCGGTACTGCTCGACCGCCCGGTCGAGCGCCCCGGCCTCCGCGTAGGCCTCCGCCAGCTCGGCGTGCTGGTTCGCCAGCCGCGCGGCGACCGGCGCGGGCAGGCCGTCCGAGGACGGTGCGATGCTGGCCGCCGCCCGCCGGAAGGAGTCCTCCGCCTGGGTCTCCCTGCCCATCTCCTGGAGCACCAGTCCCTGGTGGATGAGCGCCTCCAGGTAGCGGGGGTTGAGCTGCAGGGCCCGGTCGAACTCCGCCAGCGCCCGCTCGCGGTGGCCGAGCAGCGACAGCGAGACGCCGAGCAGGTGATGGACGTCGGCGAAGGCCCGTCCGCCGGCCACGATCTCCTCCAGCAGGTGGACCGTGCCGTAGTAGTCCTGCACCGCGAACCGCTCGCGGGCGCGGGTCAGCACACGCTCAGTCTGAGCGGCCATAGGCCTCACGGAACCAGGCGACGAAACGCCGGATTCCCTCCGGAAACGGTGTCTGGGGCGCGTAGCCGAGGACCGCGCCCGATTTGGTGAGATCGGCGGCCGTGCGCTGCACGTCGCCCGGCTGCATCGGCGCCCACTCGATCGTCGGCTTCAGGCCGAGCGCGGCGGAGATCTCGTCCACCATCGCGCCGGTCGGGACCACACGGTTGCCACCGAGATTGAACTGCTCGACCCCGACGGGCGCGGTCTCGGTCCAGCGGAGCGCCGCGAGCACCCCCGCGACGATGTCGTCGCAGTAGGTGTAGTCCCGCGCCTGGGTGCCGTCACCGAACAGCGTGAGGGGCCGGCCTTCGACCATCTTCCTGGTGAAGGCGTGGATCGCCAGGTCGGGGCGCTGGCGCGGGCCGTAGACGGTGAAGAAGCGGAGCGAGGCGATCCGGAAGCCGTAGATCGGCGCCACCGCGCCCAGGAGCAGCTCGCCGGCCCGCTTGGTGGCGGCGTACGGCGACATCGGCTCGATGGCGACGGCGTCCTCCCGGAAGGGAACCGGCGTGCTGTCCCCGTACACCGACGACGACGACCCGAACAGGATCCGCGACACGCCTGCGCCCCGCGCCGCCTCCGCCACCGCCGCGGTGCCCGCGACGTTGGCGCGGGCGTAGCCCACCGGGTCGGCCAGCGAGGGGCGCACCCCCGCCTTGGCGGCGAGATGGACCAGCACGGTCTCCGGAGTGAGCAGGGCCTGGAGGGCGACGGCGTCGAGGAGGTCCAGCTCGTGAAAGGCGAAGCCCGCGGGGGAGCCGATCTCCGCCAGGTTCCGCTCCTTCATGGCACGGGGGTAGAAGGGGTCGAAGTTGTCGATCCCCACGACCTCGTGGCCCTTCCGGCACAGCGCCTCCACCAGGTGCGATCCGATGAAGCCGGCCGCACCGGTGACGAGGACTCGGGTCACCGACCGCCCCGGCCGATCCCGTGATACTCGAAGCCCAGCGCCTTCATGCGCTCCGGCTCGTAGAGGTTGCGGCCGTCCACCAGGAGCGGCCGGCGCAGGAGCCGGTGCACCCGGTCGAAATCGGGATTGCGGTAGAGGAGCCACTCGGTCATGACGCAGAGCGCGTCGGCTCCGTGCGCGGCGCTGTAGGGATCGGCCGCGTACATCACCCGATCCTCGAAGATGTGGCGGGCGGAGTCGGTCGCCTTGGGGTCGTGAGCCTGCACCCGGGCGCCGGCCGCGAGGAGTCCCTCGATCAGCGGGATCGTCGGGCTCTCCCGCATGTCGTCGGTCTCGGCCTTGAAGGCCAGGCCCCAGAGCCCCACCGTCTTGCCACTGAGGTCGGAGCCGAGGTAGCGCTGCACCTTGTGCAGCACCACCAGCTTCTGGCACTCGTTGACCTCCTCGACCGACTTGAGCACGTCGAGCGAGAGGCCCAGATCGTCGGCGGTCTTGATGATCGCCTTGACGTCCTTGGGGAAGCAGGACCCGCCGTATCCCGGGCCGGGGTAGAGGAACGCCCGGCCGATGCGCTGGTCGGAGCCGATGCCCAGCCGGACGTTGCTCACGTCGGCGCCGACCAGCTCGCAGAAGAGCGCCATCTGGTTCATGAACGAGATGCGGGTGGCGAGCATGGCGTTGGCGGCGTACTTGGTGACCTCGGCCGACGCGATGTCCATGAACAGGATCCGGTTGCCGCCCTGGCGGGTGAACGGCGCATACAGCTCGGCCATCACCGCCCTGGCGTTCTCGTCGTCCACGCCGATGACGACCCGGTCGGGCTTCATGAAGTCCTCGATCGCGGCGCCCTCCTTCAGGAACTCCGGGTTGGAGCAGACCGCGAACGGCGTCTCGGTCTGGGACTTCACGGCGGCCCGGACCTTCTCCGCGGTGCCGACCGGCACGGTCGACTTGGTGACGACGACCTTGGGCTCGTTCATGTGGCGCCCGATCTCGCGGGCCACGCCGAGCACGTGCTGGAGATCGGCCGAGCCGTCTTCGCCCGGCGGAGTGCCGACGGCGATGAAGATGACCTTCGCGCTGCGGATGGCGGCGCCGATGTCGGTCGTGAAGGTGAGCCGGCCCTCGGCCTGATTGCGCTCCACCATGGGCTCGAGACCCGGCTCGTAGATGGGGATCTCGTTCCGCTGGAGTCGCGCGATCTTCTCGGCGTCCTTGTCCACGCAGATGACGTCGTTCCCCGTCTCCGCCAGACAGGCCCCGGCCACCAGCCCCACGTATCCGCTTCCGATCACCGCCACGTGCATGTCACGCCTCTTTCGGCATTGCGTTTCGGGTGTCGACCACGAGCTTGGCGTGGCGTCGGATCATCCGGTAATCCACCGCCGTGTGATCGGTGACGATCATGACGCAGTCGGCCGCGGCGACGGTCTGGGAATCCAGCGCCACCGAGCGATAGTCGTGGCCGTCCTCGGCGAAGCAGGGGACGTGCGGATCGGAATACGCCACCCGGGCGCCCTGCCCCTCGAGCAGCCGGATGATGTCGAGCGCCGGGCTCTCCCGGATGTCGTCGATGTCCCGCTTGTAGGCCACGCCGAGCACCAGGACCGACGCCCCGCGCACCGCCTTGCCCTGCTGGTTCAGCGCCTCCGCCACCTTGCGGACCCAGAACAGGGGCATCTCGGTGTTGAGCTCGCCGGCCAGATCGATGAACCGGGTCTTGTAGTTGAGGCCGCGCATCTTCCAGGCGAGGTAGTGGGGATCGATCGGGATGCAGTGCCCGCCCAGCCCGGGCCCCGGCAGGAATTTCATGAACCCGAACGGCTTGGTGGAGGCCGCCTCGATCACCTCCCAGACGTCCACTCCCAGCTTGTCGCAGACGATCGCCATCTCGTTCACCAGGCCGATGTTCACGCTGCGGAAGGTGTTCTCGAGCAGCTTCACCAGCTCCGCCGCCTCGGTGGTCGAGACCGGCACCAGGCGCTCGATGGCGGGCTCGTAGAGCGCGCAGGCCACCCGGGTGCAGCTCTCGGTGATGCCGCCCACCACCTTGGGGGTGTTGTGCGTCTTCCAGACCGGATTGCCCGGGTCCACGCGCTCGGGACTGAAGGCGAGGAAGAAGTCGGTGCCGACCGCGAGTCCGGTGCTCTCCAGGGCGGGCTGGAGGATCTCGCGCGTGGTGCCGGGATAGGTGGTGGACTCGAGGATGATGGCCTGGCCCCGGCGGAGGGTGCGCTTCACCGAGTCGGTGGCGGCCACGATGAAGCTGACGTCGGGGTCCTTGAACTTGGAGAGCGGGGTCGGCACGCAGATGGACACCGCGTCGGGCTCGCCCATGCGCGACATGTCGGTCGTCGCCTCGAACCGGCCGGCGGCGAGCGCCTCCCGGAGCTGGGCGTCCGAGACGTCCTTCACGTGCGAGTGGCCGGCGTTCAGCCCGTTCACCACCCGCTCGCTGACGTCGAAGCCCAGCACGCGATAGCCCGCCTTGGCCAGCTCCACGACCAGCGGCAGGCCGACGTAGCCGAGCCCCACGATGCCGAACAGCGCCTCGCGGCGCTGCGCCTTTCCGATCAGCTCCTGCGCGACGTCCATCCGGTCCTCTCGACGGTCAGGCATAAAACTCCAGTATCGCCGCGATCACGGCGTCCTGCTGTTCCGACGTCAGCTCCGGATAGATCGGCAGGGAGATCACCGAGTCCATCGCGGCCTCGGTCGCCGGCAGCCGGCCGCGCCGATAGCCCAGGTGGGCGAAGCACGGCTGGAGGTGCAATGCGAGCGGGTAGTAGATCGCGTTGCCGATTCCGCGGCTCTTGAGATGGGCCTGCAGCTCGTTCCGCCGCGGGACCCGGATGGTGTACTGATGGAAGATGTGCTCGTTGGCGGGGTCGACCGCCGGGGGACAGACGGCCGGATGCCCGGTGAATGCCTCGGTGTAGCGGCGCGCCCGCTCGGCGCGGGCGCGGCTCCACCCCTCCAGGTGCGGCAGCTTGGCGAGGAGCACGGCGGCCTGGAGAGTGTCGAGGCGGCTGTTGTACCCCACCTCCTCGTGGTGGTACTGCCGGGCGCCGCCGTGCAGGCGAAGCTTGCGAAGCCGGTCCGCCAGAGCGTCGTCCTGGGTGACGATCATCCCGCCGTCGCCGAACCCGCCGAGATTCTTGCTGGGGAAGAACGAGAAGGTGCCGGCCGTGCCGAGCTCGCCGGCCCGGCGCCACTCTCCGTCCACCTTGCGGCGGGCCCCGATGGCCTGCGCCGCATCCTCGACCAGCGCGAGGCCGTGGCGCCGGGCCAGCGGTGCGATCTCTTCCATGGGCGCCATCTGTCCGAAGAGATGGACCGCCACGATCCCCCGGGTGCGGGGGGTGACGGCATCCTGGATCGCGCGCGGGGAGATGTTGAGCGTGGCCGGATCGATATCCACGAAGACCGGCGTGCCGCCCGCGTTGTGGATGGCCCCGGCGGTGGCGAAGAAGGTGAACGCCGTGGTGATCACCTCGTCACCCGGCTTCAGGTCGAGGGCGCGAAGCGGCAGCAGCAGGGCGTCCGTGCCGCTGGCGCAGCCGATCGCATGACGGGTGCCCGAGAGCCGCGCGATCTCGGTCTCGAGCTGACCCACCTCCGGCCCCATGATGAAGCCCTGGCGCTCCACCACCGCCATCATGGCCCGGAGCACGTCGTCCTTGATGGTGTTGTACTGAGCCACCAGGTCCAGCAGCGGTACGCTCACCGATTCCCCGTCCTCCGACCGCGTGTGGGATCGAAACATCATGTGAAACGCGCCCGGGGACCGGCTTGAGCCGGGCGGGCCACGGGCGCGTGAAAAAGCGGAACCGTCGGCAGCCGTGTAACTTAGCCTGCGCTCCGGGGGCGGTCAATCTGATGCAGAACCCCCTCGCGCTCCTCGTAGCCGGCGCCGCAGGCAGCGCAAGAGGCGCGCCCGTCCTGAAGCTGCAAGCGGATGCCGCATTGGCACATCCAGCCCACCCTGCGGGCCGGCACTCCCACCATCAGCGCGTAGGCGGGGACGTCGCTCCGGACCACCGCTCCGGCTCCGATGAAGCAGTACTCGCCCAGGGTCACCCCGCAGACGATGGTGGCGTTCGCGCCGATCGAGCTGCCGCGACGGACCAGGGTGCGGCGGTACTCCGACTTCCGAGAGACGTGACTGCGGGGATTGGTCACGTTGGTGAACACGCAGCTCGGTCCGCAGAAGACGTCGTCCTCCAGGACGACCCCTTCGTAGATGGAGACGTTGTTCTGGACCTTCACGTTGTTCCCCAGGCTGGCCCCGCCCATCACCACCACGTTCTGCCCCAGGTTGCACCGCTCTCCGATCACGGCGCCGGGAAGCACGTGGCAGAAATGCCAGATCTTGGTTCCGTCGCCGACGACCGCGCCGTCGTCGATGTAGGAGGATTCGTGGGCGAAGTAGGACGCCATGGGAGCTCTAATCCTCCGAAGGGGTCGTCGTCACGATGGCTCCGCGTTCAGGTACCGGCCATCCCTGCCGATCAGCTTGACCTCGGGCTCCAGCAGGGCGCCGAACTCGCCCTCCACCCGCCGCTGCACCTGCTCGATCAGGCCTCGCACGTCCGCCGCCGTGGCGCCGCCGGTGTTCACGAAGTAGTTGGCGTGCATCGGAGACACCTCGGCCGAGCCGACCCGGAGGCCCTTGAGCCCCGCCGCCTCGATGAGCTGGCCCGCGGTTCGGGGGCCGCCCTCGCGCTTCCAGCTCGGCCCCGAGGGGTTCTTGAACACGCTGCCGCAGCACGGCTGGTTGAACGGCGTGCCGCTCTGCCGCCACTCGAACATCTCGGCGATCTGCTCGTCGAGCCGGTCCTGGGCCTCTTCGCGGAGCCGCACCACGGTCTCGAGCACCACCCGCCCGTCCAGCCCGCTCCGGCGGTAGGTGAAGGGAACCTCGGCGCGAGGCACCACGGCATCGCGCCCGGCTCGATCCACCACCGTGACCGATTCCACCACCTCGGACCAGTCACCGCCGTGGCAGCCCGCGTTCATGTAGACCCCGCCGCCGACGGAGCCCGGCACGCCCACGAAGATGTGGAGGCCGGCGTAGCCGGCGGCGGCCGTCCGACGAGCGGCCAGCGGAGCCGGCAGTCCGGCGCCTACGGTCCAGCGATCGCCGTCGCGCTCCAGCCGGTCGAGTCCCTTGCCCAGTCGGACGACCAGGGCGTCGAGCCCCTCGTCCGGCAGCAGGATGTTCGAGCCCAGGCCGAGGGCGAACCACGGCACGCCCGCCTCGTGGGCCATCCCCAGCGCGATCCCCACGTCCTCGGCGGAGGATGGCAGGACCACCGTCGCCGGCCCCCCGATGCGGTAGGTGGAATACCGGGCCAGCGGCTCGTGCTCACGCACCTGTCCCCGGATCCGGGCGCGCAGGGCGGACGCGAATGCGGGCTCGCGGGCGGTCACCCGGTCCATTCCGGCGACATCTCGCGGGCGAGCACGTGCCACTCCTGGAGCGAGCGCACCTCGCCGGCGCGGCTCTTGAGCGCGATGATCGCGTCGCACGCCGCCGAGGCGGCGGAGAGCGTGGTCGTGTACGGCACCCGATGCTGAAGCGCGGCCCTGCGGATCGCGTAGTCGTCCTGCTGGGTGAGCTTGCCGAGCGGGGTGTTGATCAGCAGCTGGATTCGGTCGGAGACCATGAGGTCGATCGCGTTGGGCCGGCCTTCGTGGACCTTGAGCACCCGCTCGGCCGGAATGCCCCGGGCACGGAGATAGCGGGCCGTGCCGTCGGTCCCGAAGAGCTTGAAGCCGAGCCCGTGGAAGCGGCGGGCGATCGGCACCAGGTTCGCCTTGTCGTGATCGTTGACCGTGAGGAACACCGCGCCCTCGAGCGGAAGCGCGCCGTCGGCGGCGATCTGGGCCTTGGCGAAGGCCATTCCGAAGGAGTCCGCGATCCCCATGACCTCGCCGGTGGAGCGCATCTCGGGACCGAGCACGAGATCCACGCCGCTGAGCTTGCTGAAGGGGAACACCGCTTCCTTCACCGCGACGTATGGCTGAATCACGTCGTCCTGAAGCCCGAGCTCATCCAGGGTCCGGCCCACCATCACGGCGGCGGCGAGGCCGGCGAGCTGAACGCCCGTGGTCTTGGAGACGAACGGGACCGTGCGGGAGCCGCGGGGATTGACCTCGAGCACGTAGACCACGCCGTTCTTGATGGCGTACTGCACGTTGAGCAGCCCGACCACGCCCAGCCGCTCGGCGAAGGCGCGGGTGTACCGGCGCATCTCCTCCACCTGCGCCTCGGTGATGAGGTAGGGCGGGAGCACGCAGGCGGAGTCACCGGAGTGGATCCCGGCGTCCTCGATGTGCTGCATCACCCCGCCGATGACGCAGCGGGTCTCGTCCGCGATCGCGTCCACGTCGGCCTCGAACGCGTCCTCGAGAAAGCTGTCGATCAGCACCGGGTGCTCGGGGGCCACCCGTACCGCGCGCGCGAAGTAGCCGCGGAGCGAGAGATCGTCGTACACGATCTCCATCGCGCGCCCGCCCAGCACGTAGGAGGGGCGGACCAGCACCGGGTAGCCCACCCGCGCCGCGACCCCGAGCGCCTCCTCCACCGAGTACGCGATCCCGCTGGGCGGCTGCGCCACGCCGAGCTCGCGGGTGAGCGCTTCGAACCGCCCGCGGTCTT
>CAMPKP010000024.1 GCA_946887295.1 uncultured Gemmatimonadota bacterium | reverse complement strand
GTTGGCGGTGGTGATGCGGCCCCGCTCGTCCGCCGCGATCACGCCCTCGACCATGGATTCCACCAGCGCGGCGGTCTCGGCCTGCTCCCGCCGGAGGTCGTCGAACCGATCGGCGAGCTGCCGGTGCATCTGGCGGAGCGCCTGGACCAGCGCGTCGATGTCGGGCACGCCGGACCGGGGGAACCGCGGCGGGGAGCCGGCGGCGATGGCCCGGGCCGCGGCGGTGATGGCGGTCAGCGGCCGCGCGATCGAGCGACCCGCGACCAGGGCCAGAATCGTTCCCACCAGCAGGGCGAGCAGGGCCGCGCCCGCCACCGCGCCCTGGGCTCGGTGGACGACCTCGTCCACCTGGCTCAGGTCCGCGGCGACCCGGATCGCGCCGGGCCCGCCCGGCACCGCCACGTACAGGAGCGTGCGGCCTACCGTCTCGCTCATGCGAGTGGCGATGCCGGTCCTCCCGGCGAGCGCCGCGCGGATCTCGGGCCGGTCGAGATGGCCCTCGATGGCGGGAAGCGGGCCCGGCGGAAAGTCGCTGTCGGCGCGCACTCGTCCGGCTGCGTCCACCAGGGTGATGCGTCGCTGGGTCCCGGCCGAGAGGCGCCGAAGGCTCTCGCCCCACGTCGTGGAATCCGCGGAGAGCGCCTCCCGGATGAGCCCGGCCTCGCGCTCCAGTGAGCGCTCGACGTCGCCCACCAGATCGCGGCGGAGCGAGCGCTCGGAGGCGAACAGCAGGACCGCCACCCCCGCCACCAGAACCAGCAGTGTGCCCGCGACCAGCCGGGTGGCGAAGGTCACCGGGTGCGCGCCCCTCGCTCCGTCCCCTTGAACCGGTAGCCGAAACCGCGGACCGTCTCGATCATCTTGCCGGCGTCGCCCAGCTTGGTGCGGAGCCGCTGCACGTGCATGTCCACCGTGCGGGTCTGAATGTCCGGCTGCGCCTGCCAGACCGTCTCCAGAAGCTGGGGACGGGTCTGCACCCGGCCGCGGCGCTCCACCAGGGTCAGGAGGAGCTTGTACTCCGTGGCGGTGAGGCTGAGCTCCTCGCCGCTCACCGTCGCCCGGTGGGCCGAGCGGTCGATCGAAATGGGGCCCGCCGCCAGGGTGGAGCCGGCGGTGACCGGCGGCGAGCCGAGTCGCCGAAGCAGCCCCCGCACCCGGAGCGAGAGCTCCTGGGGCGAGAACGGCTTGGTCAGATAATCGTCGGCCCCGAGCGACAGCCCGCGGATCCGGTCGGTCTCCTCGCGCCGGGCGGTGAGCAGGATGACGCCGACGTCCTTCGTCTCGTCCCGCTTGCGCAGCTCGGCCAGGATGTCGTAGCCCGAGATGCCGGGGAGCATCAGATCGAGGATCACGATGTCGGGCTTCTCCTCCCGGGCGGCACGGAGGGCGTCGGGCCCGTTGGCCGCGGTGGAGACGCGGAACCCCGCCCTTGCGAGGTGATACGCCACGAGCGCCGTGATGTCGGGCTCGTCGTCCACCACGAGAATGCGTTGCGTCATGTCGCTCTCTTGGAGCGGGCCAGCGCCCGGATGGCCTGCGGCTCCTGCACTCGGCCGTAGGTATGCGACCGGCTCCGTTGCGCGGCCCGCTCGCGCTCGCCCCGCATGTCCGCGTCGTCCTGGATCACTGCGTCGAGGATCGCCGACAGGAGGCGGCCCGGCACACCGGCATCGCGGCGGAGACGGTAGAGCACGAACTGGGCGATCGGGGTGTCCCGCACCAGCTCCGCCCTCCGGAGCACCTGGAGGTGGCGAGAGACGGTGGGTTGGGGCAGGTCGAGTACGTCCTGCAGGTCGGAGACGAACAGCGGTGCGGCGGCCAGGCAGTTCAGGATCCGCAGCCGTGTGGGCTCCGCGACGGTGAGGAGGATATCGGTGGCCGACGGGGCGCTCATATGCGCGTCAACATATATATGGCTGCCCACGCGGGGAAGCCTCGGCGGCGGCGGCGCGTGGACGGCATCAGTGTAAGTCGTCGAGAGCGGAGAGCCGGATCCAAGGCCGGCAGCCCGAAGGCAACTCGGCCGGCCTTCTGGCGTGGGGGCCGGGACCCGGGCTATGGTAGGTCAATGATTCCGGCGCATGAAGCACTCGAGCGTTTGCGGGAGGGGAATCTCCGGTTCGCCTCCGACACCCGGGGGGCAGCCGCGTTCACCGGCAACAGCCGGCGCGCCGAGGTGGCCGCGGGACAGCAGCCGTTCGCGATCATTCTCGGGTGCTCCGACTCCCGCGTTCCAGCGGAGATCGTGTTCGACCAGGGTCTGGGCGACCTGTTCGTGATCCGCGTCGCGGGGAACATCGTCGCGCCTTCGCAGGTAGGCAGCGTCGAGTTCGCGGCCGCGCGCTACGACACTCGGCTGGTGGTGGTGCTGGGCCACTCCCAGTGCGGCGCCGTCGTCGCGACACTGGAGGAGCTCCAGCGGCCGACCGAGAACCAGTCCCGCAACCTGCGGGCTATCGTAGACCGCGTGCGTCCTTCGGTCGAGGCGCTGCTGGCCACCGAACTCAGGCACGACCCGGCGGCGCTGGTGACGCACGGCGTCCGGGCCAACATCCGCGCCTCGGTGAATCATCTCCGGCACGGCTCCCAGGTCCTGGAGCAGCTGATTCAGGATGAAGGATTGCGCGTCGTCGGGGCGGAGTACTCGCTGGAGACGGGGGTCGTCCAGTTCTTCGATGGCGCTTCTTAAGCCGCATTTCGACCAGCGGCCGCTGCAACCTGCAAGCGGAGCGCGCATCGGGTTCGGTCGCACGAGACGGGTGACCAGCGGAGAGCGGGCGGGCCTCCCCCGCAGGGAAGGCGGCCGTTCCTCCCAGGGTGAATGAGACTGCACCCGAGCCACTCGACGCCGACCGACCGCGGCACCGAGCTCCATCCTGCCGGATACGTCCATCTCGCGGTTCCTGAACGGCTTCCGCTCGCCCGCCGTGGAACGGGTCCCAGGGGAGTCGCCGCTCAGGGTGCCGGGGAGGCAGGCGCGGTCCGCAAGAAGTTGCATTGCGACGAAGCCCTGCGGCTCCTGTCGACTTGCCGGGGACCCGCATTTGCAACGCAGCCGGTCATGGCCTTCCCGCTTCTTACATCTTCCGGTCCCTTCACGGCAGTCTCCGGTCTGCTGCAGACCTCCTTGCGGGTCGAGAAGGATCAGTGGCTCCCCCCCGATGAGCTCGCCGTGCGGCGCCAGGTGCGTCTCCGTCAGGTGCTGGCGGCGGCCGCCCGGACCCGCTATTACAGCGCGGTGCTGCGCGATGCCGGCATCACCGATCCCGGCGGGCTCGAGCTCGACCAGATCACGCGGCTTCCGCTGCTCGATCGAGGGGTGATCACGCGGCACGGCCTGGATGCCTTCCTGACGGTGGACCGGGACGGTCTGATCAGCGTGACGACATCGGGATCCACGGGCACACCGGGTCGGTTCCTGCGTCACCGGGCGGAGGAGGCGGAATACTCCGCCCGCTGGTGGCGGGTCTATTCGGCGTACGGCTGCAAGGCGTGGGACTCGCAGATCAACGTCGCGAGGGTGGACAAGCCCGACCGGGCCGGCCCCATCACGTTCCTGCGCCGCATGGGCGTGCTGCCCCGGATCGAGCGGCTGGCATCGGACGCGCCGCCGGAACAGGTGCTGCGACGGGTCCGCGAGATGTCGCCACCCATTCTCACGGGGTATGCCGGCGCCATCGAGGCGCTCGCGGAGCATGTCCTGGCGAGCGGGGCGCAGGTGCAGCCGCCGCGCGCGGTATTCTGCACGGCGATGGAGGTCACCGACCGCTGCCTCGAGCTGGCCGAGGAGGCCTTTCACGCTCCGGCGGTGGACGTGTACGTCACCAACGAGTTCGGAGTCCTCGCCTGGTCGTGTCCCGTGCGGCGCGACGTGCTCCACGTGAACGACGACGCCTTCGTGGTCGAGGTTGTGGATCCGGCGGGCACGCCGGTGCCGGCGGGCACGCTCGGCGAGCTGGTGGTGACCAGCCTGGGCCTCACGTCCATGCCTCTGATCAGATACCGGATGGGCGACATGGCGGCACGGCTGCCGCAATCCTGTGAGTGCGGACGCGGTCTCGGTCTGCTGACGCGGGTTCATGGGCGGACCGCCCACGCCATCCGGCGACCCAGCGGCGCGCTGATCACCACTCCCCTCATCACCAGTCTCTTCGGCCGGGCCGCCGCGCACACCTGGGTGCGGCGGTTCCAGGTTCGCGAGGAGCCGGGCCGCCACCTGCGCTTCCTGGTGGACGCGCGCCGGCCGCCCTCGGAGGTGCAGCGGGAGACGCTGACAGAGATCGTCGAGTCCAGCGTCGGCGGCGACTTCGAGATCGCCATAGAGATCGTGGACCAGATCCCGATGGCCCCCAACGGCAAGCTCCAGTTCCTGGTGCCGCTACCCCGCGGCGTCGAGCAGCCGGCGGCCTAGAGCCCGGGCAGCGCAGAGGCTTCGTCCTGCCGCGACCCCGCGGCCCCGCGGCCCGCCGACCTGTCGTCCTGCCTATATTCCCCCGCGATGTTCTCGCTTCTCTTCCTAGCATCACTCGCCCTCGCTCAAGCTCCGGACACCGCCCACGTCGTGCTCGTCGCCACGACCGACGTGCACGGCCGCGCCACCGCGTGGGACTACCTGGGAGACGGCGCCGCCCCGGTCGGGCTGACCCGGCTGGCCACGGTGGTGGACTCGCTCCGCCGCGCCTACCCCGGAGAGGTGGTGGTGCTCGACGCGGGCGACATGCTCCAGGGCAATCCCTTCGCCGCGTACCACGCGCGCCCGGGACGCCGGGGGCCGAACCCGATCGTCGAGGCCATGAACCTCGCCGGCTACGATGCCGCGACGCCCGGCAACCACGACTTCGACTGGGGCGTGCCGGAGCTGGAGCGCGCTCTCAAGGATGCGGCCTTCCCGTACGTCAGCGCCAACGTGTATGTCCAGCCGGGCGACAGCCTGCTGCTGAGTCCGTTCCGGGTGTTGCGCCGCGGGCCCATCCGCGTGAGCGTCACCGGCTTCACCACCCCGGGCACCAATGTCTGGGACCGCGACCGGCTCGCGGGCAAGCTCCGAGTGGGCCGCATCGAGGAATCGGCCGCGCGCACGTTCGAGGCGATGCGGCGGTCCTCGGATCTGGTGGTGGCGCTGTCGCACAGCGGCCTCGCCGGAGGATCGACCTACGACACGACGGGTGTCGGTGGGGAGCACGTCTCGGGGACGTTCGCCTCCCTCTCCGTGCGGCCCGACCTCGTGGTGGTGGGCCACTCGCACGGAGAGATCGGTGATTCGACGATCGGCGGCGTCCGGTTCGTGCAGCCCCGGCCCTTCGCGGCATCCCTCGCGGTGGTGCACGTGCACATGGTCCGTCCTCGAGGCGGCCGGTGGGGCGTGGCGCGCATGCGGGCGGAGCAGGTGGCGCTCAGGGACGTGATTCCGTCGGCGCTGGTCGAGCAGCGGCTGCGGCCGGCCCACGACTCGGTGCGCGCATGGCTGCGGGAGCCGCTCGGGGCGGCGCTCGCCGCGATGCCGGCGACCGGCGCGCGGGCCGGTCCGGCGGCCATTCTGGACTGGGTGCTCGAGCTCCAGCGGCGGCGCACCGGCGCGCAGCTCGCCGCCGGCCCGGTCTTCGATCTTCGGGGCGGGTTCCAAGCCGATACGATCCGTCGCAGGGACCTGCTCCGGCTCTATCCCTACGAGAACACGCTTCGTGCCGTGCGGATCACCGGCCAGCAGCTTCGCGACTACCTCGAGCGGAGCGCGCGGTACTTCCGGGTGGACGCCGCCGGCCGGGTCTCGCTCAACGAGTCGATGGCCGGCTACGACTACGACATCGTACGCGGAGCGCGCTACGAGGTGGACCTCCGCCGGCCTCCCGGAACCCGGATCCGCAGCCTCACCGTCGGCGGGCGGCCGGTAGAGCCGACGGACAGCTTCACCATGGCGCTCAACAGCCATCGGCAGACCGGGGCCGGAGGCTACCCGATGGTGATTCGCGCGCCCGTGGTCTACGACAAGGGCGAGCGGATGCAGGACCTCCTGGAGCAGGAGGTCCGTCGCGCACCGCTCGACCCGGCGGCGATCGCCCCGTCGGAGTGGCGCATCGTGCCCGAGGTCTCGGCGATGGCGGTGCGGGAGATCTACGACATCGCACCGGCCCCGCTGCCCCGCTCGGCGAGCGACACGATCGTGCTGCGGGTCCTCGGCACCGCCGGCCTGCAGGGCTCGCTGGGCACTGCGGCGGGCGCGATCGACCGGACGATGGACAGCCTGCGGGGCGAGTGCGCCTGCCCCACGCTTCGGCTCGACGCAGGCGGCGCCGCCGGCAGCCGCCTGGCGGCGGCGGTGATGAACCGCATGGGATTCGCGGCGTCCGCCCTGGCGGAGCGCGACTTCGACGGGACGCTGGACTCCCTCCGCGGCCGAATCACCGCATCGTCATACCCCTGGCTCGCGTCCAATGTCTTCGACAGCGCCACGGGAGGTCGCCCCTCCTGGGCCGTGCCCTACCGCATTCTCGACACCGCCGGGCTGCGGATCGCGGTCCTGGGCTACGTCACGCCGGAGACCAAGAGCCGCCAGGCCGCCGAACGGACCCGGGGCCTGCGCTTCGGTGCCGGCGAGCTGGGGCTGCACGACGCGCTCGCGGAGGTTCGCCGGACGAAGCCGGCGCTCACCATTCTGATCGGGCATGCCGACGCCGCCTGCGAGGGCCTTCGCTGCGAGGGTGAGCTGGTGCGCCTCGCCGAGGAGCTACGGGGAACCGGAGTGGATCTCATTCTCGGAGGGGACGGAGCCCACGCCGTTACGACTCGCATCGGGGGCGTGCAGCTCGTGAGCGCGGCGGGTCCGCGGACGCTCGCGGTCGGCGACCTGGTGAAGACTCCGGCGGGGGGCCTGGAGATGCGGGTACGGGTGACGGAGGTGCCTAGCGCGGCGGTGGCTGCCGGCACGCCGCTCGCCGGCGCGCTCGACACCTTCGCGCGCCGGAGCGACAGCCTCGCCCGGCGGCCGCTGGCCCAGCTCAAGCGCCCGCTCGTCCGCGGGGGCAGCCGGGACGCGCTCGGCGGCGTGCTCGCCGAGGCCCGGAGAAATCTCGCGCGGGCGGATCTCGGCCTGGTGCGGAACACGTCCGTTCGCGCCGACCTTCCCGCAGGACCGGTGACGCTGGCGAGACTCCGGGAGATCGAGCCCGCGGGCTCGGACCTGGTGCGGCTGACGCTGACCGGCGCGCAGATCCAGAGCCTGCTCGAGCACGCCCTCGAGGATCCTGGCGGACCGACGGTGCATCTGGCCGGCGGCCAGGTGCGCTACGACCCGCGCGCCGCGGCCGGCCACCGGGTGAAGGCAGTCACGCTCGCCGGCGGCCGCAAGCTGCGGCCGAAAGACAGCTACACGCTGGCGACCGACGATTCCACCGCCTGGGGCGCGGGCGGGTTCGCGATGCTGACGGGACGGCCGACCGAGCGGGTGGGGCTCCTGGACGTGGAGGCGGTCGCCACCTACCTTCGGCGCCTCCCCCAGCCGGTGGAGGCCTCGGCCTCCACCGCCTTCCATTCCACCCGACGCTGAGCCGGCCGATGCGCGTCTTCGTCAACTCGGTTCCACTGGACGTCACCCGGGGCGCCGATGTGCGCGCCGCGGTGCTGGCGCACGACGCAGGGCTGGAGCGGAAGGTCGCCGCCGGCGCAGCGTACGTCACCGACGCGCGCGGCATCGAGGTCCCCCTCGACTCACCGCTGGCGGAAGGCGCCATCCTCCGTGTCGTGGTGAGCGCCCGGCGGGCGCCGGAGGAGCGCGATGCTCACGCGTGAGCTGATCGGCCGGCTGCCGAAGGCCGAGCTGCACACCCACCTCGACGCCGCCCTTCGACCCGAGACCATGATCGAGCTGGCGCGCGACAGCGGATTTCAGCTGCCGTCGCGGGATCCGGCCGAGCTGCGCCGGTTCATGCGGGTGGACCACGCCGGGAACCTGGAGGACTACCTCGCCCGCTTCGAGTACACCATTCCGCTGCTCCAGAGCGCCGAGGCGATCGAGCGGGTCTCGTACGAGATGGTCGAGGATGCGGGGCGGGACAACATCCGCTACCTCGAGGTGCGCTACTGCCCCTGGCTCAGCCGCCGCCAGGGACTCCCGATGGAGCGCGCCCTCGAGGCCGAGCTGGCCGGTCTCGCACGCGGCGAGCGGGACTTCGGGGTGGTGACCCGGGTGATCAACTGCTCGCTCCGGCACTACGATCCCGCCGTGTCGCTCGAGATCGCGCGGCTGTCGGTGGCCTACCGTGATCAGGGCGTCGTCGCGTTCGACCTGGCGGGCGGTGAGGCGGGCCGGCCGGCCGGGGCACACCGCGCGGCGTTCGACGCGGCGGTGGAGGGCAATCTCGGGGTCACGGTGCATGCGGGCGAGGCGGCGGGCGCAGAGTCCATCGCCGACGCGCTGCGACACTGCCACGCCGACCGCATCGGTCACGGCACTCGGCTCTACGAGGACCCCGCCCTCCTGCGGTACGTCCGCGATCGCCGCATTCCGCTGGAGATCAACATCACCAGCAACGTGCAGACCCATGCCGTGGCGCGTGCCGCCGATCATCCCGTGCGGCGGTACTACGACGAGGGGGTGGTCGTCACGCTCTGCACCGACGGCTGGCTCATGTGCGGCGTCTCCCTGAGCGACGAGTACTGGCTGGCCCACTCGGTGCTCGGGTTCACCCGGGCGGAGATCGACCAGATGATCATGAGCGGCTTCGAGCAGGCCTTCCTGCCCTGGCCCGAGCGCCGGGCGCTCTGCGCCCGGGTGCACGGCGAGCTGGAGGCGCTCCGGTGAGCGGGAGGCGCGTGCTGCTCGCCCTGGGCCTGTGCGCTCTCGCGGTCGCGGGGGCATGGCTGGTACCGGGCTTCGCCGGGCGTGGCGTGGGGGCGATCCTGGCCCAGCAGCAGGGCGTCCAGCCGAGCGACTCCACCCCTGCGGTGATCCCGCCGGCCCGGCCGGCTCCCGCTCCCACATCGCTGCTGGACCGGCTCACCGGACTGATCGGGCTGGTGGCGATCATCGCGATCGGCTACGGCTTCTCGAGGAACCGGCGTCGAATCCGCTGGTCGGTCGTGGGCTGGGGCCTCGCGCTGCAGGTGGCGTTCGCGATCTTCGTGCTCCGGGTGCCCGCGGGGCAGGCGCTCTTCCGCAGGCTGGGCGAGCTGGTGACGACCCTGCTGCACTACTCCTACGAGGGCTCCACGTTCGTGTTCGGGGAGCTGGGAAAGCCCGACTCGAGCCTGGGCGTCATCTTCGCCTTCCAGATCCTGCCCGCCATCATCTTCGTGTCCGCGCTCTTCGCGATCATGTATTACCTGGGCGTCATGCAGGTGATCGTGCGCGCCTTCGCCCTGGTGATGAGCCGGATCATGGGCGCCAGCGGAGCCGAGAGTCTCAACGTCGCGGCCTCCATCTTCATGGGCCAGACCGAGGCGCCGCTCACCATCAGGCCGTTCCTGCCCCGGATGACGCGGTCGGAGCTGATGACGGTCATGACCTCGGGCATGGCCCACATCTCGGGGTCCATCATGGCGGCCTACATCGCCTTCGGGATCGAGGCCCGGCATCTGCTCACCGCGGTCATCATGACCGCTCCGGGCACGATCCTGATGGCGAAGCTGTTCGAGCCGGAGACCGAGACGCCGGAGACCTACGGCAACGTCCGCCTCGCCGTTCCCAAGACCGACGTGAACGTGGTGGACGCCGCGGCCCGCGGTACCAGCGAGGGGCTCCACCTCATGCTCAACGTCATCGCGATGCTGGTCTCGTTCATCGCGCTGGTCGCGCTGGTGAACGGCGGCTTCGGGGCGATGCACGCGTGGCAGCCCTGGTTCCCGGCCAACCTGCAGACGGTGCTGGGCTGGATCTTCCGGCCGGTGGCGTTCCTCATGGGGGTGCCCTGGCACGACAGCGGGGTCATCGGGAGCCTGCTCGGGACCCGGATGGTGCTGAACGAGTTCATCGCCTTCGCCGAGCTCGGACCCCTGCGTGACTCGCTGGATCCCCGCTCCTTCACCATCGCCTCGTTCGCCCTCGCGGGATTCGCCAACTTCAGCTCGGTCGGCATCCAGCTGGGCGGGATCGGGGCGCTGGCACCGGAGCGCAAGGGCGATCTCGCCCGCCTCGGCTTTCGTGCCATGATCGCCGGAACGCTGGCGAACTTCCTCTCCGCCACGATCGCGGGCATCCTGCTGTGAGCGCAGCCACGGCCGGCCCCGCAGCCCGGGTGGAGTCCGCTGCGCGATCGATCGCGGACCGGCTGGGCGCGGTTCCCGACATCGCGATCGTCCTGGGCAGCGGACTGGGCCGGCTCGCCCGGCGGCTCGAGGACGCGCGTCGGATCCCCTACGATGAGATCGCCGGCTTTCCCCGGACCACCGTCGTCGGCCACCAGGGGGAGCTGGTCGCCGGGACCCTGGGGGGCAGGGCGCTGCTGGTGCAGAGCGGGCGCTTCCATCTGTACGAGGGACACGGCGCCGAGACGGTGGCGATGCCGGTGAGGGTCATGGCGGCCCTCGGCGTCCGCACACTGATCCTCACCAACGCGGCCGGCGGGATCCGGCGCACCTTCTCCCGCGGAGCGCTGATGATGATCGCCGACCACGTGAATCTCACCTTCAGGAACCCGCTGACCGGGCCGGTGCTGCCGGGCGAGGAACGGTTCCCCGACATGTCCGAGCCGTACGACGCCGGCCTTCGTGCCCTGGCCCGTGAGGTGGCCGTGCAGCGGAGGATCGGGCTGGAGGAGGGGGTGTACATCCAGCTGCTGGGGCCGAGCTACGAGACGCCCGCCGAGGTCCGAATGGCCGAGCGGCTGGGAGCCGATGCAGTGGGAATGTCCACCGCGGTAGAGGTGATCACCGCCCGGGCGCGGGGCATGCGCTGTCTCGGATTCTCGACGATCACCAACCCGGCCGCCGGGACGACGGCGGAGCGGCTGAGTCATTCCGAGGTGATGGAGGTGGCGGCGCGGGTGGCGGGGGATCTGGAGCGTCTGGTGGAAGGGGTCGTGACGGCGGTGCCGTGACGACGAGCCTCACCTGCCTGGCGGCGGCACGGTGTGATCCAGCGGGCCGTGCCCTCCGCCGAGCCCGGGAGCGGCGGCGATGGCCCGGTGCACGTAGTCCAGCGCATCCTCCACCGCGCCGTCCAGGTCGCGGCCGAGGGCGAGTCCTGCCGCGATGGCGGCGGACAGGGTGCAGCCGGTTCCGTGGGTGGACGTGGTGGCGATGCGCCGGCGTCGGAAGGCGCGAGTGCCGGCGGGCGTCACCAGGAGGTCGGTGATCTCGTCTCCCGCGAGGTGCCCGCCCTTCACCAGCACGGCGCCGGCGCCGAAGCCGAGCAGCGTCTCTCCGGCGCGCTCCATGGACGCTTCATCGTGCACCGCTAGCCCGGTGAGAATGGCTGCCTCATCGAGATTGGGCGTCACCACCGCGGCGAGCGGCAGCAGGCTCTCGCGCACGACGTCCTCGGCCTCGGGTGTGAGCAGCCGGTGGCCCGAGGTGGACACCATCACGGGGTCCACCACCAGGGGCGACCATCCGGTCTCCCGGATCACCTTGCCGACGAGGCGGACGAGCGACGCCTCCGCCAGCATCCCGGTCTTCAGGGCGGCCGGCGGAAGGTCCTCGGCCAGCGCGGCCAGCTGCGCCGAGATCATGGCCTCGGAGACCGTCTCCACCGCCCGCACGCCGCGGGTGTTCTGCGCCGTGAGGGCCACGATGACCGACGTGCCGAAGACGCCGAATTGCTGGAAGGTCTTCAGATCGGCCTGGATGCCGGCGCCGCCGCCGGAGTCCGAGCCGGCGATCGTGAGCGCGATCCTCATCGCGTGCGTGGGTCCATGACCAGCCCTCTCAGGACGATGATACGCGATCTCCATCGCCGGCGGGGCCGCGAGCGCCGAGGGCTGGCGCTGGCCGAAGGCGTGCGACTGGTGGAGGAAGCCCTCGACGCCGATCTGCCGCTCCGGGGCGTCGCCATCTCGCCGGCGCTTGAAGGTACCACCCGCGGAAAGGCTCTCAAGGCCGCGCTGGAGCAGCGCGGGGTGCGGATCGAGGCGGTGGGCGACCGCGAGCTGGAGGAGCTGGCCGATACGGAGCACCCGCAGGGCGTGGTCGCGGTGATCGAGCCCCGGCAGTGGTCCCTCCTCGACATCGCGGTGGAGCCGGGCTCGGCGGTGCTGGTGCTGGACGGCGTTCAGGATCCCGGCAACGTGGGCACGATCCTCCGCTCGGCGCTGGGACTGGGGGCGGCGGGGGTCATCGCGCTGAAGGGTACGGCGGAGCTCACCAATCCGAAGGTGGTGCGCGGGAGCATGGGCGCCCTCTTCCGGTTGCCCGCGGTGCCGAGCGACGTGGACACGTACCTGGGCTGGGCAGGAGAGCGCGGCCTCGAGACCTGGGTGGCCGCGGCGGACGGGACGCCCATCGAGCCGGGAGCGGCGCGCGGCCACCGCGCAGCCGTCGCCCTCGCGGTGGGCAACGAGGGCACCGGCGTGAGCCCGGCGCTGGAGAGGGTTGCCTCGCGCCGCGTCGCCATCCGGCTCGCGCGGGGAGTCGAGTCGCTCAACGTGGCCATCGCGGCCGCAATCCTGCTTCGAGAGGTCGCGCGTGTGGACTGACATGGGCCTGCCGGAGCCACTGATCGTCGGGTACTTCGCGCTGCTCGGCGCGATTCTCGGGAGCTTCCTCAACGTCTGCATCCTGCGCTGGGGCGCGGAGCCGAAGCAGTCGGTGATGTCCCCTCCTTCCCGATGCCCCTCCTGCGGCCACGCCATCCGGTGGTACGAGAACGTGCCCATCGTGTCCTGGCTCTTCCTCAGGGGAAAGTGCTCGGGGTGCGGCGCCCGGATCTCGCCGATGTATCCGGCGATCGAGGTGGGGACCGCCCTGATCTGGGGCGGCTCGGTCGCGCTGCTCGGCCTGGGCGTGCCCGCGGTCGAGCTCGCGGTCGCGGCGACGCTCCTGCTCGGAATCGCGGTGAGCGACGCCCGCGCGTTCATCATCCCGCACGAGCTCTCGCTCGGCGGCACCGCCATCGCGCTCGCCTTCGCCGCGTGGCCGGACCCGGCGGCCGTGCCCGACGCGATCCGGGGCGCCTGCTTCGGTGCCGGCCTCGTGCTCCTGGTGGGTGAAATGACCGAGCTGATGCTGGGCCAGGAGGCGATGGGTGGCGGGGACTGTGCGCTGATGGGAATGATCGGCGCGTTCTTCGGCTGGGAAGCGGTGTGGCCGGTGCTCGCGCTCGGCGCGTTCGTCAGCATCGTGCTGCATGTCGGCGTCACCCTGCGCCGGCGGAGCGCGCCGGTGGAGGTGACAGCGGGCGGACCGAGCCCGGCGTTGCGCTGGGGCAAGCTGTTGCAGCTCCTGGGCGGAGGGCTGCTGCTGGTGGCGCTCACGGGGGTGGCGGCACGAGCCGGCATGGTCGGCTGGATACTGCGGGCCCTGTTCCACGCCATCGTCGGTGCCGGCGCGGCCTACTACGTCTCCTTTCTCATGCCCAACACCATCCGGACCGGTCCGCTGACCCAGGTGTGGGGATTGATCGGCGCCGGCGTCGGGATCGCCGTCGGATCGGGCGGCTGGGCCGGCATCCTGGCCGGGCTCGTCCTCGGCGTCGGCGCCGTGGCGCTGGCGTCACGCCGGACGGTGACGTCGTCGCCCGCGACCACCGACGAGCTGAGCGCGCATGGATACCTGCCCTTCGGCGTGGGGCTCAGCATCGCGGCGGGACTGCTCGCCTTTACCGGGGGGCTCGAGCGGGTGCGGGAGACGTTCGCCGAGATCGCCGCGGGGCTCGGGCTGTGATCCGGCGCGGCCGCGGCCTGGTCCTCCTCGCGCTGGTGCTGGGCGCGTGCCGGGGAGAGGCACACCCGGCTCGGGAGGCGCACGGGGACGCGGATCTGGCCCGGCTGGTGGACAGTCTCCGCGGCCCGGTCGAGCGCGCCACCGGTCTCCGCTTCATCTCGCCGCCGCGCTCTGCGATGCGGAGCCGCGAGCAGGTGCGGGCCTACCTCATCAGCAAGCTCGACGAGGAGCTGCCGCCCGAGCGGCTCCACGGTCTGGAGACCACCTACCGGCTGTTCGGCCTCCTGCCCGACACACTGCAGCTCAGGCCGCTCCTGCTCGACCTCTACTCCGAACAGGTCGCCGGGTTCTACGATCCGGATTCCGCGATGCTGTTCGGCGTCGAGGGCGCCGACCGGACCCAGCTGCGGCTGGTGCTGACGCACGAGCTCATCCACGCGCTGCAGGGGCAGTATCTCCCGCTCGACTCCATCCTGGATGCGCGCGAGAACAACGACCGGCTCGCGGCCGCGCAGGCGATCCTGGAGGGGCAGGCCACGCTGGCCTCGCTCGACGTGCTCGCGCCGGGGCAGGGGGTGTCCCAGAACCCCCAGTTCTGGGAGATGTACCGGGAGCAGGTCCGCCAGCAGCAGTCGTCGATGCCGGTCTTCCGGCGCGCGCCGCTGGTGCTGCGCGAGGGGCTGATCTTTCCCTATCTCCAGGGCGCGGAGTTCATGCACTGGTGGGAGACCGAGAAGCGCGACTCGTTCCCCTACGGATCCCGGATGCCGGTCTCCACCGAGCAGATCCTCCATCCCGACCGGTACGCCCGGGGCGACGCGCCGGTCCCGCTGGCGTTCGAGCCCGACTCGAGCGTGCTATACCAGGACGTGCTGGGCGAGAACGAGATCCGGGTGATCCTCGCTACGCTGGCGGGCTCCGACGAGGTGCAGACGGTGATGCCGATCGGCTGGGGCGGCGACCGGTTCCGGCTCTCGAAGACCGGGACAGGCGAGGCGCTGGTGTGGTACGTCGTGTGGGACGACGAGCGGTCGGGGCAGCGCTTCATGCGGAGCGCTGCGGGGCTTCGCACCACGGCGAGGCCGGGCTACCGGGCGGCGCTCGACTCGGTGCGGGTGGAGAGCCGGCCGGCGACGCGCTTCGTCCTGGCGCCCTCGGCATGGCCCGGCTGGGGGGCACTCCCTGAAGTCACGCTCCCGAAGGCCGTGGAATAGGCTCACCGACCCGCGAGCAGGCTCGCAGCGAACGCGACCGCTCCGACCAGGCCCCCCAGGACATAGCCGAGTCGCACGATCAGGTCGAGCTCCCGCTGCGTGACGTTGCGGACGATCTCCTCCATCCGCTGGGTCGAGAAACCCAGCACCTTCTGCTCGACCATCTCGGGCACGCGAATCTGCTCGACCACGCGCGGAATCTGCTCCTGCAGCCAGTTCCACGCGGCATCGGAAAGGGCCTGGCGCAGCGCGGCCGTGCCCTCCGCACCCAGCCACACCGACGGGCGCCCCACGGGCCGTGCCAGGAGCGTGGCGGTCAGCTGGATCACGCTCTCCTCCACCGCACGGCGGCCGCGCTCGGCCGCGAGCAGCTCGGCCGCGAAGCGGGCGAGACGGTCCGGCGTGACGACGCCGAGCACGTCGCCCCAGGTGCGGCGCTCCACGGCCTCGAGCAGCCGGTCCACCGCCCGGGCGATCGCCTCGCGGGTCGCAGGGTCGCGGGCGACGCGCACCAGCCAGTCGGCGATGTTGTCGGCCAGTGCCTGACGCCGGTCGGGCGCGAAGCGCCGGATCCGCTCCCCGATGGGCAGGCGGAGGAAGTTGACCACCGCGTCGTTCACCGCCCGGGTCACCTGGGCCTTCATCTCCGGCTCGGCCACCGCTTCGGCGAAGCGATCGAAGCCCTCCCGCTCGAAGCCGTCCACCAGGCGCTCGATGGTGCGGTCGGTGACCATCAGCCGGGCCAGGATGCGCTCGTGCAGCAGCAGGTCGCGAACCGAGTGATCGAACGCGGTGCGGAGCGCGCCTTCGACCATGCCCCGGGCCTCGGGATCGGCGAGCAGGTCGCTCAGCCGCTCGAGCGCGATGGGGAGGTAGTCGGTGATCGCGAGCTCCAGCGCCCCGACCACGCCGGGGGGCAGCCGGTCGAGCAGCGGCCGGTCGTCGCGGGAGAGGGTCTCGAGCTGCCGGTCCACGAACGAGCGGAGCGTGCGCTCCAGCTCGTCCCCCTCCGCCAGCCGCTCGACCCAGATCTCCACGCTGCCCTTGAGCGCCTCGCGCCGGCTCCCGGTGAGCGCCTCCGAGATGGGGCGGTCCTGCACCTCCATCCGGATCCGCTCGACCCAGCCGCTCACCAGCCGCTCGAAGTCGGGCGTCCGCGCGTAGGCGACGAGCGCGTCCGCGGCCCTGGGAGCCACCCCGGCGACGGCCCGATCCAGCGCGGCGACGAGCTCGGGGTCGAGCTGCTCCCGCAGCGGACCGCGCTCGCGCTCGAGGAGGTCGTCCAGGAAGCGGGCCACGGCCTGGTCGAAGGCCGCGCGGACCGCGGGGGCGCTGAGCCGGCCGGCGAGGTCCTCCGGCGTCAGCAGCCGCTCGCCCACCGTGCGCCCGATGCTCCGGGCGAGCCGCGCCTTGTTCTTGGGAATCGCGCCCTGGATCCGGAGCCGGCCGACGCCGCGGGACTCGTAGGGATGGAAGAGCATCCAGATGGCGACCGCGTTGGTGATGCCGCCGGAGATGGCGCCCACGCCGATCGTCACCAGCGCCTGGATCAGCAGCTCGCGATCCATCAGTGCCCGCCGTACCCGGCGAGTCGTGAGGCCGTGTACAGGAGCAGTCCGACGAGGCCGCCCACCAGCGTCCCGTTGATCCGCACGAACTGGAGGTCGCGGCCGACGGCGAGCTCGAGGCGCTTCGAGGTCTCGCGCGGGTCCCAGTTGCTCACCGTGTGCTCGATGAGCCTTCCGACCTCATGCCGGTGCTGCTCGACGACGCGGAGCACGGCCTCCACGATCCAGCCGTCGAGCTTGGCCAGGAGCGCCTCGTCGGCGAGGGCGCCGTCGGCCAGGGCGACGAGTCCCCGGTCCAGCGCGCCCGGCGCCTCGACCGGCCCTGCGTCCGCCTGGCGGTCGAGCATCCGCTTCACCTCCTCCCAGAGGGAGGCGCTGAGGCCCCGGCTGGTGGGGTGGTCGAGGAGCTGCTGCTTCACCGCGTCGGCCCGCGCGATCGCCTCGGGAGACTCCTGCAGCCGGACGATCCAGTCGGTGAGGAGATCGTCGAACTGCCGCCGCATGGGGTGGGAGGGGTCGGTCGAGACCTCGAGCAGCGTGTGCTGGATCCCGGCCACCACCTTCGCATGCACTCGCTCGTCCACGAAGCCCGGGACCCACCACGGACTCTCGGCGTGGATCCGGTGACGGATGAAGTCCTCGTTCTCCACGATCAGCCCCGCGAGCCCGTTGATCACCCGGTCGAGGAGCTGCTGGTGGCGGTCGTTGGCCGTGAGGAGCAGGAGCCCCTTGGCCAGCACCGGCGCGATGGGCCGCTGGCGCAGCGGCTCGATGACGCTTCGCTCCAGCAGGGCGTGCACGTCCTCGTCCTTTACCACGTCGGTGGCGCTCCTGAGGGCCGAGGCCGCGTGGCGCGCCAGCGAGCGGGAGTTCTCGGGGCGCCGAAGCCACTCCGCGAGCCGGCGACTGGGCTGAATCGCGAGCAGTTTGGGGCCCAGGACCTCGGGGGAGAGAAAGTTGTGCTGGACGAAGTTGCCGAGCGTGCGCCCGATCCGGTCCTTGCGGGTGGGGATGATGGCGGTGTGGGGGATCGGGATGTTGAGCGGGTGCTTGAACAGGGCCGTGATGGCGAACCAGTCGGCGAGACCGCCCACCATGGCGGCCTCCGCGGTCGCCCGCACGTAGCCCAGCCACGGATACCGGGGCTCGAGGACCAGTGCCGCGAGGAATACGGCGCTCATGACGACGAGCAACCCCGTCGCCCGCCGCTTCATCCGATCCAGCTGGAGCTGCTTCGCCTCCGCGTCGGCGACCTGGGGGATCGCCACGCCGCGGGGCCAGGGTGTCGTCATGGGGGGAAATTACCGCCGTCTCGGTCGCCTTGCTTCGAGCCCGTAAACCTGTTATCCTCGAAGGCTTATGTTCGACGAGCTGTCCAGCAAACTCAACGCCACGCTCCGGAACCTCACGGGACGGGGCGTTCTTACGGAAGACGCCGTCAAGGAAGGGCTCCGGGAGATCCGGCGCATCCTCCTCGAGGCCGACGTCAGCTTCGACCTGACCCGCGATTTTCTGGAGCGGGTGCAGGCCAAGGCGACCGGCGTGAGCGCGCTGACGGACGTGCGGCCGGGGCACCAGCTGGTCAAGATCGTGTACGACGAGCTGGTCGTCATGCTGGGCGAGAAGCAGGCGCCGATCGCCCACGCCACCGTCCCGCCGACGGTGATCCTGCTGGTCGGGCTTCAGGGCTCGGGCAAGACGACGACGGCGGGCAAGCTGGCCCGCCGCCTCAAGGCCGAGCAGAAGGCGCCGTTCCTGGTGGCGGCCGACGTCTACCGGCCGGCGGCCATCGAGCAGCTCCAGACGCTGGGACGGCAGATCGACGTCGGCGTGCATGCCGACACCGGTGCCAAGGACGTCGTGAAGATCGTCCGTGACGGCGTCGCCGCGGCCGGCAAGGCTCGGGCCCGCACGGTACTGGTGGACACCGCCGGCCGGCTGCAGATCGACGATGAGATGATGGGCGAGCTCAAGCGGCTCAGGGCCGCGGTCCAGCCCCACGAGATCCTCCTCGTCGCCGACGGCATGACCGGCCAGGACGCGGTCCGGATCGCCAAGGGCTTCCACGACGCCCTCGGCATCACCGGTGTGATCCTGACCAAGATGGACGGCGATGCTCGCGGCGGCGCGGCCCTCTCGATCTTCGGGGTGACCCACGCGCCGATCAAGTACATCGGTGTGGGCGAGAAGCTCGACGCGCTGGAGCCGTTCCATCCCGACCGTCTGGCCGGGCGGATCCTCCAGCAGGGCGACATCCTCTCCCTGGTCGAGAAGGCGCAGGGCGCGGTCGACGAGAAGGAAGCCGAGCGGCTCGCGAAGAAGGTCACCTCGAAGAAGGGGCTCGATCTCGAGGATTTCCTCGGCGCGATGCGGCAGATGCAGAAGATGGGTCCGCTGAAGAACGTCCTGGGCCTGTTGCCGGGCGTCAACCCGGCCATGCTCCAGGCGGCCAAGGTGGACGACAAGAAGATGAAGCAGGTCGAGGCGATCGTGCTCTCGATGACTCCGAAGGAGCGCGCCAATCCCGACCTCATCAACGGGCAGCGGCGGCTCCGGATCGCCAAGGGCTCGGGCCGCACCGTGCAGGAAGTGAACACGTTGCTCGCGCAGTTCAAGCAGATGCAGAAGGTCATGAAGACGGTGGGGAAGACCGGGGGCGTGGGCGGGCTCAAGCTCCCGTTTGGCCGCGGCCCCTTCCCCGGGTAACCCCCGCACCCACAGGAACGGACATGGCAACACGGATTCGCCTGCGTCGCGTCGGCCGGAAGAAGCTGCCGCTCTACCGCATCGTAGTGGCCGACCAGGAGGCGCCCCGCGACGGACGCTTCATCGAAGTGATCGGCACCTACAATCCCAAGGGCCAGACCGCGGCCGACAAGATCAAGGTGGACGCGGACAAGGCGCGCGACTGGATCGCGCGCGGCGCCACTCCGTCGGAGACGGTGCAGTCGCTGCTCAAGCAGGCCGGAGTCTTCAAGGCCGCCACGGTCTGATGCCCGCCGCCCGCCACCTGGTGGTGGGCAGGCTGAGGAAGCCGCACGGTCTGAAGGGCGACTCCACCCTCTACCCGCTCACCGACGATCCCGGCGCCGTGTTCGCGCCCGGGCGGTCGGTGTGGCTGGTGGGGCTCGACGGCGAGGAGGTGGCCGGGCCGATCACCATCGAGCGGAGCCGGCCCTACCACCGGGAATGGCTGGTCAAGTTCGCCGGTGCGGACGGCAGGGAGGCGCTGGAGCCGTGGCGGGGCCTCTTCCTCGCGGTGCCCGCCGAGGAGCTGAAGCCGCCCGCCGACGACGAGGTCTACCTGCACGAGCTCGCCGGCTTCGCGGTCCGGCTGCCCGACGAAACGCCGCTCGGCCTCGTCAGCGGGGTGTACGAGACGCAGGCCGGCCTGATGATCGAGGTGCAGGGGCCGAAGCGTGAGTTTCTGCTGCCGTACAAGAAGCAGTTCGTGCGGCAGGTGGATCGGGAGGGTCGGCGCCTGACGGTGACGCCGCCGGAGGGGCTGATCGAGGACTGACACGATGCTGACGATCGACGTCGTCACCCTCTTCCCCGAAGTCATCGCGCCCTTCGTGGGCGCGAGCATTCCGGGGCGGGCGGCGGCGGCCGGGCTGGTTCGCTACAACCTGGTCCAGCTGCGCGACTTCACCCACGACCGCCACCAGACGGTGGACGACTACGCCTACGGCGGCGGCGCGGGAATGGTGCTGAAGCCCGAGCCGTTCTTCGAGGCGGTCGAGAGCCTGAAGCCCACCGGCCCGGTGGTGCTGCTCTCGGCGCGCGGCCGGCCCTTCGGGCACGACGACGCGGTCCGGTTCTCGCTGGGCGAGCGGCTCACGCTGCTCTGCGGCCACTACAAGGACGTGGACCAGCGGGTGGCCGACGGATTGGCGACGGAGGAGTTGTCGATCGGCGACTTCGTGCTGTCGGGCGGCGAGCCCGCGGCGGTTTGCCTGATCGATGCCGTGGTCAGGCTGCTGCCGGGCGCCATGAGCGACCACGAGTCGGCCAGCTCGGACTCGCACTACGAGGGACTGCTGAGCCCGCCCAGCTATACGCGGCCGGCGGAGTACCGGGGGCTCGCGGTTCCCGAGGTGCTGCTCTCGGGGGATCACGCCCGGATCGCGGCCTGGCGCGAGGCGGAGGCGGAGCGGCTCACGCGGGAGCGGCGGCCGGAGCTGTGGGAGCGGACCGAGCAGTAGCGCGTCGGATGACAGCGGGAAGCCGGGATGAATGGCGCGTCGCCACGACAGTGGCGCGGTAGCGGCAGACACACCAAGTTCAAGGCGCTCATCGGCGCGGAGGTTCTACCATGGAACGGTTGGCAGAGGTGGCCCGTGAGGGCTTGCGCACGGACATTCCTGCATTCGACCCGGGTGACACCGTCCGCGTGATGGTCCGCGTGCGCGAAGGCGACAAGGAGCGGGTCCAGGCCTTCGAGGGTCTGGTGATCGCCCGCCGGGGCGGCGGGATCAGCGAGATGTTCACCGTGCGGAAGGTGTCCGCGGGCGTCGGGGTCGAGCGGCTCTTCCCGCTCCACAGTCCCACGATCGCCGGCATCGAGCTGGTGCGCCGCGGCCGGGTCCGCCGCGCCAAGCTCTACTATCTGCGCGCGCTGAGCGGCAAGGCTGCCAGGATCCGGGAGAAGCGCGAGGGCTGATGCGATGGCGGTACGCCCCACGCTGCAACGGGAGCGGGCCGCCTGGGCCGACGAACGATTGCTCGTCGGCGTGGACGAAGCGGGCCGCGGCCCACTGGCTGGACCAGTGGTCGCCGCGGCCGTGGTGTTTCCGGCCAGCTGCAGCGCGGTCCGTGGCCTCCGCGACAGCAAGCTGCTCCCGGCACGGGTGCGACTCCGGCTGGCCCGCCGCATCAGGGAGCGGGCCCTCGCCTTCGCGGTCGGCGCGGCGTCCTCCCGGGAGATCGACCGGCTCAACATCCGGGTCGCCACCGCGCTCGCCATGCGCCGGGCGATCGCCCGGCTCGTCACCCGGGGCCCGCTCGCGGCCTCGCACCTCCCGCACCGCATCCTGATCGACGGCCTGCCGCTTCCCGAGATCGGCTTCGAGCACGAGGCCCTGGTCGACGGCGACGCCCGCTGCCAGTCCATCGCAGCCGCGGCCATTCTCGCGAAGACGGTGCGGGACCTGCTCATGCAGCGCCTGGCGCCGCGCCATCCGGGCTACGGCTGGGACACCAACGTCGGCTACGGCACCGAGGAGCATCAGCTCGGACTTCGGCTGCACGGTCCCACCCGCCACCACCGCATCACCTTCGCGCCGCTCGCGCAGCTCGCCCTGTTCACCTAGGGGCGCTCAGCTCCCCTCCAGTGCCGACTCCAGCACCGGCGCCGCCCGCACCCCGAGCACCCGCCGCACCGCGTACGACAGCAGGAGCAGCAGGCCGAACATGCAGACGATCAGCGGGCCGGTGGGCAGGTCGTGGCGGAACGACAGCCAGAGCCCCGCGGCCGACGCGATGATGCCCGAGGCCCAGGAGGCCAGGGCCAGCGTTCCCGGGCGGCCGGCGAACTGGAACGCGATGGCCGCCGGCACCACGAGGAAGGAGAAGACCAGCAGGACGCCTGCGATCGGGACCGAGAAGGTGATCACCGTGCCGAAGGACAGGTAGAACAGGAAGTCCCACCATCTCACCTTCCAGCCCCGGGCCTCCGCCACTTCCGGGTGGAACGAGATCGTCAGAAAGCGGCGGCGAAGCACCCAGTGGAAGAGCCCGATCGCCGCGTAGACCGCGGCCAGCCGGCCGATGACGGGCCAGGTCACCCAGAGCAGGCTTCCGACCAGGATGTCCTTGATGGCCTCCCCGCCCCTCGGGGTGCGGTCGGCGACCAGGATCGCCGCCGCGGAGGCCACCACGTAGATGATGCCGATGATGGCCTCCTGTGGTACCCGGCCACGCCGGTCGGTGCGGGTGAGAGCGAAGACCGCCGCTCCCAGCGTGGTGAAGCCCAGCGAATAGAGAAACGCCGTCGTCGAGTCCGGCTCGCTCCCCGCCAGGACGGCGATGGCGGCTCCGAGCGCCGCCATCTGGGCCAGCGAGAGGTCCACGAAGATGACCTCGCGAGCGATGACGTGGAGGCCGAGATACGAATGGATCGCCACGATCACCAGGCAGGCCACCAGGGGCGGCAGAAACAGGCTGAGATCCATCAGGATGCTCCGGTGTTGGCGGCCACACTCGTGAACGCGGCGGTCAGGCTGCTCATCCAGGTGTTCATCAGGTCGAAGTAGGTGTTCACGCCGGGCGCCCCGCCGGTGTTCTCGGGGACGATGACGGCCCGGGCGCCGGTGCGCTGGGCCACCTGCTCGATCTGGCTGCGACTGAAATAGTTGGCGGCGAACAGCGCGGGAGTCTTCCGCTGCTTCATCAGCGCGATCACCTCCTGCACGTGGCGCGGAGTCGGCGGGATCCCCGGCTTGGCCTCGATGTATGCCACACAGGCCACCTGGTATCGGTGGCTGAAGTAGGCCCATTCCTTGTGGTAGCAGGCCATCTCCTTGCCCCGGAGCACCTCGGCCTGCGCCAGCCATCCGCCCAGCCGGGCGGAGAGCGGCTTCCCCTGATACTGCTGCCTGGCGAGGAAGTCGTGGAGCTTGTCGCTCTCCAGCAGGCTGAAGGCGGTGGCCGGCGTCAGGATGCCGACCAGCTCCGCACCCATGGTGGCCTCCAGAATCCGCCGCTCGAAGTCCTGCTCCCGCTGAGCGAAGGCTGCCGTGTCCGCGGGCGCCACCCGGCGCAGCCCCGAAAGGATGTTCCGCGCGATGAGGATCGCGTTGAGCGGGTCGGTGTGGATGTGCGGGTTCCCGTCCGCGTGGATGTCACCCGCCTCACGGCTCACCGAGGTGGGCACCTCCAGCAGCCTGATGCCCCGGTAGGCGGCGACGTAGCCCGGGCCACCCTCCTGCACCTTGCGGTTCCCCGCCCGGTCGAGCAGCGCCGGCACCCAGAGCTCCAGGTCGAGCCCGGTGGTGACGAAGAGATCGGCATCCCGCAGCAGGGCGACGAAGCTGGGCTTGGGCTGCACGAAATGCGGGTCCTCGTCGCCTTGCGCGATCGAGGTGACGGTCGCCTGGTCCCCTACGATCTCGCGCGCGATGGCGCCGTAGGTCGGGAGACTGGCCACCACCCTGAGCGGCGGCGCGGAGGGCAGGGGTGGTGAGGCGAGGGCCCCGGCCAGCAACAGTGTGCGAATGAGCATCGCGCGGTCCTTTCGTGTCGAACGCGATCAGTAGGTCTCGTGCTTGTGGGGGCCCATCGCCCAGACGGCCTGGAGCGTGAGCAGGTTCCGGGTGCCCTCGAGGTCGCTGTCCCGGTGCTCGCCCTCGAGCCGCAGGTAGACGAACTCGCTCTGCCACCAGGTGATGTTCGGCGTGATCCGCCATTCGGCGTCCTCGAGCCCTCGCGGCGCCTGGGCGTAATCGTATCGCAGGCCGAGGACCCACCGCCGGCTGGTTCGCGCCTGCAGGTCCAGGAACGTGCCGTAGCGGTTGGTCTGCACTCCGGCCTCGGTGCTGTGCAGCCGGTAGCCCTCCGCCCGGAAGGTGATGTCGCGGCGAGTGGCCGCGTCGGGTGGACGATAGGTGAAGCGAAGGTCCACCCCGAGCAGCCGGCTCCGCAGGTCGGCGTCGGCGTTGTTCCCGCCGGTCGCCGTGAAGCCGATCTGGCCGTAGCTGCTCCGGGAGAGCTGCCAGAAGTTCTGCAGCCGGCCGAGCAGGGTGGGTTGGCGCCCGCCCGCGTAAAGCGGCTCGCTGGTCGAGGTCGTGCCCTGGACCCAGAGCTCATGCGTGCCGCCGGCCAGCGAGAGCGGAAGCGCGCTGTAGAGCGAGACGCCGACACCGCTCAGCCCCTCCTCGCCGAGGAATCGCTGATAGACCAGGGGGTATTCGGTCTGGGGAAGGGCGTGGAGGTGCCACCGGTTGAGGTCCCCGACCTGCTGCCGGATCTGGCCGACGTCGAGCCTGAGGTGGCCCGGCAGCCCCGGCCAGTAGATGTAGCCTTCCTCCACGCCCAGGTGCTCGTCCTCGAAGGTGAGGAAGATCTTGGTCTTGGTGAACGGATCGAGGGCGGACTGGAAGGAGAACTCGAACTCTCGGGGAATCGCGTTGTCCGTCTGCGGGCCCTCGTCGCGGGCGACCAGCCGGATGTCGCCCGTGACGCTGATCTCCGGGTTGAGGAGATTGGCACCGCGCGGTCCCGCCGAGGGCGCCTCCGCCGGGGCCTCCGCCCGGATGCTGTCGGCGGGCGCGGGGGTGCCGGCGGCGGCGGCGGCCGCCGCGCGCAGCGCGGCGAGATCGTCGGTGGTGTCCGCCGGCTGCTCCGCCGGCGCCGCGGCACCGGCAGCGCAGCGGCTGGCGATGAGCCGCTCCAGGCGCGCACTGAGGGCCGCGGCCGCCGCCGTGACCGAGTCCAGCGCGGTGGCCCCACCCGGAGGGCGCGCCGGAAGCGCGACCGGCGGGCCGGCAGGGCACCGCCCCTGCTCCAGCGAGTCGAGCCTCGCGGTCAGGTGCGCCAGGCCGCGGCGGAGCGAATCGGCGCCGGCGGGCTCCGGCGTCTGAGCCCCCAGAGCGATCGGCGCCGATATGAGTACGGCGGTCATACCGGCGACCGCCCAGAAAGCACCGGGCATTGTCAGCCTCCCTGCGCGAGCGCGGGCGTGGCGCCTCGATGGCGCCCGTGGCGGACTTGTGAGTTACGGGAGCGGAGAAGCGGAGAGGCTGGGCGGTGCGCGTGCGGAGTGAAGTCCCGGGTGAGCGATGCGAGGTGCGCTGAGGGGAACCGTCGGCTGCGAGTCGGAGAAGGCGGCGGCGGGGAAGTCGAGGTCCAGCGCCGCGACCTGGGGGCAGTGCGAGAGCGACGAGCTCAGCCTGCAGGAGTCCCCGTGCGAGTGCGGCGTGCGGGACTCGAAGTGGGGGGCGGACCGATCGGGCGTCAGCCCGTGGTAGAGGGCCAGGTCCAGGAGCGGCATGCCTCCGCCCCCGCTCAGAATGACCGCGGCGAGCAGGGCCGTCTTCAGGCGGGCTACCCAGCTACCCTTCATGAGACGAATATACCCCCACGCTCTCTCCCTGTTGAATCCCTTGCCCACCTACCGGGGAATCGGTGTGCGATTCACTCTGACGCTGGCTGCACTGGTCCAGCTGGCCGCCGGAACGATGGCGGCCCAGACCAACCTCGAGCGGGTCGTCAACGGAGCCTTCACCCCGTCTCACGACTACGATCTCGTCCACCAGCGCATCGAGGTGAGGAACTTCGACTGGGACTCGACCTCGTTCGACGGCCGGGTGACGACGACGCTGGTCTCGCGCCGGCCGGGACTGGAGAGGGTGACCCTCGACATGGACCGCCGGCTCGAGGTCCGGACCGCCACGTCCGGCGGCCGGGACGTCGGCTACGAGCGCCCCGGGGATTCACTGGTGGTGCGGCTCGCGCGCCCGGCCGGCTTCGGCGACACCGTCCGCTTCACGGTGGGCTATCACGCCAGGATCCAGCAGGGTCGCGGCCTCTACTTCTTCAAGGAAGAGCCGGGGCGCGCCCACCGTCCCCAGCAGGTCTACAGCGGCGGAGGCACCGACGGCAACCCGCGCTGGATCCCCACCTACGGTGCTCCGCACGACAAGGCGACGTGGGAGCTGATCGCCACCGTCCCGGCGCGCCTCACGGCGGTCTCGAACGGCCGTCTCGTGAGCGACCGCAGGGTGGCCGGCGGATTGCGCACCACGCACTGGTCCCAGGAGAAGCCGGCTTCGACCTACCTGATCTCCCTGGTGGCGGCACCGCTGGTGAAAGTGCGGGGCCGGTGGCGCGACGTGCCGCTGGACTACTACGTCTATCCCGAGGACAGCGCGCTGGCGCGGCCCCTCTTCGGGCTCACCCCCGACGTGATGGAGACTTACAGCCGGCTCACCGGCGTCCGCTACCCGTGGGAAAAGTACGCCCAGGTGACGGTGGCCGACTTCATCGGCGGGATGGAGAACGTGGGCGCGACGACGCTGGTGGACTGGCTGCCCGATCCGCGCGCCTACCGCGACCGTCCCTGGTATCGGCACACCCTCATTCCGCACGAGCTGGCCCACCAGTGGTTCGGGAATCTGGTCACGGCGGAGAACTGGGCCAACTACTGGCTGCACGAGGGCATCGCGCAGTTCATGCCGGGCCAGTACTGGGGTGCGAAGCAGGGCCGCCACGCCGAAGAGGACTTCTACCTGGAGGAGTACCGCCAGTACCTCGCACGAGACTCCCGCCGCCGAGCCCCGCTCGCCTCCTACAACTCCAGCGTGGTGTACCCGAAGGGGGCGCTGGTGCTGGAGATGTTGAGACAGCATCTGGGCCCGCAGCGCTTCTGGGCGGCGATCAACCGCTACCTCACGAGGCACGCCTACGGCACCGCGACCACCGATGATCTCCGCCAGGCCGTGCTCGACGCCACCGGAGAGAGCCTGGGCTGGTTCTGGTCGCAATGGATCTATCAGGCCGGTCATCCCGAGTTCGAGGTGTCCGCCCGGTACGACTCTGCCGCCGCGGCGCTCGAGCTCACCGTCCGGCAGACCCAGGTGGACACCGCCACGCCGGACACGAGCGGCATCCGCTTTACGACTCCGCTCGCCTTTCGCGCGCCGGTGACGATCAGGGTCGGCACGGAAGGGGGCGACGTGGTCGCGGGCGCGGTGATCGACCGGCGCGAGCAGCGGGTGCGGATCGAGGGCGTTCGCACGCCGCCGACCATGGTCGTGTTCGACGACGAGAATGCGGTGCTCAAGACGCTCGCGTTCCACCAGCCCACACCGTGGCTGGCGAACCTGCTCCACCGCCATCCCGATCTCTGGCACCGGAGCTGGGCGATCGCCCAGCTCGCCTCGCGCACCGGCGACACCCTCGCGGCCGCGGCGCTGGCCTACGCCGTCACCGCCGCGGACTACGACCTCACCCGCGCCGAGGCGGCGTCAGCCCTGGGCCGTTTCGCGGCCGAGCGCTCGCGCGCCGCCCTCGACTCCGCCCTCTCCGACACCTCGGCACGGGTGCGGAAGGCCGCGGTCGAATCCATCGGACGGGTGGGAGGCGAGAAGGCGGTGGAGCTGGCTCGGAGGGCCTGGGAGCGGGACCCGAGCGATCAGGTGCGGGCAGCGGCGCTCACGGCGCTGGCGCGCCTCGCTCCCGATTCATCCCGGGCGGAGGTGGCCGCCGGACTTCGCACCAGATCGTACCGTGAGGCGATCCAGAACGCCGCGATCGCCGCCGCGGTCCAGCGGCCCGACTCCGGCCTCGTGGCCGAGCTGGAGGCGGTCGCCGGAGAGCAGCCGCTGCCGGCCGTGGCGCTCGCCGCGCTCGCCGCACGCGGCGACGCCCGGGCGAAGGCGGCGCTGCAGCGCCTGGTGGCCGACCCGCGGAGATGGGTGCGGCAGTGGGCGCGCGAGGCCGTCGGTCAGGCGTCTGAGGAGGGCTGAGAGAGGAGGATTCTGCGCCACCCGCACGCATCTCGGACTCTCCGAACGATCCGGGTCTCATCTCGTCACGAGCCGGCGATCTGCCCGGCTCGCGGCACCGCGCCGCCAGCGCACACGAAGGGCTCGTGACCGACCTCACCGCCCGCCAGGTGCTCCCGGACGTAGGCACATCGCCGCGGTGACGGTTGACGCTGAGTGCACCGGGCCCTCGCCCGCACATTGAGACCGACCTTCACGGGGAGCGGGCATGGAAGCGTCGAACCCGGACCGGGATGGCGGGCTGGTGCTGCTGATCGATGATGACGTGGAGTCGCGCCGGCATTCGAGGCGTCTGTTGGAGCTCCGCGGCATGGAGGTCGTCCAGGCCTCCAACGGAATCGCGGGGCTGGAGCTGATCCAGCGGCTGCCTCGGAGCTTTCGACTGGTGCTGACGGAGCTCGATCTGCCCGGGGTATCGGGCGCGGTGCTGCTTGGAACCCTGCGGCTGTTCCGGCCCGACCTGCCCGTCATCTGTCTGAGCGGCGCGAAGGCGGGTATATCCGCGGCCGGTGGCTGCCTCGCCAAGCCGCTCCAGAGCTCGGAGCTGCACGCGGCACTCGACGCCTCTCTGCGGGGCGACTCGGTCGGTTGGGACCCTCGATTCGCGGAGGCACTGAACGGGCCGGCTGCCGCCCGTGCGCGAGCTCGCTTTGCGGTGGCCGGCGATCTGGTGGAGGCGGCGATGGAGCTGGCGAGGGTGGATCGCGGGGCTTGAGCGAGAGCCTAGGAATCCTGTGGTCGTGAGAGCGGGGCCGGGAGGCCTTCGTGCCGCGGAGGCCCGAGCGCCCGTGCGACGGCGCCCAGCAGCTCGTCCCGGGTGAACGGCTTGGCCAGGAACTGCACCCGCAAATCCTTCAGGCCCTCGCGCGCCAGCACTTCGGCCGGGAACGCCGACATGAAGAGGACGCCGGGCCCGTCCCACTGCTCCCGGATCAGCCGGACCAGGTCCACCCCGTTGACCTCCGGCATCACGACGTCCACCACCACGAGGTCCAGCCTTCCATTCAGCATCGCTATCACTTCGAGCGCTTCCACGGCGCCGGCCGCCTCGAAGACCCGGTAGCCCGCCTCGGAGAGCACTCGAAAGGAGAGCCGCCTGACCACGCCGGCGTCGTCCACGACGAGAACCGTCCGAATCAGGGGAAAGCCAGATGTGGGTTCGAAGTCGTCCATCTCGGGGCCGGTGACCGGGAAGAATGAACATCAGATTTGGCCGCGTCGGGATATTGGGTCGGTGACCTGAGTCACAAAATCACCATCAGCGTGGAAAAGCCCCGGCAACGACCGGCGGGCCGGGGTCCGCAGTGTCGGCGCCGGGGCGACGCATGTAGGTTTCGGTGGCAGCGACGCTTGGCCGCACGGGGGCGTAGCTCAGTTGGTAGAGCAAGGGACTTTTAATCCCTAGGTCGTGGGTTCGAGTCCCACCGCCCTCATCCCGAAGCCACGTCCCGACTCCCGCCGTTGACACCCCTGGCCCCGTGCAAGACATTGCACTCATTGGAACGCCGGATCCCCGGGGCCTGGGCGGTTGTGGACATGAGAGCGCTTCGCAGGGCGATTCGACTCAGCCTCGCAGCATGCGCCGGGTTGGCGATCGCCAGCGGCGCATGTGATGGCGGGTCGTCACTCAGCTCGGACGGCTCGGTGCCTCCGGTCGATACGCTCAACCCGCCTCCGGGCAGCGGGCCGCCTGCG
>CAMPKP010000023.1 GCA_946887295.1 uncultured Gemmatimonadota bacterium | reverse complement strand
GGCGTCGGCAGCGAGTCGGTGGGGCGGGTGGCCCGAGGTGGGGCGTCTCCTCGAGGGGGAGGCGTGGCTCGATTCGCTGTTCGACGGCCGGGGCCGAGTGCTGTTGGCGCGCTCCGCACTCGAGCGCGGGAGCGACTCGACGGCCCTGATGCACGCCCTCGCGGCGCCGCGAGGGCGTGACGCCGAATCCGAGGGGGAGCGGCTCTTCCTGCTCGCCTCGGCGCTCGACCGGGTGGACGCGCGCGACAGCGCCGCCGCGAGCTACGAGCGCGCGGCCGCCATGCTGCCCCTGGTGTCCGACTGGATTCTGATCCGGGCCGCCGCGGTCACCGGCGACAGCGCGGGCCGGTCCCGGATCTACGACCGGATCCGTGCGTCCCTTCCTCGCGAGCGCATCCGCTCGGTAGAGGCTGCCGCGCACGAGCGCACCGGCGACCTCGAGGGGGCCGCCCGGCTCTACGGCGCGGCGGGAGCGCGGCTCACGGCCCTCCGGCTGCGGCTGCGGATGACCGCGGACAGCGGGCCCCGCGCGGCGGTGCGACGCGACCTCCTCGCGCTGGTGACCGCGGGTGGCGCCGCCTCCGACCTGCGGGCGGCTATCGGGCTGCTGGACAGCGTCTACGCCCCGCTGACGGTCGAGGAGGAGCTTCTCGTCGCGCGGGCGGCCGACGAGGCAGGGCTCGCGTCCCGGGCGGTGGCCGGCTACCCCAAAGCCCTGTCCGCCGGGCTCGGCGGGCAGGCCGAGCGCTACGGGTATGCCTCGGCGCTCGCCAGGATCGGGCGCCATGCCGACGCGGCCTTCCAGTTCAATCTGGTCAGGTCTCCGTCCTGGATGGCCGCGTCGGCGGCGTATCTGCGCGCCCGGTCGCTGGTGCGCGACGGCCAGGTGGTGGAGGGGCGCGCCGCCCTGGTCGAGATCGGCGCCAGGTACCCCCGCGACACCACGGCCGCTTCCTCCGCCCTGTTCCTCCTGGGCGACCTCGCCTCGGACGACCGCGCCGACCGCCTGGCCCGGACTTACTACCGGCGGGCAGCCCTGCGTTATCCGACCAGCCGGTTCGCACCGGCCGCGCGCTTCCGCGCCGCGATGGTGGAGCTGCTGACCGGCGACGCGGCCATGGCGGCGCGCGAGTTCGACGAGCTGGCCCGCCGGTACCCCCGGAGCGACGAGGCGTCCGCCTCGGTCTACTGGGCCGGGCGCGCGTGGTCCATCTCCGGCGACAGCGTGAAGGCGCACGCCCGCTGGAGGAGGTCCACGGTCGGAGATCCGACGTCCTATTATGCCAGCCTGGCCGCGCGCCGTCTGGGCGTGCCGGCCTGGGCGCCCTCGCAGGCGGTGGACACGTTCATGCCGGTGCCCGACGCCGACTCGGCGGTCCGGAGGGCGGCGCTGCTGACGCGGCTCGGGATGACCTCGGAGGCGCGCTGGGAGCACGAGCGCCTGTCGCGTGCTTCCGAGGCGACCACCGAGCGGATGCTCGCGGTCGCCAACGCGCTGCGCTCGCAGGGACTCGCCTCCCAGGCCATCCAGCTCGCCCGCAAGGCGCTCGCCAGGGGCGCCCCGGCGGACGCCCGCACCTATCGCCTGGTGTACCCTGTGGTGCATCAGGACGCGCTGCTGGCCGAGGCCGCGGAGCAGGGGCTCGATCCCAGCTTCGTGGCGGCGCTGATCCGGCAGGAGTCCATGTTCAATCCGGGGGCCACCTCGCCGGCGGGCGCGCGGGGCCTGATGCAGGTGATGCCCGATCTGGGCGGCAAGCTCGCGGGATCGCTCGGCTATCCGGTATGGGACCCGGTGCTGCTGTACCAGCCGGACGTGAGCCTGCAACTGGGCTCCTATCATCTCCAGGAGCTGGCCGTCCGGTACACGGAGCCGAGCCATATCCTGGCCGCGTACAACGCCGGCGCCAGCCGGGTGGAGCGCTGGTCCCGGCGCACCGGCGTGGACGACCCGGAGGTGTTCGCCGAGCGGATCCCGTTCGTCGAGACCCGGGGTTACGTGCGGATCATTCAGCGGAACCAGGAGCTGTACCGGTCCCTCTACGACTGGCCGGCGCAGCGGTCTTAACGGTCCCTTCCCAGTCCGGTCCCCCCCGGCGGGACCTGCATCACATCCCGAGCCATACGCTCAGGCCATTTTCCTCCTGAACTTCAAGAGGAGGAGCCGATGCGATCGAGTTGCGCGCCCCTGGCAGGGCTGGCGCTCCTGCTCGCCTGTACCCAGGGCGGCCGCCAGGACTCGGCGGCCGGTCGCGGAAGTGAGACCGGGATGACGACCGATACCGCGGCGGTGGAGGACACCGCCCCAAGTGGTACGGCCTCCAATGAAGGCAAGGCGATCCTGAGCGGGATCCTCTCCCGTCTCGAAGTCGTCAACAGCGCGGAGATCCAGCTCGGCGAGCTCGGAGCGGCCCGGGCGCAGTCGCCGGACGTCAGGAAGATCGCCCGGCAGCTGGTCGAGGACCACATGAAGAACCGCGCGGAGGTCGAGGCCCTCGCCCGCCGGAAGGGTGTGGCGGTGCTGCCTCCGTCGGCCGGCAATACGGCTCGCGAGATCGCCGGACTGAAGGCCTTGGAGGGCGTCCAGTTCGACAGCGCCTACGTGGCGGGACAGGTCGATGCCCATCGGGCCAACATCGACGCGATCCGGAACCAGCTCCTGCCCGCGGCCCGGGATGCGGACGTCCGCGAATTTCTCCAGAAGACACAGGCGACCCTGGAGAAGCATCTGGCCAGCCTGCAGGCGATCCAGGACCAACTCCAGAGCTGACGAGGTCTCTATGGAAAGCAGAGCGAAGCTGGCCGGCCACCCGGTGCACCAGATGCTGATCGTCTTCCCACTCGGTCTGCTGGCGACCGCCGTGGTGTTCGACGTGATCTCCCTCGTGACCGGCACTCCGGTCTGGGCCAGGACGGCGTTCTACATGATCGGCGCGGGTGTAGTCACGGGCCTGGCTGCCGCGATACCGGGGACGGTGGACTGGCTCGCCATCCCCCGAGGCACGCGCGCCAAGCGGATCGGCCTGATCCATGGGGTGGGAAACGTCATCGTCGTCGCGCTCTTCGCGCTGAGCTGGTATCTCCGCCGCGACCAGCCGGCCGACCCGCCTACGGGGGCCGTGGTGGCGGGGCTGCTCGGTGCCGGCCTCTCGGTGGTCACCGCCTGGCTCGGCGGCGAGTTGGTGGACCGACTGGGAGTCGGGGTGTACGACGGGGCGCACCTCGACGCCCCCAGCTCGCTGACTGCGCTGCCGGCCCGGGGCATGGCGGAGCGACGGCGCTACCCTCAACCGGCGTATGCGGGAGTCGACCGCCGCGGGCGAGCCTCCGCGTAGCAGAGCCTCCCGCAGCGCCAAGCGGCCGTTCCGGATCGACACGGTCCTCGAGCGGATCCGAGCCGCCGTGCGGCCGCTCCCGAAGGCCGCCATGTTCGCGCTGGCGGAAGAGGGCTACCGCAGCCTCTTTCACCAGCTCGTGGGGTGCGTGCTCTCGATTCGTACCCGCGACGAGGTGAGCCTGGTGGCCGCGCGGCGGCTCTTCGCGGCAGCGCCCACTCCATCCGCACTGGCGCGGCTCAGCCCGGCCAGGCTCGACGGGCTCATCCGCGATACCACGTTCCATGCGGCCAAGGCCGGGCAGATTCTGGAGATCGCGCGCGCGACCGAGCGGCGCTACGGCGGCGAGCTGCCCTGCGACGAAGAGGTGCTCCGGTCGTTCCGGGGGGTGGGCCCCAAGTGCGCCCACCTCGCCCTGGGGATCGCCTGCGGCAGGGCGAGCATCAGCGTGGATATCCACGTGCACCGGGTGACCAACCGCTGGGGCTACGTTAGAACCCCGACTCCCGAGCGCACCATGGCCGAGCTGGAGAACAGGCTGCCGCCTCGCTACTGGGTGGAGATCAACGCACTGCTCGTCCCTTTCGGCAAGCACATCTGTACCGCGCGCCTTCCACGGTGCTCCGCCTGCCCGGTCCTGCCGTGGTGCCGGCAGGTGGGGGTGAAGCGGCACCGCTAGCCGCGCCGACCCCCAGGCCCACCCTTTACGACTGCTGCTGACCCTGCTGCTGCTGTTGACCCTGCTGCTGCTGTTGACCCTGCTGCGGCCGGCCTTGTTGCGGCTGCCCCAGCTGCTGCTGCGCCGGTTGCACTTGCACTCGGCGAGCCGGCTCCTTGGCCGTGAGGGGAATCATCACTTCCAGCGTCCCGTCGCGGAGCTGGGCGGTCAGCTGGTCCTCGTCGGCACCGTCCGGCAGGGGAATCGACCGATAGAAGGTGCCATAGCTGATCTCGGTGCGGATGAGTCCCTCGCGCTCATCACGGTTTTCCTGCCGGCGCTCGCCGGAAATGATCAGGTTTCCGTCCTCCACCGTGACGTCGATCTCGTCGGCCCCGACGCCCGGCAGATCCATCCGCACGACCACCGCGTCCTCCCGCTGCTGCACCTCGATGGGGGGCGCGAAGAGGTTGCGGCTGGTGAGCCCGGCGTCCCGCCCGCTGCGCGAGGCACGGAGAGCGGAGGATCCGCCCATGGGCGTGATTCCCGCTTCACCCAGCCGCAGGGAGTCGAACAGCTGATCGATGTCCTCGGCCATGCGGCGCGCAAGCTCCCACGGGCTCGTTGTGACTCCCGCCCGGAGGAGCACCGGCCAATTCTGAAGACCAGCGCCCGCAAGCCGCCCACCCCGGGTCATGCCCCGCTGGCCGGCTTCCTCGCCCGCCCTCGAGCGCTCGACTGCCGTGCTCCGGGAGCCTGAGCCCCCGCCGTTGCCCTTGGTGCGTCCCTCGCTCGTGGCCGTCGTGCCTTCGCCCTCTCTTTGCTTCTCGCGTGATGATGCCATTTTGCTTCTCCTCATGCCGATAGTCGTTGGTCTCAGACGCCTGCGGTCTCAGACGCCTGCGAATACAGTCGGGTCCACGGTGAGCCGGTTCTCGACTTCCGTGATGCCCGGCGCGGCGCGCACCGCCCGCTCGGCGTCCCTCATCTCGACGTACGATCTGACGGTCCCTCGCAGGATCGCCTTGGTGCCCTCGACCTCGACCGTGATCCGATCGGCGTCGAAGATCGCACCGCGCTGCAGCGCCTCCCGGATCCTCTCCTTGAGGCCGCTCGGCGAAGGGCGGGACCGGATCGATATCATGTTGGTGACGCCTTTCACTCCGACCGTGTCACGGACGGCGTTTTCCGCCGCCTCCTTCTGGTAGTACCAGTCCACGTCGCCTTCGAGGGTGACCCATCCGTTGCTGACCTTCACCTTGATGCGGTCGTCGGGCACGTTGACGTTCCACTTGAGGTTCTCCAGGACCGCGCGGGCGATCTCCGGATCGGTCCGCGCCGAGCTGCTCGGCAGGCGGACTTCCACGTCGTTCGCGATCGCCTTGACGCCCTTCACCTGCCCCGCGATCCGCTCGGCCTTCCACTTGTCGGAAAAGCTGTCCACGAAGCCCGCCAGCGTGACCACGCCGTCCCGCACCGAGACCGCGACATCGTCGTCCCGCAGGCTCGGGTCCCACTTCAGCTCAGCTACGATATCTTTCTGGATGTCCATGTCGCTACGCATGCTGTCGCCTCCTGCTGTCGTAAAATTCGTGCTCCCGCAGCACGTCAACGTAGGGTCGCCACAGTGGTCACGGTGTCGGGCAACCGGGAATCTCGGCCGGGAGATTTCCCGGCGGCGGCCCCGCCCGGGACGCCGTAAGCTTCCTCCGGACCGGGTAACGCGAGGTAACGGGACAAGGAGGCAGGCCATGCGCGATACGCTCAACGATGTCGCTGCGCTGTCCAGGAACTGGTGGGTGATCCTGCTCCGCGGTCTGGCGGGCATACTGTTTGGAATCATCACGTTCGTCGCACCCGTGGTCTCGCTCGCCGCGCTGATCCTGGTGTTCGGGGCCTACGCCTTCGTGGACGGAGTGCTCTCCATCGTTTCCGCGGTGAGGCGCCGGGGCGAGGGTCACTGGGGGGTGCTGCTGCTCGAGGGGATCGTCGGCATACTCGCGGCCGCCGTGACGCTGTTCTGGCCCGGCATCACCGCGCTCGCCCTGCTGTACGTCATCGCCGCCTGGGCCATCGTGACCGGGGTGCTGGAGCTGTTCGCCGCGGTGCGCCTGCGGAAGCAGATCAAGGGCGAGTGGCTGCTGGTGCTAGGCGGGATCGCCTCGCTCGTCTTTGGCGTGCTGGTCGCGGTGTTCCCGGGCGCCGGTGCGCTCACCATCGTGCTCTGGATCGGGGCCTACGCGCTGGTCTTCGGAATCCTCCTCGTGGTGCTCAGCTTCCGCCTCCGGTCGTGGGGCAAGGATGCGACGCTGCACCATCCGACCCCGAGCCACGCATAAGGGATGGGAGGAGGCTCCGTGGCCGGTGGCAGGGCCCTGCATCCACGGCTCGTCGAGGGCGAAGTACGGGTCGTCGGCAAGCGCTGGTCGCCCCGGGTCCACCAGATCAAGGCGTTCCTCTCGAAGAGCCGGGCCAGCTATCGCTGGCTGGACGTCGACGCGGAGGAGGATGCCCGGGCGCTCGCCACCCGGATGGGCGCGGATCCCGACAAGTCCGTCGTGGTGCTCTTCCCCGACGGCTCGTATCTGGTGGATCCCGATGTGGCGGCGGTCGCGACCACACTCGGGCTCGATGTCGAGCCCGACTCGCTGGTGTACGATCTCATCATCGTCGGCGGGGGGCCGGCGGGACTGTCGGCCGCCATCTATGGAGCGACCGATGGTCTCCGAACGGTGGTGGTGGAGCGGGACCTGCCGGGTGGCCAAGCCAGCTACAGCGGGCTCATCGAGAACTACCCCGGGTTTCCCAGAGGGTTGAGCGGGAGCGATCTGGCCAGCCGCACCGTCGAGCAGGCCGAGCGATTCGGTGTCGAGATACTGGTCACCCGCAACGCCACCGGCCTGCGGAGCGAAGGCGGGCATCGCCTGGTCGCGCTCGACAACGAAACCGAGCTCACCTCGGACGCCGTCATCCTCAGCATCGGCGTCTCGTTCCGCTGGCTCGACGCTCCCGGGTGCCGGCCCCTCGTGGGCGCCGGCATCTACTACGGTGCCGCCACCGCGGAGGCGACGGCGTGCCGCGACCAGGAGATCTACATCCTCGGCGGAGGGAACTCGGCCGGCCAGGCGGCGCTCCTTCTGGCGCAGTATGCCCGCCGGGTCGTCCTCGTGGCGATCGAGTCATCGCTGGAGGAGACCATGTCCGCCTACCTGGTGCAGCGGATCCGCCGCCAGGACAACATCGAGGTGCGGCTCCGCAGCACGGTGGTCGAGGCGGAAGGGAACGGCCATCTGGAGCGCCTGGTCATCAAGAACCTCGAGACCGGCGAGACGGAGCGGGTTCCGGCGCAGGGGCTCTTCGTGTTCATCGGCGCGACCCCCGACACCGGTTGGCTCGGCCAGGCCGTTCGCCGAGACGATCAGGGGTTCATCTACTCCGGAAAGGATCTGCGCGACGATCCCGTGGCGATGGCCGAGTGGCAGCTGGAGCGGCGGCCCTTCGACCTCGAGACGAGCATGCCCGGCGTCTTCGTGGCCGGCGACGTACGCCACGGCTCGGTGAAACGGCTGGCCGCCGCCGTCGGTGAGGGAGCGGAGGCGGTGCACTACGTTCACCAGTACCTGAAGGAACCGCGCGCGCTCGAGGCGGCCGCCGGGGCCGCCGATCACAGCCCCAGGATTCCCGCCTCGATCGCGAACCGCACGTAGTCGGTGCGGTGTCCCAGGCCGAGCTTCTCGTGGATCCGGTGCTTATAGGCGTCCACGGTCTTGCTGCTCAGGTTGAACTTCCGCGCGATCTCCGCGCCGCTGTATCCCTGTGCCACCATCGTCAGCACTGTCTGCTCGCGCTCGCTGAGCTCGTGAAAGCGGCCTCGAGCCGTCTTGGCTGCGTATTGCGGGACCACCGCCGCCGCCAGAAGCCGGGCGGCGGCGGGACGCACGTAGATCTCACCTGACGCGACGACCCTGATTGCGTCCACCAGGTCGCTCGATGCCGCCTCCTTGGTGAGATAGCCCTGCGCACCGGCGTCCAATAGAGTGAGCAGTCGCTCATGCTCGGCGTGCACCGTGAGGATGAGTACCCTGACGGTGGGAAGCACCTTCAGAAGCCCTCGGAGGGCGGACAGCCCGTCTCCGCCGGGCATGTCCAGGTCGAGGACCACGACGTCGGCACCCATCCGCTCGACCAAGGCCACGGCCGCCACGCCGTCTCCCGCCTCGCCCACCACCACCATGTCTGGCGCCCCCCGTAGAAGGAGCCTGAGCCCCTCCCGGACCATCGCGTGGTCGTCCACCAGGATGATGCGAATCGTCTCGTTGCTCATGGAGACGCCTCGCCTGACGTAGGGTTTCGCCACGAGACCCGCCCCGATCCGGGCGAGGTCCTCGCGGGCTGATTGCGTGGTTGGGCCAGCCGAGGTGTGCATGGGGATCCGCTCCATCAATCCTGACCGGCCGCCGGGAGGGTGAACCAGAAGGTGCTGCCGAGGTCCGGCACGCTCTCCACGTGGAGCCGGCTCCCATGTGCCTCGACGATGCCGTACGCGATCGCCAACCCCAACCCCGTACCGGGACGACGACCGGATTCGTCCGAGTGCCAGTACCAATCGAAAATGTGCCCCAGATGATCGGCGGGGATCCCGCGGCCCGTGTCGCTCACCTGGAAGCGGACCGCGCCCTCCTTGGGGTCCCTGGTTGCCGAGAGCTCGACCCGTCCGCCCGTCGGGGTGAACTTGATGGCATTGCCGAGCAGGTTGGAGAGAACCTGGAGGAGACGTCTCCGGTCGGCGTCCACCGGTGGCAGGACGGGATCTGCGACTACCACGAGCTCCACCTCGCTCTCACGGGCCACCGGGGCGAACATGATCTGCGCCGCGCCGATCACGTCCGAGACGGCGGTGGCGCTCCGCTTCAGCATCAGCAGTCCGGCATCCAGACTGGTGCGATCCAGCAGGTCCACGACCATCTGCCGCATCCAGCTCACGGAGCGCTGGATGAGCTGCGCCATGTGACGGACACCATCGAGGGGCGGCGGATCGTCGTCGAGCAGGGCATTGGCACAGATCTGAATCGTGGTCAGCGGGTTGCCGAGATCGTGCGAGACGATTCCCACCGCACGGCGCGTCTGCACCAGCAGCTCGTCCAGCTCGACCTCCCGGGCATGCCGTTGTACCGCGGCACCCAGCACGTTGGCGACACTCTGCAGGAAATGTTGTTCATCAGCGGAAAAGACCCGCGGCTCCATGCTGTAGGCACCCAGCAGACCGTACGGCCCCTGCCGGGCCTGGATGGCAGCGTGCATGCAGCTCGTCACGCCGCGCTGAGCGAGCAGCTCCGGAATCGGGGGGGCGGCCCCCGGATCCTGAAGGTCCACAGTCACGGGTTGGCAGGAGCGGAGGGCGTGCCCCAGGATGTTGTCGGGACCCGCCGGCATCTCGGCCAGGCTCGCCTCCGGATCCCAGCCGGCACCGGCCCGGAGCAGAACCGTGGACCGGCTTTCCGCCAGCTCGAGGATCGCGGCCAGATTCACCCGCAGGCAGCGCCGGATCCACGACAGGGACTCGTCCAGCAGCCGATCGCTGAACCCCTCGGCCAGCGCCTGAGTACCAAGCGCCGCGACCGCCGCGGGCCGGAGGCTGCGGCGACGCCGGCGGGCCAGCCCCGGAAGCCTGTGGGGGTGGGTGTGGCGCAGGGCGATCCCTACCTGGCCCGCAACCGTCTCCAGGACAAGGCGCTCGAACTCGTCGGGAAAATCGGGCCGTGACGACCCGGCGGCGAGGCGGCCCAGCGCGCCGTCCGGTCCGATCGAAGTTTCGGCGAAGTGCAGGCCGGGCCGAGACATACCTGCGGCCGAGCGGAAGGGCTCATGGACCGTGCGGCCATGCAGCTGTACATAGGCCGCGGACGGGTGGAGGACATCGATCAGCAGATCGCGGGCGCTCTCTGCGATCTGTGACGAGGTGAGGGCGGTCCACTCCTGCGAGACCATCGAGAGGGATGCGAGCTCCTCCGCGCGGCCCACCAGCGACTGGTCTTCGTCCGTCCTGACTACGAGGGAATGCGTCGTAATGCCCCACCAGGTTCACGCTAACCGGGAAAATTCGGGGGAGGGGGCTTCCCCCGACGTGACGCACATCACGAAGGTAGCGCGCGAGCCGCACGCCATCAGAACCGCCGGTCGAGCGCCGGGTACCCGACCGCGTGGTTGAGCCACCGTACCAGGGGAGTGAGGACGGCAAAGTCCCTTGCGAGAATCGCAGGCAGACGCGGGCTGTGGACCTCGCGCTCGCTCATCATCCTGGTCGCGGTGAACGAGCGGTAGCGCAGCCAGTCAGCCGCCGGGTGGCTCTCCGGATAGCCCCGCGGCATGCGCTTGAGGATCGACTCCGTGTCCAGCCGGCCGAACCGTCGGCGAAAGGCGGGCGCCCGGAGCAGACCGTCCCACACATCGGGTGATTCCGCGATCGCCTCGCGGATCCGGTCGAGCGGCGCCCTTGCCGGCATCCACATCCCGCCGGCCACGAAGCACTCGCCGGCCGCCAGCTGGAAGTAGAGTCCGGCGCCGGCCGCTTTCGCGTCCTGTCCGGCGCCCCGGCCCGCGTCCTGATGGTAGAACTGGCACGCGGCGTTGGTCTTGTAGGGAGACTTGTCGGCGGAGAACCGGACATCGCGGTGGATGCGGAAGATCGAATGCCGAGTGTGCCCGGTGAGCTCGGGGGCCAGTCTCGCGAGGCGGACGTCCATCTCCTCGACCAGCGCGCGCATCGGGTCGCGGACCTCGGTCTCGTAGACGGCCCGGTTGCGCTCGAACCACTCCCGCCGGTTGTTCCGTGCCAGGCGCCGGAGGAATGCCAGCGCCTGGGGCCGGAAGCCGCCGAATCCGGTGGCGGTCACCCGCCTTGCCACGATCGCCTCCTTTTCTCTCCGGGTGAGCCGCTTGATCGCCAGCTCCCGCCGCAGCGCGGTGCCGCGTCCGGCCGCCGGCTCGACATGGACCAATCGGACCGGCAGCCGGGACCGGGTGTAGGCCGCGCCCCGTCCGGCATTGTGGGCCCGCTCCCGGGCCGCGGGATCGGTGGTGACGCCGGTATAGAGGGTGCCGTCAGCGCATCGGGCGAGGTAGACGAACCAGGGCATATGGATTGTAATGATAGGTCCTCCTTTCTATCTTCGGCTGACTCCCCCCAAGTCCAGTCTGAGCGTCCGAGGCACGATGCCATCCGATCAGCGGGCAGGCCGCAGCTCGCTTCCCGACCAGCGTACGCTCCTGTCCTGGCTGTTCATCGGGCGGCTGATTCTCGCGGTCGGCATCCTGATGGGCGCCGGCCTCGTCTGGACCGAGCGGCCCCAGGAGTCGTTCCTGGTGAGCATCGCGGTGGTGATCGCGCTGACGTTCACCGCCTACGGGTTCTATATCGTCCACCTGCGGCGCCGGCGGCCCGGGCAGACGTTTCTCCTGATCCAGGCACTGGTGGACCTGGGCGTGGTCACGACGGTGGTGCACTTCGCGGGACAGCCCCAGTCGGCCTTTCCCGCGCTCTACGTCCTGGTGGTGGCGGCCTACGCGCTGCTGATGCCCCCGGCCACCGGCGCCCTGACCGCGATTCTCGCCTCGGCGCTGTTCCTGGGCGATACGCTGTGGACCCGCGCGGACGCGCCCGACGCGCCCTTCTGGGCCCAGATGGTGGTGTTCAACCTGGTATTCGCGATCGTGGCGGTGCTCGGGCACCGCCTCCGCGAGGCGGGGATGGAGCAGGAGACCCTCGCCACCGAGCTCCAGCGGGTCAGGCTGGAGGCGGACGACATTCTCCGCAACATCCGCTCGGGAGTCCTGACGGTGGACGGGCTGGGGCGGCTGGCGTTCATCAATCCCACCGCCGAGCGGCTGCTGGATCTCGAGGGGGAGGCGCTGATCGCGCTGCCGGTGCTCGACCAGCTCAAGGTCCGCTCCAGTGAGCTCTGGGCGGCGGTCGTGGCCGGCATACGCAACGGCCGCAAGATCAGCCGCGGCGAAGGGGTCGTCTCCCACCAGGGGGGGCGGACTTTCCCCATCGGGCTCAGCACCACCACATTCCGGCAGGAGACCCAGGAGGCGCCGTCGGTGACCGCCATCTTCACCGACATCTCCGACCTCAAGGAAGTGCAGGAGCTGCACGCCAGGGCCGAGCGGCTGGAGTCGGTCGCGGCGCTCAGCGCGTCCCTGGCGCACGAGATCCGCAATCCGCTGGCGTCCATCCGGAGCTCGGTCGAGCAGCTGGCCCGCTCCCGTCACGCCGACGAGGACGAGCGCTTCCTCGCCGGGCTGATCGTCCGGGAGAGCGACCGGCTGAGCCGGCTGCTGAGCGAGTTCCTCGACTTCGCCCGGGTGCGGGCGACGCAGTTCGTGGCGATCGACATTCATTCGGTGATCACCGCGGTCGTCAGGCTGATCAAGGCTCACCCGGAGTGCCGCCCGGACGCGGAGATCGTGATCGAGGGCGGGCACACTATTATGGAAGGGGACGAGGACCTGCTGCATCGGGTCATCGCCAACCTGGTCCTCAACGCGGTGCAGGCGGCGCGGGGTCCGATCAGAGTCTGTGTCAGCGTCGCCGCGGTCTCCTCGGGGGACATTCCCCACGGGACCAACCTGGAGCACGCCGTTCGCCTGCAGGTGCGGGACGACGGGCCCGGGATCCCGGACGAGATCCGGAGCCGGCTCTTCGACCCCTTCGTCTCCGGGCGGGAGGGTGGCAGCGGGCTCGGGCTGGCGATCGTGCAGCGCGCGGTCGAGGCGCACCGGGGGCTGGTCCTGGTCGAATCGGGACCGGGCACCGGAACCATCTTCACCATCTTTCTACCCGCCAAGATGATGGCGGAGGACGCCGCATGAGTCAGAAGCCCTCGGTCCTGGTGGTCGACGACGAGTCGGGCATCCTGGACACTCTCAGGATCCTGCTCAGGAACGAAGGGTTCGAGGTCACTACGGCCCAGGGAGGGAAGGCGGGGCTGGAGCAGATCCGGTCCGGCGTCCACGACCTGATCCTCTCCGACGTGCGGATGCCGCAGGTCTCCGGCCTCGACATCCTGAACGCCGCGCGGGAGCAGGATCCCATGACCCCGGTGATCCTGATGACCGCGCAGGCGTCGCTCCAGAGCGCGATCAGCGCCGTGAACTCCGGCGCTTTCTACTACATCCAGAAGCCGTTCTCCAACGACGAGCTGGTGGCGATCCTCCGTCGCGCCTGCGAGTTCCGGGCGGTGCGGGTGGAGAACAAGCAGCTCAAGCAGGAGATCCGCCGCCGGGACCGAACCGCGGTCACCCGGCCGATCGGAAAGTCGAAGCGCTTCCTGGAGCTGCTCAAGCTGGCGGAGCACGTGGCGCCGACCGAGTCCACCGTGCTGATCCAGGGTGAGAGCGGCACCGGCAAGGAGGTCGTCGCCCGCTACATCCACAATCTCTCCACCCGCGCGGACGGACCGTTCCTCTCGATCAACTGCGGCGCGCTCCCCGAGAACCTGCTGGAGAGCGAGTTGTTCGGCCACGTGAAGGGGTCGTTCACCGGCGCGGTGCGGGACAAGCAAGGGCTCTTCGCGGCAGCCCGGGGCGGCAGCTTCTTCCTCGACGAGGTGGGCGAGATGCCGCCGTCGCTCCAGGTGAAGCTCCTCCGGGTGCTGCAGGAGCGCGAGGCGATCCCGGTCGGCGCGACCGAAGCGATCCCGGTGGACGTCCGGATCATCGCGGCCACCAACCGGGAGCTGGAGGAGGAGATCCGCCGGGGCAACTTCCGCTCCGACCTCTTCTACCGGCTCAACGTGATCGCCCTCAACCTGCCGCCGCTGCGCGACCGGCGGGACGACCTGCTGCTCCTGCTCGAGGCCTTTCTCCAGGCGATGGCCCAGGAGAGCGGCGGCGAGCCCAAGGCGCTGTCGTCGGACGCGCTCGACGCCGTGATGGTCTACGAGTGGCCGGGCAACGTCCGGGAGCTGGAGAACGCGCTGGAGCACGCCGTGGTGCTGAGCCGCGGCAGCCTGATCGAGGCCTCCGCCCTGCCGGAGCGGATCACCAAGCGCCGCAAGGAGCCGCTGGTCGCGGAGCGGTCGTACCGCAATCCCACCCTGGAAGTGATCGAGCGGGCCTACATCATGTGGGTGCTGCAGGCGGAAGGGGGCAACAAGACCCGCGCCGCCGAGGTGCTGGGGATCGACCCCTCGACCCTCTATCGCAAGCTCAGCCGCTACGAGGAACAGGTGGAAGTGAAGGTGTAGTCGCCCGCAGGAGCGCCCTCCCGCCTCGATTCGGTCCACCAGGCTGCGCCCGCCGATCTACATTCGTCGCCCGGCGGTAGCGCAGCCTGGCGCGCGTCCGGACGATGGTGTGACCCGGCTCTTGCAAAATCCTGTTCCACGCGGTCCAGCCCGTCTCGCGCAAAGATTGTCCGGCCCACCATAAGCGCATCGCCTATATCACGTTGGGAGCGCACGCCCGGGGGGTGGCATATGTGTTGCCTTACCCCCGAGCAGTCCGACCGCGTCCCGATGTCGGCTCGGCCACGTCGCCGCTCACTTTTCTGGAGGAAGTATGACGAACCGCAAGGGCTTTACCCTGATCGAGCTGTTGATCGTGGTCGTGATCATCGGCATCCTGGCCGCCATCGCGATCCCGAAGTTCGCCAACACGAAGGAGAAGGCCGTCGTGGCTTCGATGAAGTCCGACCTGCGTAACCTGGTCACCGCGCAGGAAGGGTTCTTCTCGGATAACCAGGACTACGCTGGTGGCCACGCGGCCACGCAGACCAACGGCGTCGGCGGTGCAGGCGTGGTTGCCTTCGGCCCCTCGGCCAACAACACCGTCACCATCAACTACACCGACGCCGCGGGCTGGTCCGCGACGGTCACCAACCCGGCCGTCACCAGCGCGTCGAACGACATCTGCGGCATTTTCGTGGGCGATCCGGCCACGTACTCCGGCGGCGCCGGCCTGGCCGCCACCGATGTCGAGGGCGCGCCGAAGTGCTACTAAGCGGGAGCTGAATGCAGGAGCTGTACAGGGGCGGCGGAATGGTCCGCCGCCTCTTTCTTTCACCGCCGAGCGGGCGGAAACGCAACCGGACCAGGGGCATCGAACTTCAAGGAGCCGTGCGTGGGCACGGGGGAACCTATGCGAGCCGGAAACAGAGGCTTCACCCTGATCGAGTTGCTCATCGTGGTCGTGATCATCGGCATCCTCGCTACGATCGCGATCCCGAAGTTCGCCAACTCGAAGGAAAAGGCGGTCGTGACCGCCATGCGCTCGGACCTCAGAAACCTGGCCGGCGTCCAGGAGACCTACTGGGTCCAGAACGCCAACTACTACGGTGGTGTCATACCGAACCTCGCCAACCTGGCGTACCGGCCGTCGCAGGGCGTCACCATCACCGTCGTGAGCGCCACCTCCGCCGGCTGGTCGGCCCAGGCGTCGGCACCGAGCCGGACGGCGCAGACCTGCGTGATCTACTACGGCAATGCACCCCCGATCCCGCCGGCCACGGTGGATGGTGCAGTCGCCTGCACCTGAGGCGGCGGGTTCGGTCCGACGTTTGCGTTGATTCGCGGCGCAGGCCCCTGCGCGAGCCCCGGAAGCCGGGCCCGCAAAGGTCCTTGCGGGGTCGAGGCACCGATGGGGTGCCGATAGCTGCGGTGCAGACCGCGGATTTTTCGGGTAGAGCGCGACACCTGGAGTCTTCCTGCCTTCGTGGATAGGGCCGATGCACTTGCTCATCGTTGACGACGACGTCGATATCCGCCGGTCCCTCGGCCAGGTGCTCGAGGAGGCCGGCCATCAGGTCGTGGTCGAGATCGATCCCGAGCGGGCACTGCAGCGCGCCGCCTCCGGCTCGTTCGACCTCATCCTGTGCAACGTCCGGTTCCCCCGAATGGACGGCGTCACTTTCCTCCGCCGCTACCGTGCCGAGGGGGGCTCCGCGCTCCTGATCATGCTGAGCGGGGCGGGGAACGAGGAGGGGGCCATCGCCGCCATGCGCGAGGGCGCGTACGACTGGGTTCAGAAGCCGGTCCGTGCCGACGAGGTCACCATGACGATCGGCAAGGCGGAAGAGCGGGAGAAGCTGCGTCGCGAGGTCGAGATCCTGCGCTCGACCGCGGGAGCCGGCAGCGTGAGCGACCTGGTCGTCTGCGAGAGCCGCGTCATGCGCGACATCGTGGAAATGGCCAACCGGGTCGCACGCCACGGCACTCCGGTGCTCCTCACCGGCGAGACCGGCACCGGCAAGGAAGTCTTCGCCCGGGCCATCCACCGGATGAGCCCGCGGAGCGAGCGGAGCTTCACCAGTATCAACTGCAGCGCAGTCCCCGAGCAGCTGCTGGAGTCCGAGCTCTTCGGTCACGTGGCCGGCGCGACTCCAGCCGCCACCGGCGACCACGCCGGCCTGTTCGAGCTTGCCCACGAGGGCACGCTCTTCCTCGACGAGATCGGCGCACTTCCTCTCGAGCTGCAGGCCAGGCTGGTCCGCGTTCTCGAGGAGGGGAGGGTCTGCCGCACCGGCGGCCGCGACGCCCGGCAGGTGGACGTCCGGGTGGTCACGGCATCGTCCAAGTCGCTGGAGGAGGCGGTCGGGCGCGGTGAGTTCCGCTCGGATCTGTTCCAGCGTCTCGGCGCCGTCCGGATCCACCTGCCGGCGCTCCGCGAGCGGCCGGAGGACATTCCCGCGCTGCTCACCCACTTCGCCGGCCAGGCCGCGCACCGCCTGGGGCATCCGGTGAGCGTCACGCCTGGCGCCCTGGCCGCCCTGAGCCACCACGCCTGGCCGGGCAATGTCCGCGAGCTCCGGAACGCCGTGGACCGTGCCGCGGCGCTGGCCGGGGACGGCCGACTCGACGTGAAGGACTTCAGCGTGGTCGCCGGCAACGGCAACGGCAACGGGAACGGGAACGGCCACGGCGCACTGAACGGCGGCTCACACCTCGGTCTCGACCTCAAGTCCCAGGTCGAGGCGGTCGAGCGCCAGGCGATCCTGCGCGCCCTCGAGGCGTCCGGAGGCAACCGCCGCCAGGCCGCGTCGCTGCTGGGCATCAGTCTGCGCACGCTCTTTTACAAGATGAGGCGGCTGCCGGTTCACTGAGCCTGCCGCAGGGGATCGCGTGTCCATGCACACGCATGCAGTCGCCGGCGCGTGGCGCGGAATCACAAGCCAATGCCGGCGTTGCTGTTGGTTTGTCCAGGGCTCCCGCCTGTCGGCCGGGAGTGGATCGGGGCCGGAACCGCGCGACACGCGCAGAGGGGAGATCACTGTGCGATCTCGAAACGGGTTCACGCTGGTCGAGACGCTGATCGTCGTGGTGCTGCTGGGTCTGATGACACTGATCGCCTTCCCGAAGATGAGCTCGGCGATGGTCCGGAACGACCTGCGCGGTGCCCGGACAACCATGGTCAACATGATCGCCAAGGCGCGCGCCGCCGCGGTGCAGAGCAATCGCGTCACCTGGATCAAGGTCGAGGGGAATACCGTCTACGTGGGCGCGACTCCACGGCTGGTCCCCGTCGCCGGGTCGACGGCCGACACGGTGGGGCCGATCGTGGACCTGACCGAGGCTTACGGGGTTGCCGTCGCAGGAGAGGACTCGATCCAGTTCGACCCGCGCGGCTTCGGCATGGGGTTCGGCGCCGCGCCGACCAACATCGACCTCTCGCGCAACGGCCATGGCTCGACCATCACGATCGACGGCCTGGGGAGGGTCACCAAGTGACGCGCGCACGCTCGGGGTTCACCATCGTCGAGGTGCTGGTCGCCGTCACGGTGCTCAGCATCGGCCTCGTGGCCCTGGCCGGCTCGTCCGCCGCGGTCAGCCGGATGATCGGTCGTGGAAAGATCGACACCAGGGCGGCCCAGCTCGCCACCCAGAAGGTGGATTCGCTCCGCGCCGCCTCCTACTTCACGACGCCGCGGTGCAACGCGCTGGTGGACGGTGGTCCGGAGACGACCGACCACGTCGCCCTGGCCTGGGACGTGACCACCGTCGGCTCCGGCCGGACTATCGATGTCAGTGCGACGTACGGCACCGCGCGCGGCCCCCGCACGCAGGTGCTCACCACCTACATCGAGTGCTGACCCCCATGCGTACACGCCACGGCTTTACCCTCATCGAGGTCCTGATCGCCCTGGTCATCATGGGCATCGTGACCGGCGCGGTGTACCAGCTGCTCAACACCAGCCAGCGGCTCTCGCTCGCTCAGGCCGAGCAGGTGAGCCTGCAGTCCAACGTGCGCACCGGCTCGGTCGTGGTGCCCAACGAGCTGCGCGAGCTGAATACGGTGCTGGCCGGTACCGCAGCGCAAAACGACATCATCACGAAAGACCCGGACCGGATCGTCTACCGGGCCATGCGGGGCCTCGGGTTCGTCTGTGTGGCACCCGCCGCCGGCGCGACCCAGCTCGTGCTGGCGCGGTCCACCTGGACCGGTCTCAACATCCCGACCGCGGCCATGGATCTGTACCTCTTCGTGGATGGCGATCCCGACGACGAGGCGGACGACGCCTGGCAGCAGACGGCGGTCACAGCCGTCGCCACAGCGAACAACGCCTGCGGCGGCAACCCCGGCATCACGCTGACCGTTGCGGCCGTCCCGGCGGTTCCGCTCAACACCCCGGTGCGACTCTTCGAGCAGATGGAGCTGAAGCTCCACCAGGACGGGGGCGAATGGTGGCTCGGCGCCCGGTCGGTGGGCGCGGGTGGCGCCGTTGAGCCGGTCCTCGGGCCGCTGACGGACGATGGGTTTCAGCTCGAATATCTCGACGGCGCGGGAGCGGTGACCGCGGACGAGAAGGCGGTCAAGAGCATCCGGATCACGGTGCGCGGGCTGACCGAGGATGCCGTGCGGGCCGGCGGGTTCGGCACGATGGGACATCCGGAGGAGGCGCTGGTGACCCAGGTGCTGCTTCGCAACTCGATACGGCCATGAGTGGATCACCCCACAAGGAGACCGGCATGCGAGCTCGAGGGCTGTCTGACGAACGCGGCATGGCGTTGGCCATAGCAGTGTTCGCACTGGTGGTGATCGGCGCGCTCGTGGCGGGGACCTTCTACGCGGGCCGGCTCGAGCAGCAGACCGGCAGGAACACCTTCTTCGCGGCCCAGGCGGCCGAGGCCGCCGAGGCGGGCCTCAGCGACGCGATCGCCACCCAGAGCGCGGGGGCCATGCTGGCGTTGCCCGTCGACCCCGCCACAGTGACCGACCTGGGGGCATTCGCCGTGGGTGCTCACGGGTCGGCCTCGCGATCCATCAGCCGGCTCACCGACAACGTATTCCTGGTGCGCTCGACGGGCACCCGCACGGACGGCACCGGCGGACAGCTGGCTGCACGATCCGTCGGCCAGCTGATCCGCCTGAAGCTGGCGGACATCCAGGTGCAGGCCGGCCTCACCGCCCTGGGCGACGTGACGATCACCGGTGGAGCGGAGGTCACCGGGATAGATGACGTGCCGCCGGTCTGGGGCGCCGAGGGAGTGAGCTGTCCGCCGGAAGAGGACGTCACCGGAGTGCGGTACAACAACGGGACACTCAAGACCAGCGGCAACGGCACCTATGACGGCGATCCCAAGAGCGAGGTGGACGCGTCCCTGAACCCGGCGGACATGAAGGCCCAATTCGAAAAGTTGAAGGCGCTGACGACTCTGGTGGTGACCAGTGACAACCCGGCGGCTACCGCGCCGGCCTACACGGCCACCGTCCCGCCTCGCTGCAATACGGCCGTGCAGACCAACTGGGGTGAGCCGGTCCTGAAGACGGACCCATGCTTCAATTATTTCCCGATCATCTATCACCAGGGCAACCTGAAGCTGCAGGGCGGCCGAGGCCAGGGCATCCTGCTGGTCGAGGGCGACCTCACCGCAACCGGCGGCATGGTGTTCTACGGACCCGTCTTCGTCACCGGCACCCTCTCGACCGCGGGCAACAGCGGGCAGGGCGCCAAGTTCTTCGGCGGCGTCATCGCGGGCAACGTGGCGCTGGACGACCTCACCAAGCTGGCCGGTGGTGCGCTGGTCTCCTACTCGTCCTGCGCCATCCACCGGGCGCTGCAGAACTCGGCCACGCCGATGGCGCTGGCCGAGCGGAGTTGGGTGCAGCTCTATCAGTGATCGCTGACGCCCGGGTGCCGCCGCGCGTCACGCGCGGCGGCAAACGGTTCGGCTCGACAGAAATCGGTACCCCGATGGACGGCCGGCGACCTTAAACTCGCTGCCGTCCATAGCGGGGGCCGCGAGTGCGCGAGAGCAGGCAGGGACTCACCGTCATCGAGGTGCTGGTGGCGGTCATGGTACTGACGGTCGGGGTGCTGGCACTGGTGGGCTCCTCGGCACAGGTGAGCCGCATGATCGGCCGGGGGCGGCACGCCACCCTCGCCGCGATGCTGGCCACCGGCCGGATCGAGCGCCTCATCGCGGTCGCGAGCTCCACCCGCCCCCCCTGTACCGCGGCGGAGTGGCGGAGCGACAGTGCGGTGGAGGCGGGGGTCTCGGAGAGCTGGCACATCGTCGACCGCGCGGGCATCGCCCGGCGGCTTCAGCTCACCCTCCGCTACCGCACTCCCCTCGGACTCACCACCGACACCGTGCTGACGGCCGTTCTGTGCTGGCCCGCGTGAGCGGACAGCGCGGGTTCACGCTGGTGGAGATCGTCCTCGCCATGGGACTCGCGCTCCTGGTCGCGGGTGTCGCTCACCGGCTGCTGTTCCATGGACAGCGTCTGGCACGGGCCCAGGCGGAGCGAGCCGCGCTCCAGGAGAACGTCCGTGTGGCGGCGTTGGTCCTGGCCGGCGAGCTGAGGGGCCTGGGGTACGACGAAGTCACCCCTGCAGCCTCGGCGGCGCTGGGCCATCCAGCGGCCATCCGGAGCGACCTGCTCGCGATCGCCCCCGGTGCGGTCACCTATCTCGCCGCGCGGGGAGGCGGACGGGTGTGCGGCGCCTCCCCCGGGCCACCGGCCGAGGTCGTGCTGGAGGAGTCGTCGTGGAGGTCGGCTCGCCGGCCGCGCTCCACCGATTCCCTCCTGATCTTCGTGGAGAGCGACCCCTCCACCGGCTCCGACGATGCCTGGATCCACCTGGGCGTCCTCTCGGACGGCGCCGGGAGCTGTCCGGATGGCGGGGCGGGCATCGCATTGGCGGTCGCCGCGCCGGCTCCGTTGAGCCTGGCTACGCTGGCCGGGATCGGTCCGGGCTCGCCGGCACGGCTCTCCGAGGTCATGCAGGTGCGGTACTACCGCTCAGGCGGCAGATCGTGGCTCGGGCTGCGGTCGGTCGGCACCGGCGAGGCGATCCAGCCGGTCGCCGGGCCGCTCGCCGACAGCTCCGCGGGTGTCCGTGGTCTCACGCTGGCGTACCGGGACGCCACCGGCGCTCCGACGGCCGATCCCGCGGCCGTGCGCTCAGTGGAGATCGCGCTGATCGGCGTCACCGACCAGCCGATCCACGGCCGCGACCTTCGCCGTGCGCTGGTGGACACGTTCGCTCTCACGACTCGGGTGGCGCTCCGGAACGCGCCGCGCCCGTGATGGCCGCGGAGCGGGGAATGGCGCTGCCGCTCGCGCTGCTCGCGATGGTGGTGATCGCGGCGCTGGTGGCCGGCGGGTTCGCCGCGGCGCTTCTCGAGCAGCGCATCGGACGCAACGTGCTCCACGCGGTGCAGGCCCAGGGAGCCTCTGAGGCCGGCGCCGCGGCGGTAATCGGCTCGTGGAACGATCACGGCCTGGGTCTTCTGGCGGCCGGCGACAGCGCCGTCCTGCCGCCGGTGCAGCTGCCGGGCCGCGCCACATACGCACCGACTGTCAGCCGGCTCAACGGCGAGCTGTTCCTGGTGCGGGTCGAGGGAGTGCGCGCCGGTGCGGACGGCACCGAGCTGGCGCGGCGCGAGGTGGGGCTCCTCGTCCGGATCTCCGACAGCGCGTCCGCCGGATCGCCCCCGGTCATCCTCCTGGCCAACCGGAGCTGGACCGGAGCTTTCTGACGGCGAGTGCCAACCGGTGCACTACACGGCTCCCCACGCGAGGTAGTGCATCCCGAGAGACGGCTTGCGAAAGAGAAGATGGGTGGCGCTACAGGGGTTGCACCCGCCTCATCTCCCCCGGACTAAGACGGCACACTCCATCCAGTTAGCGGGCTGCAACTTGTGTGGCACATCGGTTGCCCACATTCAGGTTGGCTACACTCACGCCTCGGCTTCGGGACCCTCAACAAGCGGACATGTATGGGACTCTTCGGGCGCAATGCGACGACGGTCGGTCTCGACATCGGGAGCGGCCTGATCAAGCTCGTCGCCATTTCTCACGCCTCGGGCGGGCCGGTCCTGACCAAGGTGGCGTTCACCTCCGTGGTGAACGACGCCATCGTCGAGGGCGAGGTCATGGACCCGGGGATCGTCGCCGAGGCCATCAAGAACCTCATGGCATCCGCGGGGGTCAAGGCGAAGAAGGTCGTGGTCGCCGTGGGCGGCCGCGACGTGATCATCAAGAAGGTCAACATGGACCGGATGAAGGAAGCCGAGGCGCGCGAGGTGATCCGCTGGGAAGCGGAGCAGCACGTGCCGTTCGACATGGACAACGTCGAGCTCGACTTCCAGATCCTGGACCCGGAGGGTGAAGGGCTTCAGATGACCGTGCTGCTGGTGGCCGCGAAGCGGGAGCTGATCGAGCACAAGGTGGCCCTGCTCTCCGACGTCGGACTCGACGCCAGCGTGATCGACGTGGACTCCTTCGCGCTCCACAACGCCTTCGAGATCAACTATCCCGAGGCGATGGTCGGCGTGGTCGGCCTGGTCAACATCGGGCACGAGACCACCAACATCAATATCCTGGACGACGGGGTCCCGGTGCTCACCCGCGACATCCCCATCGGCACCCGCCGGTTCAAGGAAGACCTGCAGCGCGAGCGCGGGCTCTCGGCCGACGAGGCCGACCGCCTGCTCCGCGGCACCACGTCGAGCGACGCGATCGATCCGCTGCTCGAGGGCCGGGGCGAGGAGCTGGCCGTCGGCATCGAGCGCGCGGCCGCGTTCCTCCAGTCGGCCAGCCGGTCGGCCGGCGGGATTTCCCGGATCTTCACCACCGGCGGCGGCGCCCGCATCCCGCGCCTCAACAAGGTGCTGTCCGACCGGCTGAGAATCCCGGTGCAGCTGGCCAACCCCATCGAGAAGCTCCAGGTGGCCGACGGCGTGTTCGACGACATGCCGGTGGACGAAGTGGCGCCCTTGCTGATGCTCCCGATCGGCCTCGCGCTCCGCAGCGCGGCGTGACCCCGACCAACGGACCCGATACCCGATGATCACCGTCAATCTTCGTCCCGACCTGAAGCGCAAGCGAGCGCGGTCGCCCCTCAAGGGCATCATGGAAAGCGTGCGCGGCGCCGGCTCCAGAGTGAAGGACCCCCTCCTCCTCGCGTCCATCGTGAGCTGGGTGGGCGTGCTGGGCTGGCTCGGCTACGTGGTGGTCGGCACCACGACCGAGCTGAACGCGCTGGAGCCCCAGCTCGAGGTGACCCGTGCCGAGCACAAGCGGTTCAAGGCGTTCCTGGTCGAGAAGCGGCACCAGGAGACCATCCGCGACTCGCTGGTCGCGCAGATCGGCGTCATCCGCACGGTGGACGGCGACCGCTACATCTGGCCGCACGTGCTGGACGAAGTGACCAAGGCGCTGCCGGCCTACACCTGGCTGGTGGACATGGGCTCGGCCGCTCCGGCCGTCGCGCCGCAGGCGCCACAGACGCCGAAGCAGGCCGCGGCCGCCAAGGAGGACACGACCGCTGCACTGCCGGTCGTGAGCCCGGCGGTCGTATTCAATGTCAACGGCCGCACGGTGGACATCCAGGCCTACACCAGGTTCCTCCGCCAGCTGGAGGCCTCCCCCTGGATCACCGAGGTCACGCCGGTGTCGGCGCAGACCGTGGTCGAGAAGGAGCGTCCGGTGACCGCGTTCACCATCCGGGCCACGTACCGCCAGGCGGATTCGGCGTACATCCGGACGGTTCCCCTCAGCGAGTCGGTGAGGTAGGCGCCATGGCAACGACTTCCCAGAAGGCCACTCCGCTGCTGGTGATGATGCTCGCGGGTCTGACCGGGTACATCGCCTACACCGGCACGGTGATCGAGAGCGCGGGCCTGAGCGGGCTCGCGGCCCGCGAGGAGCGCGTCGTCGCCATCCGCGACACCATCGCCCGGCTCGAGGCCTCCACCGACAGCGCCAAGCGCGAGCTCGCGCGCGGCACCGTGGAGGACCTGCGCAAGCGGCTGGATACCTACCGCGGAAGCCTGGCGCTGCTGCGCCGGCTGGTGCCCGAGCGGAACGAGGTCCCGAACCTGCTCGACGACATCTCGAGCCGGGGCAAGATCCGCGGGGTCACGCTGGCGCAGGTGGTCCCGATGCCGGTGGAGGCCGGCCCGGCGCCGTTCGACACCTACAAGTACAACATGTCGGTCATCGGGCGCTACGATCAGATCGGCCAGTTCCTCGCGGACGTCGCGAGCCTGCAGCGGATCATCGTGCCGTACGATCTCTCGCTCGACCAGGCGGCCATGACCGCCGCCAAGGCGCTCGGCGACACCAGCGGCTCGCTGCTGGAGGCCAAGTTCCAGGTCCGTACGTTCGTCAAGTCCTCTACACCGGAGGGACAGGCCAGTGGCTCGTAACGCTCTCCTCGGGCTCGCCCTTCTCGCCGCTCTGGCCGGCTGCTCGCCGTCGGGAGACGAGGCGGAAGCGCAGGCCGACGCGCAGTTGGCCGCGCTGCGAGCCCACAACGACAGTCTCCGGAAGGCGCGGCCCGCGGCCGTGGTCGTCCCGGACTCCGGAGCCAGCAGCATCCTGGCCGCCACGACGCCGGGAGTGGACAGCATCCGCCACGACACCGTCACGGTCGCCGAGGCCGCGCTGGCGGACTCGATTCAGAAGGCGCGGGAGATCGAAGTGATGCGCGAGACGTTCGCGTACGCCGGCGGGACCCGCGATCCGTTCGCGTCGCTCATCAACGGCGCCTCGACGGGACCGGAGATCGCCGACCTGGATCTCGTCGGGGTGTATCAGGATCTCCGCAGCACCGACAACAGCGTCGTCGTGCTGCGGGAAAAGGCCACCGCCAAGCGTCACAAGATGCGGGTCGGTGACCAGCTGGGACGCGCGAGGCTGGTGCAGATCCGCCCGCGCGATGCCGTGTTCACCATTCGCGACTTCGGGTTCGAACGCCAGGAAACTCTCTCGCTGCGGAAGCAGGAGGTCGAGACGCCATGACCGGATTGTATCGCAAGATCCTCCCATCGCTATTGCTCGGGGCAAGTTTCGCCACGGCGACCCCGATGCGGGCCGAAGGCCCCGGCAGCGGAGAGGTCACGGCGGTCAGCCTGGCGCCTTCCGCCGGCAAGGCGGAAGTGGTGATCGCCGTCCGTGGCGCGGTGGACGTACGCGACTTCGTCCTCGCCTCTCCCGACCGGCTGGTGCTCGACGTCGTCGGCGCCCAGCTGAGTGACGCCGCTCCGGCGGTGTACGACGGGGTGAAGCGCGGCGGCGTCCTCAACCTCCGCTACTCCCAGTTCCGTCCAGACGTCGTCCGGATCGTCATCGACCTCGAGGCCCCCAAGGCCTACGAGGTGGAGCGCCGGGGCGAGTCGATCAGGATCACTTTCGGGGCCGATCAGGGCTTCACGGCCTGGTCGTCGGTCGTGGCCCACGCCGAGCTGGTCGCCGACGAGGCGCCGGCCCGCGCCACTCCGGAAGCCAAGACCCCCAAGGTGAGGCCGTCGCTGGCTCGCGCCAACGCGGTCACGTTCGCCCGGGAGGAGCCGCGGATCACGGTCACCTGGGACCGCGCCAGCATCGCCGACGTGGTCGCCGGCTTCGCCGCCTTCAGCGGCCGCACCATCATCATCGGCCGGGACGTCAAGGGAGAAGTCACCGCCGAGGTGAAGAACCAGCCCTGGCCCATGGCGTTCCAGGCGATCCTGGCGAGCCAAGGCCTCTCCGCCCAGGAGATGTCGGGCGGGATCATCCGGGTGGACGCTCCCGGCGTCCTCTCCGCACTCGACTCGCTCGAGCCGCTGGAGACCAGCGTCGTCCGCATCAACTACGCCCACGCCGGCTCGCTGGAGAAGACGGTCGAGAGCATCCTGACCAAGGGCCGCGGCCGCGTGGTGGCCGACACCGGCTCCAACAGCCTCATCGTCACCGACACCAGGGGCCGGGTGGCGAGCGTCACCGACTTCGTGCGCAGCCTCGACATCCGGACGCCGCAGCTCTCGATCCAGGCCAAGATCATCTTCGTGGACCGGACCGACATCGAGCAGCTGGGGATCAAGTACGACCTGGGCGACCGGAACCAGTTCTTCAACAAGCTGGTGCAGCGCCGGGACCCGACCGGCGCGCCGTTCGACAAGAACGTGAACGTGATCAACCTGGGTGGCAACAGCGTCGCCGCCATCGGGAACGCCGACGCCAGCATCACCGGCTCGGCGCTGGACCTGATCTATTCCACCAGCATCGGCGGCTTCTCGCTGACCACGTTCCTCAGCGCGCTGGAGACGTCCCAGCTGGCCGACATCCAGGCCGAGCCGGTCATCTCGACGCTGGACAACCGCCAGGCCGACATCCTCGTCGGCCAGGAGACCCCGGTCCGCGTCATCGACGCGTCGAGCTCGGCGGGGAGCGGCACGGCGCGCGCCAACGTGCAGTTCAAGGAGACCGGTATCCGCCTCACGGTCACCCCGCACGTGACGAACAACCGGCAGATCCTGATGACGCTCCACACCGAGCGCTCCGCGATCCAGCTCCTGCCGGAGGCCGACCTCGGCTTCGTCTTCGCGAAGCAGAAGGCCGACAACCAGCTCCTCGTGAACGACGGCGAGACCGCGGTGATCGGCGGCCTGACGGTGACCGAGGTCTCCAAGACCCGCAACGGAATACCGCTGCTCTCGGGGCTGCCGATCGTCGGCAGGCTGTTCAGCTTCACCAAGGAGGAGGAGAGCCGGCGTGATCTCATCATCCTGGTGACGCCGAGGATCACGGATGACGGGATGTCGCAGGAGTAAGGCGCGCCTGCAGGCCGGGGCGTAGCGGCGGAACGACGGAACGGCGGAATGGTTATCCTTCCGCCGTTCCGTCGTTCGTCGTTCCGCTGTTTCACCGAGGAGACCATGCACCTCCGCTTCACCACGGCGGGAGAATCCCACGGCAAGGCCTTCGTCGCCATCGTCGAGGGTCTGCCCGCCGGACTGCCGGTCGCGGCCGATATGGTGGACCGCGATCTCGGGCGGCGCATGCAGGGCTACGGGCGCGGCGCGCGCATGAAGATCGAGCGCGATCGCATCGAGTGGCTTTCCGGCGTGCGCGCCGGCGAGACGCTGGGCTCGCCGGTGGCGATGCTCATCGCCAACCGCGACTGGGCCAACTGGGAGGACGTGATGGCCCACGAGGCGGCGGAGCCGGGCGAGCTGCGCCGCCGGCGGGTCTCGCGCCCCCGCCCCGGTCACGCCGACCTGGCCGGCGTCCTCAAGTACGACCGGCTCGACGCGCGCGACATCCTGGAGCGGGCCAGCGCGCGCGAGACGGCGGCACGCGTCGCCGCCGGCGCCCTCGCCAAGCGGCTGCTCGACGAGTTCGGAGTCGAGGTCGGAAGTCATGTCGTCTCGCTGGGCGGCGTCACCGCGGCCCGTCCGGCCGAGCTTCCCGTGCCGTTGAACGACGCCGCCGACCGCTCCGAGGTGCGCGTGCTCGATCCATCGGTCGAGGCCGAGATCGTCCGCCGGATCGACGCGGCCAAGAGAGCCGGCGACACGCTGGGCGGGGAGGTCGAGGTCGTGGCCCGGGGGGTGGTGGTCGGTCTCGGCAGCCACGTGAGCTGGGATCGCAAGCTGGACGGGCGGCTGGCCGGCATGCTCATGTCCATTCCCGCCGTGAAGGGTGTCGAGATCGGGATGGGCTTCGAGGCGGCGCGCCGGCCGGGATCGGAGGTCCACGATCCCATCGGCGTGGCGCCTTCGAGCTCGGGACAGACGCCCCGTCCTCCTCTCGGGGGAGACCCCCGCGGTGGATTTCGTCGCGCCACCAACAATGCCGGCGGCCTCGAGGGCGGGATCACCACCGGCGAGCCCGTGGTGGTCCGGGTGGCGATGAAGCCGATCTCGACGCTGATGTCACCGCTGCCCACCGTCGATCTCGCGTCCGGAGCCGCGGCCAACGCGCAGAGCGAGCGATCCGACGTGACCGCGGTGCCGGCGCTGGGCGTGATCGCCGAGGCGATGGTCGCGCTCGCGCTGGCCGACGCGGTGCTGGAGAAGTTCGGCGGCGACTCGCTCGCCGAGATGCGGCGGAACTACCAGGGGTACGTCGCCTCCCTGGGCGCCCGGTGGACGGAAGGCCGCGCCGGAGCGGGAGGGAGCTGATGCCGCGACACCTGATCCTCGTGGGGCTCCCCGGGTCGGGTAAGAGCGCCGTCGGCCTTCAGACCGCCGAGAGCCTCGGTGCGCGCCTGTTCGACATCGACTCGCTGCTGGTGCGGGAGATGGGCATGCCGGTCGAGCAGATCTTCGGGATGGTCGGCGAGACCCGCTTCCGCGAGATGGAGCACAAGGCGGTGCTCGCCGCGGTGGCCGCGGAGGAGCCGGCCGTGATCGTGCCGGGCGGAGGCTGGGCGGCCCAGCCGGGTCACATGCATGCGGCCCGGGAATTCGCGCTTCTCATCTACCTGCGCTGCCAACCGGCTACCGCCGCCAAGCGCATCGAGAACGGTGAGGTCAGGCCCCTGCTGATGGGGGGCGACCCCGTGGGGCGTCTGCGAAAGCTGCTGGAATCCCGGGAACCCTTTTACGCCCTCGCCGATTTTGAGGTTGCGGCGGAGGGGGCAAAGGATCAGGTGGTGGCGGGCGTGGTGGCCCTGGCGAGGAAGCACGGGGGGTGGTGAGCTGCTGTGCTTCGCTTCCAAGGCGTTGTCGGACAAAGACTTGTACTTTCCTGCCTTGCGCCGGCCCCCGGCCACCCCTTTTTTGCTGTTCCTGAAAATTGATCACCCGGTAAGATCGGAGATTACACTCCAGACATGGCGACACCCGCGAAACGAGTCGTGAAGAAGCCCAGCGCCGCCGACGGCGCGGCCAAGCCTGCCCCCAAGCGGGGCAAGGGGCCCAAGCCCCTCCCGGGCCAGGCAGCCGCCCGGGCCGGCAAGGCGCCGCGTGCCAAGGCCGCCCGGCGGGGTGGAGACGGGGCGCGCACGGCGCGGGGCGGCGCCGCGCTGGTGATCGTCGAGTCGCCGACCAAGGCCAAGACCATCGGGAAATACCTGGGCTCCGGCTACGACGTGAAGGCGACCGTGGGGCACCTCCGCGACCTCCCCACCCGGGAGCTCGGCGTGGACGTGGAGCGCGGGTTCGAGCCGAAGTACGTCACCATTAAAGGAAAGACGAAGACGCTCTCGGAGCTGAAGAAGGCGGCCAAGACGGCTTCCACCATCTATCTGGCGACCGACCCCGACCGGGAAGGAGAGGCGATCGCCTGGCACGTCGCCGACCAGATCAACTCCCAGGTGCCGGTGCACCGGGTGCTGTTCGAGGAAATCACCAAGGACGCGGTCCTGGCCGCCATGGGTGCGCCGAGAAAGATCGACGAGCGCAAGGTGGACGCCCAGCAGGCCCGCCGCATCCTCGACCGGCTCGTCGGCTACAAGGCCAGCCCGATTCTCTGGCGGACCATCAAGACCGGCCTCTCCGCCGGGCGGGTGCAGACCGTGGCCCTGCGCCTCATCGTCGAGCGGGAGCGTGAGATCCGCGCCTTCACGCCGCAGGAGTACTGGACCATCGAGGCGCTCTGCGAGGGGAAGGGCCAGACCTTCGAGGCGTCCCTGGTCAAGGTGGACGGGCACAAGCCGCAGCTCGACAACGAGGCCGACGCGCGGGCGGTGGTCGAGGCGGTGCGGAGCCTGCCGTTCATCGTCTCCAAGGTCGAGCAGCGCCGCCGCAACAAACGGCCCGCGGCGCCGTTCACCACCAGCACGCT
>CAMPKP010000022.1 GCA_946887295.1 uncultured Gemmatimonadota bacterium | reverse complement strand
AGCCGCCCGAGCCCGACGAGCCGCCCGAGCCGGACGATCTGCCCGAGCCCGACGAGCTGCCCGCCGGGCAAACGGGGCCGTCGTGCGTCTATTGCGGCGGCTCACTGCCCCTTCACCGACCCGTCAACTTCTGCCCCCACTGTGGGCAGAGCCAGACGCAGCTGCTTTGCCCCGAGTGCCGCACCGAGATCGAGCCGGGATGGAGACACTGCGTCAACTGTGGAGCGGCCGTCGGTGAGGGGTAGCGTGTGACCACCTGGAGCACGGCGCTCAGACCGAAGGACGTCCTGGCCGTCATCCTCGGCGGCGGTGCCGGCACCCGGCTCTTTCCGCTCACCAAGGACCGGGCCAAGCCCGCGGTCCCGCTGGGCGGGAAGTACCGGATCGTGGACATCCCGATCAGCAACTGCCTCAACGCCGACCTGCGGCGCATCTGCCTCCTCACCCAGTTCAACAGCAGCTCCCTGCATCGCCATATCCAGGAGAGCTACCGGTTCGACAGCTTCTCCCACGGCTTCGTCGAGATCCTGGCGGCGCAACAGCGCACCGAGAGCGAGCGGTGGTACCAGGGCACCGCCGACGCCGTGCGCCAGAACCTGGTCCACCTCGCCGATTACCCCCACGAGCTGGTTCTCATTCTCTCGGGGGACCAGCTCTACCGGATGAACTTCCGGCTCCTGCTGGAGCGCCACGTGGCGAGCGGCGCCCAGGTGACGGTCGCCACCACCCCGGTCCGGCCCGAGGCGGCGCACGCGTTCGGGATCATGGGGATGGCGCCCGACGGCCGGATCGTCCGATTCGTGGAGAAGCCGTCCGACCCCGAAGTGCAGGCCTCGCTCCGGGTGGACTGGAGCCGCGTCGAGGAGCTGCAGGAGCCGGTGGATCCCGAGGCGCTGCCGGCATCCATGGGCATCTACGTCTTCGACCGGGAGGTGCTCGCCGAAGCGCTGGCCGGCACCGAGGCGGACTTCGGCAAGCACGTCATTCCCCGCATAATCGGGAGTCACCGGGTGCACGCCTTCCAGTACCAGGGCTACTGGGAGGACATCGGCACGATCCGGTCGTTCTACGAAGCCAATCTCGACCTCTGCGCCCCCCTGCCCAAGTTCAACTTCTACGACCCCACCTCCCCGATCTTCACCCACGCGCGCTATCTCCCCGGCACCAAGATCATCAAGAGCCGGATCGAGCAATCGGTCATCGCCGACGGCTGCATCATCAACGACGCTGTCATCGAGCACTCGCTGGTGGGGGTCCGCGCCAGGATCGAGTCGGGCTCGACGATCCGCGACTCGCTCATCATGGGTGCCGACTACTACGAGACGCCCGACCGGGCCCGGCCCGAGGGAGCGCCGCCGATCGGGATCGGTCAGGGGGCCTGGATCGAGCGGGCCATCGTGGACAAGAACGCCCGCATCGGCGACTCGGTGCGGATCACCCCGGAAGGCAAGCCGCCCCACTTCGACGGGCCCAACTTCCACGTCCGGGACGGCATCGTGGTGGTACCCAAGAACGCCGTGATTCCGAGCGGCAGCGAGATCTGACGAATTTCCTTGAAGTGGCTTCGGGGCAGGGCGATATTCCCATCAGGATGTCCTCTGCCCCGTTCTCCCCCCGTACCCCCCTGCCATGAGCCCCGCGGGTCGCGTGCCCGGTATCGTCTTCCTCTCCGGAGTCCGCACCGGCTTCGGGGCCTTCGGCGGATCGCTCAAGGACCACTCGGCGACCGACCTGGGATCCATGGCGGGCGCCGAGGCCCTGACGAGGGCCGGGGTCGCTCCGGCCGACGTGGACCACGTGATCTTCGGCAACGTGCTCCAGACCTCCGCCGACGCTCCCTATCTCGCCCGGCACGTGGGGCTCCGCGCCGGGCTCCCGGTCCAGACCCCCGCGGTGACGGTGAACCGGCTCTGCGGCTCCGGGTTCGAGGCCGTGGCGCAGGCGGGACAGCAGATCCTCCTCGGAGAGTCCCGGGTGGTCCTCGCCGGCGGCACCGAGAGCATGAGCCAGGCCCCCCACGTGGTGCGCGGCGCGCGGTGGGGGCTCCGGCTCGGAACGCCCCCGCCGCTCGAGGACAGCCTCTGGGAGGCGGTGCGCGATGCCTACTGTGGTCTCTCGATGGCCGAGACCGCGGAGAACCTCGCCGCGGAGTATGCGGTGGGACGGGAGGCGGTGGATTGCTACGCCGCGCTCAGTCAGGCCCGCGCCCGCGATGCCTGGTCCAGGGGCGACTACCGCGACGAAGTCGTGCCGGTAATGCTCCAGGACAGGAAGACGCGCGAGCAGAGGGCGTGGGTCGCGGACGAGCACATCCGGCCCGACACGACACCCGAGGGTCTGGCCAAGCTGCCGCCCTACTTCCGCAAGGACGGCGTGGTGACCGCGGGCAACGCCTCGGGAATCTGCGACGGTGCCGCGGCGCTGGTCCTCGCCAGCGAGGGATTCGCCGTCGAGCGGAAGCTCGCGCCGATCGGCAGGCTGGTGGCCTGGGCCGCGGTCGGCGTGGACCCGAGGGTCATGGGCATCGGGCCGGCGCCCGCGTCCCGCCGGGCGCTGGAGCGGGCGGGTCTCACGCTCGGGGACATGGACCTCGTCGAAGTGAACGAGGCGTTCGCGGCGCAGTACCTGGCGGTGGAGCAGGAGCTGGGACTGGATCGCGAGCGCACCAACGTGGACGGCGGCGCCGTGGCCCTGGGGCACCCCCTCGGCGCGAGCGGCGCGCGGATCACCCTCCATCTTCTCCACGCGCTCCGGCGTCGCGGCGGCCGGTACGGCCTCGGTGCGGCGTGCATCGGGGGCGGCCAGGGGATGGCGGTAATCGTGGAGGCGATCTGATCGTATGGAAATCCTGGTAGGCGGTCTCGCGGTCGCGGTGGTCTACTCGTTCCTCAGCCTCCGGATCCTCCGGCAGTACGAGCGCGGCGTGACCTTTTTCCTCGGCCGGTTCTGGGGTACCAAGGGGCCCGGAGTGATCTTCCTTCCCGCCGGGTTCGCGAACCAGAAGCGCGTGTCGCTTCGGATCGTGGCGCTCGACATTCCGCCGCAGGACGTGATCACCCGCGACAACGTCTCGGTCAAGGTGAATGCGGTCCTCTACATGCGGGTCAGCGACCCGGCCAAGGCGGTGATCGAGATCGAGGATTACCTCTACGCCACCAGCCAGCTGGCCCAGACCACGCTGCGCTCGGTGCTCGGTGAGGTGGAGCTCGACGAGCTGCTCTCCGACCGGGAGAAGATCAACGCCGTCCTCAAGAAGATCATCGACGAGCGGACCGAGGCCTGGGGAATCGAGGTCTCCGCGGTCGAGGTCAAGGACGTCGACCTCCCCGATCAGATGAAGCGCGCCATGGCGCGCCAGGCCGAGGCCGAGAGGGAGCGCCGCGCCAAGGTGATCGCCGCGCAGGGCGAGCTGCAGGCGTCGCAGACCCTCGCCGAGGCGGCACGGACCCTGGCGACGGAGCCCACGTCGCTGCAGCTCCGCTACCTTCAGACGGTCACCGAGATCGCGGCCGAGAATAACTCGACCACCATCTTTCCCATCCCCATCGAGATGTTCCGGCCCTTCCTTCGGGCTGGACAGGCCGCGGAGCAGGCGGAGAAGGCCGAATCCGAGGCCCCGGCCCTCAGCGCGGGTGACCTCTCCAACCTGATGTCGCAGCTTCGGATCGAAGCGGCACGCGCACCCACGAAGGACTAGCATGTCCGAAGGCACCCCCGCTCCGATCGACCGGGCCGCGCTCGAGCGCATCATCCAGCGGGCCGCCGAGCTTCAGACCGCGGAGCGGGAGATCGGCGAGGGACTGACCTCCGACCAGGTCCTGGCACTGGGACGCGAGGTGGGGATCCCGGGCCGCTATCTCCAGCAGGCGCTGCTCGAGGAGCGGACCCGGATCACCGAGGCGGGGCCCGGCGGGTTCCTCTCGCGAGCCGTCGGACCCGCGGCGATCGCGGCGCAGCGGGTGGTGCGCGGCGAGCGCGAGCAGATCGAGGCCACGCTGATCGCCTGGATGGACAAGCACGAGTTGTTCTCGGTGCTGCGGCATCAGCCCGGCCGGATCATCTGGGAGCCGACCGGCGGGTTCCAGGCGGCATACCGCCGCGCCGTCGGCGCCGCGGGAGGCAGCCGGCGGCCGATGATGCTCGCGAAGGCGGACACGGTCAGCTGCACCGTGCTGGACCTGGAGCCGGGCTACTGCAACGTGGCCCTCACGGCCACGGCCAGAAAGGCGAGGGGCGAATCGGTCGGGGGGAGCGCGGCATTGGCCTCGGCCGGCGCGGTCGGCACCGGTATCCTGGCCACCGTCGGCGCCGTGCTCCCCATCGCGCTGGTGCCGCTTCCGCTTGCGCTCGGCCTCGGGTACCTCGTCCTCCGCCGCTACGGCCCGGTCGTCGCCAGGATCCAGCTCGGCCTGGAGCGGGCGCTGGACCACCTGGAGCACGGCAACCGGGCCGAGCGCCTGCTGCCGCCCACCCCGCCGAGACTGCTGGATCTCCTCAGCGAAGTGCGAAAGGCGCTGAAGTCCTGAGCCCCGCTCGTGGGCTCGCCACCACCGTCCGAACCGCGGAGATCATGCTCGAGGAGTACCGGGAGCCGCGATACGCCCCTCCCCCGCTGCTCCGGCGCATGGTGACGGCCGGCAGGTACGGCCGGAAGTCCGGGCGGGGGTTTTATGATTACGCCACCGATCCGCCACAGCCTTCCGACCCAGGCCTCCGAGGAGCCCGATGTTCGGTTACGACTGGCCGCGCCTGCACGCCGCCCTCAACGATCTCCCCGCCGCGCTGCTGCTGATGGCGGCGCTCTTCGAGCTGCTGGGGCTGGCCACGCGCCGGGAAGGTTTCAGACAAGCCTCCTTCTGGACCCTCGTCGCCGGCGCGATCGGAGGAGCCGCGGCGGTGCTCTCGGGACTGCAGGCGGAGGAGCACATCGCCCACGGCGAGGCGGTGCACCGGGTGATGGAGACCCACGAGCTGCTGGCCTTCGTCACCCTGGGGATCTTCGGCGTCCTGGCCGTGTGGCGGATCTGGCGGGAGAAGCGGATGGGAACGTCGGAGCGGGCGATCGCGCTCGCCGTGATGCTGGGAGGCGTCGGGGTCCTGGTCGCGACGGCGATGTACGGCGGGCGGCTGGTGTTCGATCACGCGGCCGGCATCCCCACCGACGTGCTCACGTCCGAGCTTCGGAGCCGCGCGGAGGGCCACGAGCACGCTGCCGGCGAGGAGCATGGAGACGAGGAGCATGGCGGCGAGGAGCATGGCGACTCGGTCGCGGCCCCCGCGGGCAGCGACCACGTGGACCCCCCCGGCACGCCACCCCACAGTCATGAGCCCAAGCCGCCGGCCGCGCACAGCCATCCGGCCGGCACGCCCGAGCACGAGCACTAGCCGGTGACATCGCGCGCCTGGCTCACCTTCGCCGCGCTCCTGGCCTGCCGTCCCAACACCACGCGGCCGGCGATCACCCCGTATCCCGAAGCCGCCGGCGTCGAGATCCGACTCCGGCCGATCGAGGCGACCCGCCGGCTCGCCGAGGCGCTGCAGGCCGACACGATCACGCTGAGCCGGGTGCGGCTGCGCGACGGCTACATGGAGACGGCCTGGCTCGATTCCGCGACCGGCCGGCCGACCAGCCGGCGTCCGATCGGCACCGGCGTCGTCCGTCTGCGAGCCTGGGCCGATCCGGGTCGGCCGGGCAACACGGTGCTCACCGTGGAGACTCTCTACCGTCCCCTCGCGGACCCTTCCCTCCCCGAGCGCGAGCTCGAGCGCCAGGTGCCACGGACCCATCCGACGGCGGTGAAGGTCCAGGAGGTGTTACAGGCGCTGCTGAAGCGGCACGGCGGTCCGCCGCCGCCTTCCGCGGAGCAGCCGGCGCCGGCCCCGGGCCGGCAGGACGCGCCGCAGGCGCCTGCAGAGGAGCCGGTCGAGGACACGGGCGCGGAGTAGGTGTGGCGCCCGAGCACGGCAAAGGGACCATGCGGACATGGTCCCTTTGCCGTGCTCGGGATGACGGGGATACCTCACACTACATACGCCCTCACCCAGCTCTCCAGCTTGTCCAGATCGAGCAGCGCGTCCTTGCAGGGCCCGGAGGGCAGCGTCATGGTGAGCCCCAGCACCGGCACCTTGCCCGCCACGTCGTGCAGCCCGCTCACCATGTCGCGCTCGCAGGCGACGGCCACCACCGCACGGGGCCGGCGCTCGCGAATGACCCGCCGCGCCAGCTGCCCTCTCGTCGCCACGAAGACCGGTACGCCGTACCTGCCGGCGATGCCCAGCACGCCGTCGAGCGTCTCCTTGGACAGGCAGCGGGGAATGAGCAGCAGCAGCTCGCCGGTACCCACCTTCCGTCCGCGGAGGAGTGCCAGGGCGTTGTAGACCTTCACCGCGGCGTTCTCGACCCAGTCCCGCCGGCCGAACCGCTCCGCGGTCCGCGAGGTGAGGCGCATCAGCCGCAGGAGCGGGCCCCGCTCGGCGAGCCGCTCCGGCAGGAGCGCGCGACCCGTTCCATATGAAAGGAAGAGTACCGCCCACCACCCCCACAGGACGGCGGCCGCGATCGCGAGACCGGACCAGAGGACCGGGGGAATCAGAGGGTGCAACAGGGCGAGGCGGGGGCCCAGCAGGTAGAGCCCGAGGGCTCCGATGGTGAGCGCGACGGCCAGGGCGGCCGCGGACCATCCGAAGAAGAGCGTGGGCGAGGAATCGTAGTCGCCGCGATTCGGCAGCGGCCGGCCGTCCCACTCGTCCCATTCGTGGCCCAGCCGGCGGTCCACGTCGATGTGGATCAGCTGGGCGCGCGGGGTCTCCGGCATAGGGAGTGAAGATAGTTAGCTTTGGGCGATGCTGCCTCCCCCAGCCATTCGGGGCGTCTTCCGCGCCGACGAGCGCGCCCGCGCCGCCTACGCCGAGGGAGCCGGCATCTACCGGATCCTTCCCGCCGCCGTCTGCGTTCCCGCCGATCGCCACGATCTCGCCTCACTCGTGAGTTGGGCGGCCGAACGGCGTGTCCCCCTGGTGCCGCGCGGTGCGGGCAGCGGCATGGGTGGCGGGAACGTCGGCGAGGGTGTGGTCGTAGACCTCACCGGCCTTCCCCGCCTGCTGGAGATTCGCCCGTCGGAGCGCCTGGCCGTCACCAGCGCCAACGTCACCCTCGCCGAGCTCAACACCGCGGCCGACGCCCACGGGCTTCGCCTTCCGCCCGATCCGTCGAGCGGCCGCTTCGCGACCCTGGGCGGGATGGTCTCCACCAACGCCTCGGGCGCGCGCACCGTCCGCTACGGGAGCGTGCGCCGCTGGGTGCAGGCGATCGAGCTGCTGACCGCGACGGGCGAAGTGCTCGAGCTGAGGCGGGGCGGCGGACTCGGCGACCGCTCCTCGGAAACCATCCGCCGGATCGAGGCTGATGTGGTGCCCGCGGTCTCCGCGGGGCGCGGGCTGATCGCGGCGCGGTTTCCCAGGACGCGCAAGAACTCCTCGGGCTACGCCCTCGACGAATGGATGGCGTCGGGCGACCTGCTCGACCTCGTCGTCGGTGCCGAAGGCACGCTGGGGTTCGTCACCCGGATCGAATGGCGGCTCGACTCCCAGCCGGCGCACCGGGCCGGGCTCCGCGTCGAGCTGCGCTCGCTGGACGACCTGGTCAAGGTGGTGGCCGCGCTGCTCGCGTGCGAGCCGTCCGCCGTCGAGTTGCTCGACCGGACCTTCCTCGAGCTGGTGAGCCACACCGAGATCGGCCAGGGGATGGCCCGGATCGAGACGATCCTGCTGGTGGAGCTCGAGCGGGACGACCCCCGGGCCCTGCAGCGGGCCGTTGCCCAGGCCGCGGACGCCGTGCGCCCCTGGGCCGCGGCGGTGGACACGGCGCTCACCCCCGCGAGCGCCGCACGGCTCTGGGAGCTGCGGCACGCGGCGAGCCCTATCCTGGCCGGGCTGCCCGAGGATCGCCGCTCGCTGCAGGTGATCGAGGACGCCTGCCTGCCGATCGAACGGATGGGCGACTACATCCGCATCGTCCGGCGGGTGACCTCCGCGCGCGACATCGCGGCAGTGATCTTCGGACACGCCGGTGACGGCCACGTCCACGTGAACCTGCTTCCGAAGGTAGGACGGGCCGGCTGGGAGCAGAGCGTGGCCGGCGTGCTCGAGGAGGTCTCCGACGCCGTGATCCGGCTCGGCGGCACGCCTTCGGGCGAGCACGGCGACGGACGGCTGCGGGCCGGTCTTCTCAAGCGGACCTACGGCGACGAGATCGTCGGCCTCTTCCGCCGGGTCAAGCAGGCCTTCGACCCACTCGGAATTCTCGCCCCAGACATTATCCTTCCGTCCGGCGAGCCGGCCATCAGCCGCCTCAAGGTCGGCCGCCAGGCCATCCCGATCCCCGACGACATCGCTCGCGCGCTCCGCGAGATCGAGCGGAAAGGCGGATACGGACAGTGCAGGCTGGAGCTGACGTGACCGAGCCGAGAACCGAGCCCATGGAAATACTCCGAGCCCCCCGCGTCACGCTCCTCGCCCGGCCCCAGTTCCTGGAGCCCGCCCATCTGCCGGTGCGGTGGCAGGGGGAGTCGAGCGACGGTGAGCGCCTCGCGGAGTTCGCCGGCCGGCTCTGCTACATGAGCCAGCACAACCCCGCCGAGCGCACCACGGCCGAGTATCTCCAGAACATCCTCAAGCAGGGGCATGGGTCGGTCTTCGAGCACAGCACCTACGTCGTGCTGATCGAGGGGATCTCCCGCTCCTGCAGCCACGAGCTGGTTCGCCACCGCGCCGGCTGGGGCTACTCCCAGCTCTCCCAGCGGTACGTGGACGAGTCCCATGCGGCCTTCGTCATGCCGCCCGCGATCCTGGGGGACGCGGAGCTGGAGTCGGAGTGGACCCGTCAGGTGGCAGCGGCCCAGGCGGCGTACGTCGCCGCGGTCGAGCACCTCATGGTGAAGTACGAGTGGGTCGAGAGCAAGGTCCACCGCCGGAAGATGGCTCGCGAGGCCGCGCGGAGCGTGTTGCCCAACGCCACCGAGGTGAAGATCGTCGCGAGCGCCAACGTGCGCGCATGGCGCACCATGCTCGAGCTGCGCCTGGGCGAGGGCGCCGAGCTGGAGATCCGCCGCATGGCGGTGGCCTGCCTTCGTCTGCTCCGGCAGGAGGCGCCATCCCTCTTCGCGGACTTCGAGATCTACCGCGCCGAGGATGGCGCAGAGGCGGGACGCGCGGGCTTCCACAAGGTCTGAGGCCGCGGTCGCGAGTCCCTTCACCTCGATCACGCCACATCGAGTTTCCGAAAATCCGGAAAAACTATTGTGCGGCTGTCCACTTTTTCTTACTTTAGTTTCGTTCGAAGCACCCAACTCGTCTCGGCTCGTCTCTCAGGGACGGCCTTTTTTGTAGAGGGCGCCTTTGGCAGTTCGGATCGGACTAGCCTTCAATCTCAAACCCGAGGCGCCGGCTAACCCAGCCGGGGCGGACCCCTCCTCCCCCTCGTTTCCAGACCAATCCCCCGCGCGATCACTGCGCGACGATCTCCTTCAGCCCGATCTCTACGCCGAGTGGGACGAGCCCGCCACCATCGATGCCGTGGAGCGCGCCCTCGGCACCGTGGGCCAGGTCTTCCGGCTCGAGGCCGACGAGAGCTTCCCCGCGCGCCTCGCGCTGATCCGGCCGGACTTCGTCTTCAACATCGCCGAGGGGCTCTACGGTCCGAACCGCGAGGGCCACGTCCCCGCCATCTGCGAGTTCCTCGGCATCCCCTACCATGCGTCCGATCCGCTGACCCTCGGCCTCTCGCTCGACAAGCGGCGGGCCAAGGAGGTCCTCGCCTATCGCGGCGTCCCGACCGCGCCGTTCGTCCTGGCCCGGAGCCCGGGCGACGCGCGGAAGGCCGACCTCCCGTTTCCGCTCTTCGTGAAGCCCTGCTTCGAAGGCTCGGGGAAGGGCGTGAGCGTGAAGAGCGTCTGCCGGAATCGCTCGCAGCTGGTGCGCCAGGTCTCCAGGCTCCTCGCCACGTACGCGGAGCCGGTGCTCATCGAGACCTACCTGCCCGGCCTCGAGTTCACGGTCGCGGTGCTCGGCAATGGCGCCGAGGCGCGCTGTCTGCCGATTGTCGGCATGCGATTTGATACACTGCCACAAGGTGCACCGCCGATCTATGGCTATGAGGCCAAGTGGCTGTGGGATTCGCCGAGCCATCCGCTGGAGATTTTCGACTGCCCGGCTCACATCCCCGAAGCGCTGGCCGGGCAGGTGAGGTCCGTCGCGCTGGCGGCCTACCACGCCCTGGAATGCCGCGACTGGTGCCGCGTCGACATCCGATGTGACGCCGCCAATCGTCCGATGGTCGTCGAGTTGAATCCTCTCCCGGGCATTTTGCCTGACCCGAGAGACAACTCCTGCTTCCCCAAGGCCGCGAGGGCCGCCGGGATCAGCTACGACGATCTCATCCGCACCGTCGCCGACATCGCGTGGCGCCGGATCAGCGGCCGTTCTCTCCTGGCGGAGGTGGCTTGATGCGAGTTGCGATTCTCTACGATGCCGGCAGCGACGAGTGGAGCCCGCAGGACGTCGCGGCGGTGGTGGGGAACGTTCACGAGGTGCGGGACGTGCTGCGCCGGCGGGGCCACGAGGTCGAGCTCCTGCCGGTCCGGTTCGGCGACTTCCGCTGGCTCACCCGCGCCCGGCGCGCCGACCTGGTCTTCAACCTCTGCGAAGGGGTCAACGGCCACGCCCGGTTCGAGGACTACGTCGTAGGGACGCTCGAGCTCACCGGGGTGCCCTTCACCGGCTGCCGGCACTGGGCCACGACCGTCGCCCACCGGAAGCACGTCGCCAACACGCTCCTCTCGGCGGCCGGACTTCCCGTGCCCGCCTTCGCCCTGGCCCAGGGCAACAAGGCCCCGGCTGACTTTCCGCTCCCGGCCATCGTCAAGCCGTCGGCCGAGGACGCCAGCGTCGGCATCGACAACGGCGCGGTCTGCACTTCCAAGCGGGCGCTCAAGAAGCGCGTCGCCCAGATGCTGGAGCAGTTCGACGAGGTCCTGGTTCAGGAGTACGTCGCCGGCCGGGAGTTCAACGTGGGGTTCGTCGGCAAGCGGATGCTGCCGATCGCCGAGATCCGGTTCGACGGGATGCCCGACGGCACCTGGCCGATCGTGAGCTACGCGGCCAAGTGGATTCCCGGAAGCCCCGAGGACGAGGGCACCTTGCCGGTCTGCCCGGCGGAAGTGCCCGCCGAGCTGGGTGCCGGCATCGCCAAGGTGGCCCGCGACGCCTGGGAGTACGTGTCCGGGGGCGAAGGGTACGGCCGGGTGGATCTCCGGGTCAACGAGGAGGGCCGCCCCTACGTGCTCGAGGTCAATCCCTGCCCCGACCTCTCGAGCAACGCCGGCCTCGCGCGGATGGGCCGAGCCTTCGGCTGGAGCTACGACGACCTGGTCATGCACGTCGTGGACGAGGCGCTGACGCGCTCGCAGCGCCACAGCGCCGCCGCCGCCCTCGTCAGCGGGGTGTCCGCCGCTTGAGCGGCACCCTCACGGCGCCCGCTCTCCGACACCTCACCACGGCCGATCGGGACCGCATCGAGGCAATCACTCGTGCGGTCGGCGTCTTCCGCGACGACGAGGTTCCGGTCGCCCTCGAAGTCTTCGACGCCGCCGTCGCCGGCTCCCCCGACTACACCGCGCTGGGAGCGGTGCTCGAAGGACGCCTCGCCGGCTGGATCTGTTGGGGCCCCACCCCCTGTACCCGTGGTACTTTCGATCTTTACTGGATGGCGGTGGACCCGGCGATGCAGTCCGCCGGCATCGGCACCGTCCTGGTGCGGGAAATGGAAGGCCGGCTGGCCGGGTATGCACGGCTCATCGTCGTGGAGACGGCCGGGCGACCCGACTACCGGCCAACCTGCGCCTTCTACGAGGCCCGCGGCTACCGCCGCGCGGCCGTGATCCCCGATTTCTACGCCCCCGGCGACGATCAGGTCGTGTACGTGAAGACTCTTACGACAGGCTAGCACGTCATGGAGACCTGGCAGGAAGTCCTCAGAAAGAACTCGATCGCCTCGCTCGAGACCCTGGCCGAGCGGTTCGGCCCGGAGAACTTCCCCGAGCTGGACCGGCTGCGGCTCGCGGCGGACAACTTCGAGTTCCGGATCTCGCCGGCGATGGCCGCCCTGATCAAGTCGCCCAATGACCCGATCTGGCGGCAGTACGTCCCGAGCGTCGAGGAGCTCGACGTGCGGGACGGCATGGTGGACTCGCTCAACGAGGACGCCGACTCGCCGGTGCCGAACATCACTCACCGCTATCCCGACCGGGCGCTCTTCCTGGTCTCCCCGGTCTGCGCGACGTACTGCCGGTTCTGCACCCGGCGACGGAAGGTCGGCGACCCGGAGAAGATCCCGATGTCGCAGTTCGAGAGCGCCTTCCAGTACCTCGAGCAGCACACCGAGATCCGCGACGTCATCATGTCGGGCGGCGACCCGCTGCTGCTGAACGACCGGCGGCTGGAGGCGATCCTCACCCGGCTCCGGGCAATCCCCCACCTCCAGATCATCCGGATCGGCAGCCGGATCCCCTGCCATCTGCCGGAGCGGATCACGCCGGAGCTCTGCGCCACGCTCAAGCGGTTCCACCCGCTCTTCATCAACACCCACTTCAACCACCCTGACGAGCTCACGCCCGCCGCGGTCCAGGCTCTCGGCATGCTGGCCGACGCCGGCATTCCGCTGGGCTGCCAGACCGTGCTGCTCAAGGGAGTCAACGACGACCCCGAGGTGATGAAGGAGCTGATGCAGCGGCTGCTGATGGCGCGGGTGCGGCCCTACTACATCTACATGGCGGACCAGGTGGCGGGCGCCGAGCACTTCCGGACGACGGTACAGACCGGGATCCGGATCATGGAGGCGCTCCGCGGCTGGACCAGCGGGCTCGCCAACCCTCATTTCGTCATCGACGCGCCGGGCGGCGGCGGCAAGATCCCGCTCCTTCCGGAGTACGTCGTCAGCATGACGGATGAGGAGGTGGTGCTGCGGAATTTCCGGGGAGACCGCTACGTCTACCGGCAGCCGACGGAGGAGCTCTCCATAGCGCGCAAGCGACCCGTCCGCACCAGGCGCAGGAGTGCCTGATCGCGGCTAGTCGTGCCTTCTGCCGGGGCCGCCACTGGCGGCCCCGCTGCATTTGGGCCCTGGCAAAGCAGTTAGCCGCTCTGCGCCGGTGGTACCCAAGTTGCCGCAGAATCGATCCCTGCACCTACAATGGAGAGGCAATGCGCACCCGTGCGATGACCGTATTTGCGCTCGGCGGCCTGATGTCGGCCCTCGGAGCCTGCAGCGACTCGGATATGGGGCAGGTCAGTCTCCAGGTGTCCACCCGGGGGCCCGCGTCGCTGGCGACTGGCACCGGCGAGCTCGTCGTCACCCTTGGACAGGACGAAATCGTTGTGAACGAAGCTGCATTGGTGCTTCGGAAGGTGCGGCTGGAGGGCCCACCGGCCGCATCGTGTCCCGATGACAGCGAAGGAGAGTCGCGATGCGCCCTGCTGCGCCTCGGCCCGGTTCTGTTCGACCTCCCGCTGGGGGAAGGAGCCCAGGCGATCTTCTCCGCGGCGGTTCCCATCGGAACCTATGACCGGCTCGCGTTCCAGATCCATCGCCCGACCAACGCCAACGAGGATGCCGACTTCGTGGGCGACCATCCGGAATTCGAGGACATCAGCATACAGGTGCGGGGAACCTACAACGGCGCTCCCTTCACGTTCGCGTCCGATCTGACCGAGGTGGAGGACGTCGTGCTCGCGGAGCCGGTCGAGGTCGCAGTCGCGGGGGAGCTGCAAGTCACCCTCAGCGTCGATGTTAGCGGGTGGTTCGCGAGCGAGGACGGCACGGGGTTGGTGAATCCCGCCGAGGCCAACGACGGGCAGCCGTTCGAGTCACTGGTCGAGCGTCAGATCCGCGAGAGCTTCCGGGCCTTCCACGACGGGGACCTCGACGGAGCGGGCGACTAGCGCCCGGGAGAGGCCGGGACCCGTCACGGCCCGGCCACTTCCCAATCCCGCAAGCCACTCGCCCAATTGTAGGGATCGATCTCCAGGCGCACGATCCGCTCCGCCGCCACGGCCGTGTTGGCCGGGGCGTAGAGAAAGATCGCCGGCGTGTCCGAGTTGAGCGTGTCGATCGCCTCACGGTAAAGCGTCCCGGCTCGCTCGACCCGCTGCTCGCCGCCGGCTTCGGCGAGCAGCGAGTCGAACGCGGGATTGGCGTACCGCCCGTAGTTGATCGCCTCCCACCCGGCTCGACTCCACTGGTCGGCCAGTCCGCGCGGCGTGGGCTCGTCCAGCCAGGCCCCGATATAGCTGTCGAAACGCCCCTGCCCCAGTCGCTCCTGGAAGACCGGGAAGTCCACCGCGGTCACCGTGACCTCGGCACCGAGACGGCGCCAGGCCTCCTGCAGCTGTACCGCGAGCTGGCGCCGTGAGGCGCTGGTGCTCGGGACCATGATGTCGAAGGCGAGGCGCTGGGCTCCCCGGCGCCGCACCAGCTCCCCGCGGCGCGGGCGCCAGCCGGCGCCTTCCAGGGCAACGCGCGCCGCCGCCGTATCGTACGGCAGGACCTGGATGCTGTCGCTCCAGATCCAGAGCAGCCGGGACATCGGGCCCGGCGGCGCCTTCGCCTCTTCTCCGAAGACCGAGCGGGCCAGCACCGAGCGATCCACCCCGAGCGCGAGGGCGCGCCGCGTCTCACGGTCACCGAGCAGCGGATGCGAGCCGCGGCGCTGCCGGTCGCGCAGGTTGAAGCCGAGGAAGCCGTAGGCGGCAGAGGGATAGGAGATCAGCCTGAGCGTCGAGTCCCCCGCGGCTCGCTGCACTCGCTCCGGCCCGATCGCCGTCTCCAGCAGGTCCGCCTCGTGGCTCAGCACCAGGTTGAGAGCGGCATCGGGGTCCGACGTGAAGCGCCATATCGCGCGCCGTATGCCGGACCGCTCGCGGCCCGACGAATCCGCCGCCAGGACTAGGAACTGCCCCCGCTCCCAGCGTTCCAGTCGGAAAGGACCGCTTCCCACCAGCCGGGCCACACTGGTGTCCGCCGCCCACGAGGCCCGGGGCACCGACTCCCAGACGTGCTTCGGGATCACCCGGACGTGGTACGTGGCATCGTAGAGCTGCTCCGGCGACGGCGCGGCGAAGCGGACGAGGAACGTGGCCGGATCCTCCGGGACCACTTCGACCTTTCCCGACTGAGACGCCTGTGCAGCGGATCCAAGCGACGAGTCACCGAAGGCCTCGAAGGAAAACCGCACGTCCTCCGAGGTCACCGGCCGCCCGTCGTGCCACCGGGCCTCGGGCCGGAGATGAAAGCGCCAGGTCAGCGAATCCAGCCGTTCCCACCGGCTCGCGAGCCCCGGCCGGTAGGCGGCCGTGTCGATCGGGGCGCCGCCCGGTGCGAGCACCGCGAGCCGCTCGAAGATCTGGTCGCCCACGTCCCGGCCAACCGTCTCGTCCACCAGCGGCGGGAGGATGGTCGAGGGCTCGCCAATCGCCGCAACGACCACGGTGCCGCAGGACGGGCAATTCCGGCTCTCGCGGCCGCAAGCCGCCGCGACGAGGACGAGCGTAGGGGCGAGCAGGGCAACCTTCACGGGGGCCTCGGGTGGCGGGACGGACGGCGGCGCGGAGTGGGCGAGGGAACCTATGGAATGTAGGGCGTCCGCTGCAACGCGGCGAAGGTCGCCACGAGGAGGCCCTGGGCGAGGCGGAGACCGCCCGACCGACCGCGGAGGAGCATGGCGTGGCGCTGCTCCAGGCGGAGTGGTCGGGCTAGGCCGGCTGGGCGGCCTCGCGCCTCGGCCTGCGCCGACGCCGCCGCAACAGCACCGCATAGATGGCGAGATTGATCGCGATCACGAGTGAGCCGAGCACGACCTGCACGCCCCGAGTGAGCCCTGCGGGATAGAGCACCGGCAGCAGGTAATGCTCGATGAAGCCGCCCTGGTAGCCCACCTGCCCAGCCGATGCGCGCAGCGAGTTCTCCAGCGGCGTGAGCGGGCAGATCCAGCCCCGAAATTCGATCAGCGCACCCCATGCCGCGGCAGGCAGGTGCGCAGCGGCCACCCACGGGCGGCTGAGCGCCAGCAGTCCTCCCGCCACCACGAAGACGACGAACAGCGCGTGGAGGCCGACCACGAGGTCGGCCAGGACACGGTATGCCATCGGTCAAATGTAAGACCTGAGGTCAGGCTGCGAGCGCGGCGGTCCCCACCGACCGCAGGAACCCGGCGTACACGTCCGGCCGCCACCAGTGGCGACTCTCTTCCATGCGCGCCAGCGCCTCCGCGTGCGACATGGCCCCGCGGTAGCTCCGGGTCGTGGTGAGCGCGTCGTAGACGTCCACGACGCAGATGATCTGCGCGCCGAGCGGGATCTCGTCGCCCCGGAGCCGGTCGGGATAGCCGTTCCCGTCGTAGCGCTCATGGTGGGAGCGGATGATCGGCTTGATGTCCCAGGGGAACTCGACCGAGGCCAGCAGCTCCACGCCCCACACGGGGTGGCGCTTGATGACCGCGAACTCCTCCTCGGTGAGCTTCCCGGGCTTGTTCAGGACCTGGTGCGGCACCTTCACCTTGCCGACATCGTGCAGGTAGGCGCCCATGCGGATCGTGGTGAGCTGCCCCTGGTCGGCGCCCAGGGCCTCGGCTACCGCGACGGCATAGCCGGCCACCCGCTCGCAGTGACCGAAGGTGTAGCTGTCGGCCGATTCGATCGACTGACCCCAGTCGCGCACCACCGCGAAATAGGTCTCTTCCAGGCGACCGGTCTTGGCGGCGACATCCACCAGGTCCACCCGGGCGTCGAGCCGGGAGAAGAGGCGGTGGGCGGCGTTGAGGAGCTGAAGCGCCTCCTGGTTGCGCCCCGTCGTCTGATAGAGCCGGGCCAGCTCCCTGGAGGCCTCGGCCTCGCTCAGCACCGAGCCGGTCTCGACCGCCTGCTCGATGGCCGACTGCAGCCGCGACTCGGCGAGGGTGAACCGCCCGGTCTCCCGGAAGACGACACCCAGCACCTTGCACGCGTCGGCCACGTCCAGCCGCGCGCCGAGCCGGTCGAAGATCGCCAGCGCCTGCTCCGCGCCGGTCCGGGCCTCCTCGAAGCGCTGCCGGGCGACGTGCACCTCGGAGTGGTTCAGCAGGCAGAGACCCTCGAGATGCACGTCCCCTACCTGCCGGGTGATCTCCAGGCTCCGCACGAAGTGCCGGTCGGCCTCATCCCACAGCCGCCGATCCGAGCTCACCATGCCGAGGTTGTGGTGGGCGATCGCGAGGCCCTTCTGGTCGCCGGAGGCCTCGAAACCCTCGAGCGAGCGCTGGTAGTGCGCCATCGCCTGGGCGTGGTCCCCCTGGATGTTGGCGAGGATGCCCAGGTTCTGCTCGATTCGCCCGCGAAGCGTCGGGTCGGAGCCGCCCAGCTCCAGCGCCTCCTGGTAGCGGGCCCGCGCCTCCTCCATCTCCCCGCTCTCGAAGGCGAAACCGGCGAGCACGTTCAGCGCTTCGCCGGCCAGCACCCGCTCGCCGATCTCGCACGCGATCGCATGGCTCCGGCGGGACAGGTCGCGCGCGGTGTCCCGCTCGTTGCGGTGGTGGTGCAGGACGGCCAGCCACCTGAGCGCCTCGGCCTCGACGCTGCGGTCGCCCGCTTCGGCCGCCTCGAGCACGGCCGCCCGGTAGCAGCCGAACGCCTCGGCGATCGAGCCGGCTCGCTCGTGGGCGCGGGCATCGAGCAAAAGATCCGCCGCGCGATGGGAGCCCGAGGGGGTCTCCCGCCGCGCGGCGGATTGTGGAGCCGCTTCCGGGGCCAATCGTCTACCAGGCCACCGCGTACCGGGAGAAGTGCCGGATGTCGCCGGTGACGGTCTTGGTTCTGAGGTTGTCGATCGAGGGAATCAACTCCAGGATGCGGAGCAGCTCGTCGGTGTAGACTACGCGCTTGAGCAGCAGAAGCGGCGAGCAGTTGGAGTAGCTGAGGGTCAGCTTCGCCGGCCGGGCGAACTTCAGACCCGCCGGGCTGAACCGCACCGAGTTCACCCGGTAGGTCACCTGCTCGGCTCGAATGGTGTAGTCCCGACTCAGCGCGCCGGCGGGGATCTGCAACCGGTGGGTGCCGACCACGATCGTCCCGCCGTTCCGTCCGACCACCTGGGTCCGGGAGACGTACGGCTGCGGCGAGCAGGAGAGCAGGTTCAGGTTCTTCAGGTTGTCGAGCAAGCCGCCGAGGAGCAGGTCGGACTGCTCGCCGCTCACCCCGGCCATCTCGGAGGAGCCGGCAGGAGCCGAAGGACCGGTCGCATCGTCGGAGGTGCAGCTCACCCCGGCGGTGAGCACCGCGGCCAGGAAAAGGGCGGTCAAGCTGCGCGGCCATACGGTCATACGGCACTCCCGGTTGAGGTTCTCGACTTGCGACGGTACCGCGGCCCTTTTCGGGGCCGCCGACCCGCGGAAGGGGGCGCCGGGGTCGGTACGCGGATCACTGCGGGAAGGACTCTGGGCAAGCTCCATGCCCCGGGTCGGTTTAGATGTCGATAAATCGTACATGCGATTCATGTCCTGCCGCATATCGTCAAATACCCTAAGATATTGCTCAGCAAAGGCTGAAACAGCAGCTGTATGGGTATTCGACGGTGATATCGGCGGGTAGCACAGCGGCCAGGCTCCTGCTGCGGGCAAGACGCTGTAGGACTCCTGCAACGCAGAGGGGCTCCGCGCGGTCTGGGGCCGAGGTCTTACCCGGAACACACCGAAGGGGACCATCTCGAGATGGTCCCCTTCGCTGGGCTCAGGATATCAATCTGTTCTACGCCACCGCGTGCTCCCGCTGGTTCTCAGCCGCCACCTTGACCGCCACCTCGGGCGGGGCTTCGGCGTAGCCGTGGAACCGCTGCCGGTGGGTACCGCGACCGTGGGTGATGGAGTGGAGCGTGGTCGAGTACTTGTACAGCTCCGCCTCCGGCAGAATCGCTCGCACCTTGGTGAGCCGGCCGTCGGCCTCGGTGCCGAGGATCTGTCCCCGGCGCGCGCTCAGGTCGCCCATGACGTCGCCGAGCACGTCGTCCGGGGTCCATACTTCCAGATCCGAGAGCGGCTCCAGCAGCACCGGACGGCACTTGGGCGCCACGTTCCGGAAGCCGAGAATGCCGGCCATCTTGAACGACATCTCGTTGCTGTCCACGTCGTGATAGGAGCCGTCGTAGCACTCGGCCTGGAAGTCCACCAGCGGATACCCGGCCACCACCCCGCGCTCCGCCGCCTCCTGGATGCCCTTGTCCACGGCGGGGATGTATTTGTTGGGGATCACGCCGCCGACGATCTTGTCCACGAACTCGTAGCCGCTCCCACGCGGCCGCGGTGAGAGGCGGACCCAGCAGTCGCCGTACTGGCCGCGGCCGCCGGTCTGCTTCTTGTGCTTCCCCTGGCCCTCCGCCTTGCCCTTGATCGTCTCCCGGTAGGCCACCTTCGGCCGCGTGAGCTCGGCGTGGACCCCGAACTTGCGCTCCAGCCGGTTGAGGATCGTGTCGAAGTGCCTCTCGCCCATGCCGTGGATCAGCGTCTGGCCCAGCTCGGAGCTGTACTCGAAGTGGAAGGTCGGGTCTTCCTCGTGCAGCTTGTGCAGCCCCGCGGCCAGTTTGTCCTCTTCGCCGCGCTGCTTCACCAGCACGGCCGATGTGGCCACCGCCTCCGGTAGCGGCAGCGGCGGCAGGCGCACCGGGTTCTCCCGCTGGCAGAAGGTATCGCCGGTGTGGGTGTCGCGCAGCTTGGCCACCGAGCCGATGTCCCCGGCGCTCAGCCGCTCGACCTCGATGCGCTCCTTCCCCTGCTGGATCGACAGATGGTTCAGCTTCTCGCTGGTCTCGTGCTCGGCGTTCCACACCTCCTGGCCGTTGCGGAGCTCGCCGCTGTAGAGCCGGAACAGCGTGACGTCTCCCACGTGCGCCTCGGAGAGCGTCTTGAACACCCGGCCCACCAGGGGCGCCTCGACCGGCGGCCTCACGTCGACCGGCGACGGGAGCAGCTCGACCATCTTCTTGAGCAGGGTCCGGAGCCCGTAGGTGAGGGTCGCGCTGCCGCAGAAGAGCGGCACGATCTGCCCGGCGAGCATCGCGCGCTTGACGGCGCCGATGAAGGCCTCGCGCGGGATCTCCTCTCCCGCCAGGTACCGCTCGATCAGCTCGTCGTCGGTCGAGGCGACCGCCTCGGTGAGCTGCTCGCTGTACTCCTGGTAGCGCTGCTGGTACTCGGGCGGGATGGGGACGACGTCGTACTCGCCCTTCGCCGTGCCCTTCTTGTACGAATGGCAATGTCCGGAGAAGAGGTTGATGATGCCGTGGAAGTCGGGACCGTCGCCGATGGGGACTTCCACCGGCACCACCTTCGAGGTCAGGTGGGATCTCACGTCGTCGTAGACCCGCTGAAAATCGGCGTGCTCCTTGTCCATCATGGACACGAAGAGCATGCGCGGCAGATGCAGGTGGTCGCAGGCCTCCCAGACCTTTTCGGTGCCCACCTCGACTCCGGCGGTCCCGCTGACCACCACCACGGCCGCGTCGGCCGCGTGGAGTCCGGTCACGACCTCGCCGAAGTAGTCCAGGTAGCCGGGGGCGTCTATGAGGTTGAGCTTGGTGTCGAGCCACTCGGCGAAACCGAGCCCGAGGTTGATCGAGTGCTTGCGTTCGATTTCGTCCGGGGAGTAATCGGTGAGGGTGGTGCCGTCCTTGATGCTGCCGTGCCGTCGCCCCGACCCCGACACCCAGGCGAGCGCGTCGACCAGAGACGTCTTCCCGCTGGCGCCATGGCCGACGAACGCCACGTTTCGTATGGCGCTGGAGCCATAGACCTTCATGGTCTCCACCTCCTTGGGAGAGTGAATTTTCAAGGTGAAGATGTTTCCGGCCGATGTCAAACCCGGCTAGCGGTACCCCGCCGCCTGCAGCTGGAACAGCTCCGAGTACAGGCCCCCCACCGCCAGCAGCTCCTCGTGGGTGCCCTGCTCCACCAGCTCGCCGCCGCGCAGCACCAGGATCCGGTCGGCCATCCGGACGGTGGAGAACCGATGGGAGATGAGCACCGCCATCCGCCCCCTGGTCAGCTCGGAGAAGCGGAGGAACACCTCGTACTCCGCCCGCGCGTCGAGCGCGGCGGTCGGCTCGTCGAGAATGAGGAGCTGGGCGTCGCGCATGTAGGCCCGGGCCAGCGCCACCTTCTGCCATTCGCCGCCGGAGAGGTCCACTCCCCCCTCGAACCGCCGTCCCAGCATCTGCCCGTAGCCACCGGTGAGACGCTCCGCCACCGTGTCGGCCAGGCTGCGCCCCGCCGCGCCCTCGATGGCCGGCTGGTCTTCCAGCCGGGAGATATTGCCGACGGCGATGTTTTCCCGGAGCAGGAAATCGTAGCGGACGAAGTCCTGGAAGATCACGCCCACGTTCCGCCGCAGGCTGAAGAGGTCGTACTCGCGCAGGTCTACGCCATCCAGCAGGATCCGCCCTTCGGTGGGGTCGTAGAGCCGGGCGAGGAGCTTGACCAGGGTGGTCTTGCCCGCGCCGTTCTCACCCACCAGCGCGATCCGTTCGCCGGGCGCGAGCTCGAAGGTGAGCCCCCGCACCGCCCACCCCTCCGCGCCGGGATACCGGAAGCCCACGTTCTCGAACCGGAATCCCTGGCGGATGGGCGACGGCACCGGCCGGGCCCCCTCCCTGGGGCTGATGCGCGGCTCGATGGCGAGGAAGGTGAACAGGTCGTCCAGATAGAGGCTCTGCTCGAAGATCTGGGACAGCGAGAGCAGCACCCGCTGGATCAGGTCCCGGCTCTGCCGGAAGGACCCGGCGAGGAACGTGAGCACGCCGATGGTGAAGGGGCCCGCCGGAGAGCGGTGTCCGATCACCGTGAGATAGATGATCACCGCGTATGCCGCGTAGTACCCCAGGGTGCCGACCGCGGCCAGGAGGCTCGACACCAGGCTCCGGCGCACCGCGAGCGCCTTGTTGGCCTCGTAGAACTCGCTGGAGAGACGGTCGTAGCGGCCGACCAGGAAGTCCGAGAGCCCGAAGAGCTTCAGCTCCTTGGCGGAGACGTCGCTGGCCGCGATGTAGCGGAGGTAGTCGAGGAGGCGCCGCTCCGGCGTCCAGGAGTAGAGCAGGGAGTAGCCCAGGGAGGCGAAATGGGTCTCCCCCAGCAGCGACGGGAGCACCGCCACGGCGAGCAGGACCAGGAGCCACGGGACGTACACCGCCAGCGCGCCGCCCAGGGTCACCAGCGTGATCAGGTCCTGGATGGTCGCGAGCAGGAGGGTGAAGAGTCCGATGCGCCCCACGGTCTGCCGGCGGGCCCGCTCCAGCTTGTCGTAGATCTCGGCGTTCTCGAACTGCTCCAGGTCGAGCGTGGCGGAGTGGCGCATCAGCTCGACGCTGGTGCGATTGGCGAATAGATCGCCCAGCAGGCTCTCCAGCAGGGCGGACACGCGGGTGAGCCCTTCGCCCACCAGCGCGATGGCCAGCTCCAGCACCAGCAGCTCGCCGAGCCGGGTCCAGGGGATCGCTCCGCCGGCGCTCACCACCGACACCGCGCGGACTACCTCGTCGACGATGAGCTTGCCGATCCACAACACCGCGAGCGGCACCAGGGCGCGCGCGATCCGGAGCAGGAGGATACCGACGACGTAGCGGGGCTCGGTCTGCCAGACCATGCGCAGCAGGCGGGGGAGATGCCGCAAGGCCTGCAGGCGCTCCCGCCAGGACACGTCACGATCCTCCGGCCGCCGGCGCCCGCTGCTGTTGGGCCGTACGACGGGGTGCTGAAGCGGCAGGGACATGACGGAAGGTAATTATCTTGTTCCCATGCCTCCCACGACCACCGCGCTCGTCACCGGCGCGACGCAGGGTATCGGCCGCGCCACCGCCTTCGCGCTCGGGCGCGCCGGCTACCGGGTGGGCGTCTGCGCCAGGAGCGCGGACAAGGTCGAGTCGCTGGTGGCGGAGCTTCGCGCCCAGGGGATCGAGGCGGCCGGCCGCGCGGGAGACGTCGCCGATCCGCCGCAGGTGACGGCCGTGGTGGACCACGTCGCCCGCACGCTGGGCGAGATCGGCGTGCTGGTCAACAACGCCGGCGTGCTCATCGCGCGGCCCATCGCGGATCTCACGGTGGAGGACTGGGACGTCACGATGGCCACCAATCTGCGGGGCCTCTTCCTGATGACCCGCGCGGTGCTGCCGCCGATGCGCGCCAGAGGCAACGGCGACATCGTGAACGTGGCGAGCCTCTCGGCCCGCACCGGCTTCGCCGGCGGCTCGGCCTACGCCGCCTCGAAGCACGGGGTGCTCGGCTTCGGCCGCTCGCTCATGCTCGAGCTCCGGAAGGAGGGAATCCGCGTCACGACGATCTGCCCCGGCTCGGTAGCCACGGGCATGCTTCGCGACCAGCCCATGCTGAAGTCCGACCCCACGCGCATCCTGCAGCCGGAGGACGTGGCGGAGACCATTCTGCACTCGCTTCGACTCCCGTCGCGCGCACTCGTGAGCGAAGTCGACATCCGCCCCTCCAATCCGTAGCTCCGACGTGTCGAAGGTGGCTGTCTCGATGTGCGTCTGCCGGGGAGTGCCTTTCAGCGTTTTGCTGACGCGGGCCCGGGCAGCCGGCTGGGACCTCGACGCCTTGATGCGGGAGACGGGATGCGGGGCCCAGTGCGGTCTCTGCCGGCCCTACCTCCGTCGCATGCTGGCGACCGGCGAGACCACCTTCGGCGAGCTGCTCTGGGAAGAACCCCGCTGATGGCGCCCTTCCACCGGGGCAGAATCGACGCGTCGCGCACGCTCACCGGGATCGCGCTCGTCATCGGGTGGCTCGGGATCTACTTCGCCTTTCAGAACCATTGGCTCGGGATCGCCCTTCCTCTGGTCACGACCGGGCTCACCTTCGGCGCGCTCCGCGCGGGCGACGCCCGGGCCCTGCGGCGCAGCACGACTCTCAGGGACGCGCTCGCGGCCTCGGCCGCCCGGAACCGGGAGCTCGAGCGGCTCCGGCGCGTCGCCGCGACGCTGCTCGCCAGCAGCGAGCTCTCCCACCTCCTGCAGGAGATCGCCGAGGCCGCCGTGGAGCTGCTCGAGGCGGAGAGCGGCGGCGTGGTCCTGGTGGTGGAGGAAGGTCGCTTCCTCAAGGTGGCCGCGGTGACCGGTCCGCTCTCGATCACGAAGGGCCGCCTGATACCGGTGGACGACTCGCTCCTGGGCTCGGTGGTCACCAACGGCACGCCGGTCCTGTCCAACGACATGGATGCCGATCCCCGGAGCTACAGGATGCCGGGGCTGGACTTCGTCCTGCGCACCGTCGCGATCGTGCCGCTCCGCTCCGCCGGCGTGGTGATCGGGTGCGTGGCGGTCTACAATCGCCGCGACGGACGTCCGTTCGGCGCCCATGACCTCCAGCTGCTCCAGACCCTGGGCGACCAGGTGGTGCTCGGCCTCGACCGCGCGGAGGTGCTGGAGGAGAGCCGTCGCAACGAGCGCGCCCTGGCCGCGAAGAACGCCGAGCTGCAGCGCGCCACCCGGCTCAAGAGCGAGTTCCTCGCCAACATGAGCCACGAGCTTCGCACCCCGCTCAACGCCATCATCGGCTTTTCCGATCTGATCCTCACGGGCGGCGTGGGAGAGGTCGGCCCGCAGCAGCGTGATTTTCTCGAGGCGGTGCTGCGGAACGGCCGCCACCTGCTCGAGCTGATCAACGGTGTCCTCGATCTCTCCAAGATCGAGGCCGGGCGGATGACGCTGTCGCTCGCCCTCACCGACCTGCGCGAGGCGATCACCGGTGCCGTGACCGACACCGCGAGCCTCCGGAGCGCGAAGCGGCAGGAGGTGTGGCTGGAGCTCGACGATCGCCCCCTCCAGGTAGTGGCCGACGGCGTGCGGGTCCGTCAGGTGCTCTTCAACCTGCTGTCGAACGCCTCGAAGTTCACCGGCGAGGGCGGCACCATCATCCTGTCGGCGCTCAGCACCCGGGCGCCCATGGCGCCTCCGGCGGACCGCGCCGGCGACGAGCGCAAGCTGGTGACCAAGGACGTCGTCTGGGTCTCGGTGGCGGACACCGGCATCGGGATCGCCGCGGAGGAGATGTCCAAGCTGTTCCAGGAGTTCAGCCAGGTGGACAGCTCCGCCAGCCGGCAGGCCCAGGGCACCGGGCTCGGCCTCGCGCTCAGCAGGAAGCTGGTGGAGCTGCATGGCGGGACCATCGGGGCGGAGTCACTGCCGGGACGGGGATCGACCTTCTGGTTCATCCTTCCGGCCGAGGGGCCGATCCGGCGCGCCCCGCCCGTGGTCGAGTGACGCGGTGGTCGGGCCTGCGCGCTAGAGCTTCGGCTCGCGCTTCCAGCCGGGCCTGAACGGTGGGGGCAGCATCGCGGCCCGGCGGAGCAGCTCGAGATGGGGCGCGATCACGTCGGCCAGCCGCTGGGCCGGCTCGACGTGAGCGCGGTTGAGGACCGCGGGCGGGGCGGCGGTCAGCACCAGGGCGCCGTGGACTCGGCCGGCGACCCGAAGCGGCACGATGAGGCGCGCCTCGCCCTGCGCGAGCGCGAAGAGGTGGGGCAGCTCGCCCTGCAGCACCTGCCCCAGCGCCGTACCGGCCACCGGGACCGATGGCAGGTCGGGCAGCTGCCTCCGCTCGCCCGGATCGAGCAGCACCACGCGGTCTCCCTCGCTGAGCCGGAGCGCGAAATGCAGCTCGTCGAACGGCAGGAACCTGCCGGCGAGGTCGGCCACCCGCCGGGTCGCCTGGCTCGGCTCGGGGTCGAGCGCCAGGACTTCGCCGATCTCCAGCAGCTCGGAGGGCAGCTGCGCGGGCAGCGGCGGCGGCGGCGACTCCTCCACCATCTCGCGGTCTCTCGCCGCCTGCTCCACCAGCAGCGCCACCTGCGGCGCGACCAGCGCGGCCACCCGACCCAGCAGCTCCGCATCCGCCTCGTCGTAAAGCTCGGGACCCACGCTGCCCAACAGGAGGTAGGTGGTGAGCCCCGTGGGCCCGGTCGCGCGCGCACCCACGACCCCCCGCAGCTCGGCCCCCGCGGGATCGGTCACGGTGAAGTAGCCGCGAGGCCAGCGCGCATCGCGCCCGGCATCGCCGAGCAGGATGCGGTCGTGCGGACCCGCGAGCCCGGCCAGATCGAGCGACGTGGCGTCGAGCACGAGCGACGGATCGGCCCAGAGCGGACCGCCGAAGTGCTCGCCCAGACGGTAGTACCGTCCGCCGCCCGGTCCCGCGAGCATCAGCTCCAGGCGGTCGTGCGGGATGAGCGGCTCGAGGGCATGTCCCAGCGCTGCGGCGAACCGCATGGGGGTGGTGCCGGTCTGGCCGGCCCGCGCCACGGCATCCAGCAGCGTGGCGATTCGCTCGGGTCCGTGATGCGGTGCTCCATCGGGGCCCTCCCACTGCCGGGCGAGCCTTCCGAGCGACGGCGCCAACCGCTGTGCCGCGAGCCTGAGCACCATGAGGTCCATGCCGCGATACCGCCCCGGCTGGAGACTGGCGACGAGCAGGAGGCCCACGTCGCGGCGGCCGAAGCGGATCGGGAGCGACACCGTCGAGGGGTAGCCCGCATCGCGGACGATCTCCTCGAGGATCGCGAGCTGACCGGGCTGAAGCTGTGGGGAGGGGAGCGGGACGCTGAGGTCATCCTGGGCGAGCGCCTCCGGGCCGAGCAGCACGACCCCGCCGGCGTGGGGATAGAGCCAGAGTCCGAGCAGGTCGTGCGGGACGTCGGCGGCGAGCGCATTGGACAGCGCCTGGTGCCAGGTCGCGAGTGCCTCGAAATCACCCGGGCCCCGATCCATCCGAAGGATCGGAACCAGCGGCTCACCCGCGGAGGCGGGGAATGCGTCGCCGGGAGGGTCGGCGTCGGGAGATTCCATGACGCGTCAAACGGGCAGGAGGCATGCCGCGCGGCAGATCGTGGCAACGTATTGATTGAGGCGGACTTGAAATACTCCGGCCTTCCCCTGCCGCGTTGCGGGGAAGCCCCACATGGCGACCTGCCCACGCCTGTTGCACCCTGCCGCCGTCGCGCACTGGCTCAGCCCGCTCGGATTGACATACCCCCCTCCCCTATTTATGATCCGGCTGGAACTCACACCGGAGCACACCCATGCGGCAAGCCACCCTGCACATCGAAGGCATGAGTTGCGGTCACTGCCTCAACGCGGTCACCCGCGCGCTCAGCGCCCTTCCCGGCGTCCGGATCGACACGATCCGGATCGGACGGGCGGACGTGAGCTACGACGAAAGCGCCACCGATCCTTCGCGGCTGGAGGGCGCCGTCGCGGAGGCCGGCTACCGCGCCACGGTACAGGGATGACCACCGCCGATCTCATCGTGATCCTGGGCGGAGTCGCCGCGATCGTATGGGTGAACTGGTACTTCTTCATCGCGGGTCGACGCGACGAAGGCGCCGGGAAGCCCCGATGACGGCGACTCGGCCTGCTCCGTCCTCCGACCTCACGATCCCGGTGCAGGGCATGACCTGCGCCGCGTGCAGCGGCCGGGTTCAGCGGGCGCTCGAGCGCACGCCGGGCGTGAGCGCGGCAAACGTCAACCTGATGACCGGCTCCGCGACGGTCTCGTACGACCCCGCGGCCGTCACGCCCGATCGCCTCGTCGCCACCATCCGGAATACGGGGTACGCCGCGGAGCTGCCTCCGCCCGACGCGTCGGTGGTGACCCTGATGGACGTGCAGGATGCCGCCCGCCAGGAGGAGATCGGCGAGCTTCGCCGCAAGCTGGCCTTCAGCCTCGTGGCCGCGTTGCTCACGATGCTCGTCAGCATGCCGCTGGCGGAGCTGGTGGGCCACGGAGCGGCGGACCCGCTCATGCCGCTGATGATGCCGCTCACCGATCTCCTTCGCCGCGCCGCGCCCTGGATCGACCGGGTTCCGGCCGATGCGTGGCGCTGGCTGCTGCTCGGCATCACGGTCCCCGTGGTGGGATGGGCCGGGCGCCACTTCTATACCCGGGCCTGGGCTGCGTTCCGGCATCACACCGCCGATATGAACACGCTCATCGCGGTCGGGACGGGCACCGCGTTTCTCTACAGCGTCGTGGTGACGCTGGCCGACGACTGGTTCAGCGCCCGCGGTGTCGCGCCGCACGTCTACTACGAGGCCGTGGTCTGGATCATCGCGCTCATCCTGCTGGGGAACCTCCTGGAGGCGCGGGCCAAGAGCCGCACCTCGGGCGCGATCCGCCGGCTGGTCGGTCTCCGGCCGGAGACGGCGAGGGTGGTTCGGGAAGGCGCGGAAGTGCTGATCCCTCTGGCGCAGCTCCGGCCCGGCGACCAGGCGGTGGTCCGCCCGGGAGAGACGATTCCGGCGGACGGGGTCGTGGTGGAAGGCGCCAGCAGCGTGGACGAGTCCATGCTGACGGGCGAGCCGCTCCCGGTCCGGAAGTCCTCCGGCGACCCGGTGATCGGCGCCACGCTCAACCGGAACGGCGCGCTCCGCTTCCGGGTCGAGCGGGTGGGAGCGGACACGGTGCTCTCGCGGATCATCACCCTGGTGCAGCAGGCGCAGTGGTCGAAGGCGCCGATCCAGCGACTCGCCGACCGCGTCTCCGCCGTCTTCGTGCCGGTGGTGATCTCGATCGCGATCGCGACGTTCGTGATCTGGTTCGTGCTGGGTCCCCCGCCCGCCTATCTCCAGGCGCTCGTCGCCGGAGTCACCGTGCTCATCATCGCCTGTCCCTGCGCGATGGGCCTCGCGGTGCCGACGGCGGTGATGGTCTCGACCGGCCGCGGCGCCGAGCTGGGCATCCTGATCAAGGGCGGCGAGCCCCTGGAGCGGAGCGAGCGCCTCGACACGGTCGTGTTCGACAAGACCGGGACCGTGACCGAGGGGCGGTCCTCGGTCCAGCGGGTCATCGGCGACGACGAGTCCTCGCTCCTGCGACTGGCGGCGTCGGTCGAGCGCCGGAGCGAGCACCCGCTGGGTGAAGCGATCGTCGCCGAGGCGGTCGCCCGGGGGCTCGTCCTCGCCGAGGCCGAGGACTTCGAGAGCCGCACCGGCCGGGGGGTGTCCGGCAGGGTGGAGGGACGGATGGTGGTCGTCGGTAACCCCTCGCTGCTGCACCAGCTCGGCATCGCGCCCGGGGAATTCCGCGCCGAGGCGGAGCGGCTGGGCGAGGAAGCGCTGACGCCGGTCTACGTGGCGGTGGACGGTCGCGTCGTCGGGATCGTGGCGGTCGCGGACCCGATCAAGCCGACCAGCCGGGCCGCCGTGGCGGAGCTCCTGGACATGGGCATCGAGAGCATCATGCTCAGCGGCGACAACGTGCGCACCGCGGCGAGCGTGGCGAAGGCGGTGGCCATCGAGCGGGTGATCGCCGACGTGCTCCCCGAGCGGAAGCTGCAGGAGATCCGACGACTCCAGGAGCAGGGACGGTCCGTCGCGATGGTGGGCGACGGACTCAACGACGCGCCCGCGCTGGCCCAGGCCGATGTCGGCATTGCGATCGGGACCGGTACCGACGTGGCCATCGAGGCGGGCGACATCACTCTCATGCGCGGCGACCCGCTCGGCGTCCCCGCGGCGATCCGGCTCGCCCGGCGCACCATGCGCGTGATCCGGCAGAATCTCTTCTGGGCCTTCGTCTACAACGTGGTCGGCATCCCGATCGCTGCGGGCGCGCTCTACCCGGCATTCGGCATCCGCCTCACGCCGACGATGGCGGCGGCGGCGATGGCGGTGAGCTCGGTGAGCGTGGTCGCCAACAGCCTGAGACTCAGGCGCGCGGGGCGCGTGAGGAGCCGGAACCTTTCCGATCGGGGGGATCGATGACGGTTGTCGCTTGCGCCTGCGGGGCCCGACCGGGAGACGGCGAGCATGCCGTGGCGGTGGATCCCGAGATCAAGCGCTCGGTCCTCACCCGGCTCCGCCGGATCGAGGGGCAGATCCGCGGCCTCCAGAAGATGGTGGAGGAGGAGCGCTACTGCGCCGATGTGCTGACCCAGGTGTCGTCGGTGCAGGAGGCGCTGCGCGGAGTCGGCCGGGCGATGCTGCACAACCATCTCCGGCACTGCGCCGCGGAGGCGATCCGCTCGGGGGACGACGCGCGCACCGAGGCCATGTACGACGAGATCATGGAGCTGGTGTACAGGAGCGTGCGGTAGCGATATCTTCTCGCCCGCACCCTTCCCCAGGAGACTCGTGTGCCCCGATGGCTTCGGTGGACCGGCCGCGCTCTGGGCGGCCTCGTCCTTGTCGTCGCGCTCGCAGTCGCCGCGCTCTACGTGGTCTCCACCCGGCACATCCGCAGGACCTACGATTTTCCGGACTCCCCCGTCCGGGCGGCGGCCGACTCCGCGTCCCTGGCGCGCGGGCGCCATCTGGTCGAGGCGATCGGAAAGTGCCAGGAGTGCCACGGCGCGGACCTGGGCGGGAAGGTGTGGGTGGACGACCCCGCGTTCGGCCGGCTCGCCGGGTCGAACCTGACGCCGGGCCGCGGCGGGATAGGCGACGCGACGGACGCGGATCTCGAGCGCGCGCTGCGCCATGGCGTCGGACGCGGCCGCCGTTCGCTCATCTTCATGCCCTCCGAAGCCTTCACATCGCTGACGGACGAGGACCTCGCGGCGCTCGTCGGCTACCTCCGTACCTTGCCACCCGTGGATCGGCAACTGCCCGTTCCGAAGATCGGCCCGGTTGCGCGGGCTCTGTACCTGGGGGGCAACCTGCCGCTGCTGCCGGTCACCCTGATCGACCATGACGAGGTCCGACCCGACCGGAGCCCCGCGGTGTCCGCGGAGTACGGCGAATACCTGGCGAGCCTCGGCGGCTGTCGAAGCTGTCACGGCCTCGCCCTGGCAGGCGACGCGAACCCGGACGCGCCGGACATCACGGTGGGACGGCTCCGCGGCTGGAGCGAGCAGGACTTCTTCAACGCGCTCCGTCAAGGCAGGCGCCCTGACAGGAGCGTGATCGACCCGGAGAAGATGCCCTGGGTCCGGAGCGGCCTCATGACCGACGACGAGATCCGGGCGGTGTGGATGTACATGCGGTCGCTGCCGGCGGGGGCGGAGGAGTAGGGGGACGGCGGACGGCGGACGGCGGACGGCGGACGGCGGACGGCGGACGGCGGACGG
>CAMPKP010000021.1 GCA_946887295.1 uncultured Gemmatimonadota bacterium | reverse complement strand
GCGTGCCGGCCTTCTTGGCCTTCCCGAAGTAGAGCGAGGGCGAGAGGTTGAAGCCCAGCATCTGGTTCGGATAGTACTTCCGCACCCCCTCGGCGAACTCCCGGGGCTGGTCGAGCTCGACGTTGTTGAACTCGGGCCAGATCACGTCCACGCCCAGCTCCGCGGCCTCGAGCGCGTCGTCGATCGCCATCTTCACGCCGCCCGGCTCCTGGTTCGGCAGTGCGCCGTCGATGGAGTCGGTACGGGCGATGATGACGACGTCCACTCCCGTCGCCTCGGCGGCGCCCTTGATCGCCTTGAGCTTGGCCAGCCAGTCCTTGCGCGGGACCAGCACCTTGTTTCGCTTCTGCTTGCCCACGTTGACGATGTGTCCGCAGGTGCGATTGGAGGGGTCCTGGTTCTCGAGGTGCACGCCCGCCGCGCCCACCCGGATCAGCTCGGTCGCGAGGGTGAAGGTCTGGGTCGGGCCGCCAAAGCCGGCCTCCATGTCCACGAACGCCGGCGGGGCCGGGAGCAGGTCTTTCCCGTCGCTGTCGAACCAGGCCGTGTTCCGGGCCCCCTCGATGCCTTTCCGCATCTCCAGCACCAGCTCCACCATCTGGTGCGATTGGTAGATGCCGATGTCGGGGTACATGCTCTTGGTCGCCGCGAGCTGCCAGCCGCTGCCGTATAGGGCCCTGAAGCCGAGCTTGGTCATGATCGCGGACGTGAACGCGTCGTACGCGCCCGCGGTGTGGAGGAACGTGCCCTTGTCCCGCGCCTCGTGCAGGAGCCGCCGCAGCTTGAGGGCCGGGACTTCGGACTCAGGCGGTGCGAAGAGCCGGCTCACGGCGTCGGCGGGGTAGGCAGAATCGGGGGACACCGGTCGAGTCGCAGTCGCCATGAGGGCTCTCCTAAAGTTTGTGAAACTATTCACAAGATAGCGAAAGGGCCCGGGATGCGCCAGAGCAGGGAAAACCGAAGCCACGCCCGCGCCTGCCATACCCCCGGCCCGCAGCCATATGTAGATTCACCGACCCATGTTCATCACTAAGCCGTTCATCAAGGACCGCAAGATCCGGTTTGCCCTGGCCGGCTGCGGGCGCATCTCCGCCAACCACTTCGACGCCCTGGAAAAACACACCGAGCGGGCCGAGCTGGTCGGGGTGTGTGACGTGGACCCCGCAGCACTGAAGCGGGCGGTCGAGCGGACCGGGGCCCCCGGCTTCCCCTCGCTGGACAAGATGCTGGCCGGCACCGAGGCGGACATCGTCATCCTGGCCACGCCGAGCGGGATCCACGCGGACCAGGCGGTGCAGGTCGCCGCGGCGGGCCGTCACGTGATGACCGAGAAGCCGATGGCGACCCGGTGGCAGGACGGGAAGCAGATGGTCCACGCCTGCGACATGGCGGGGGTCCACCTCTTCGTGGTGAAGCAGAACCGCCGGAACGCCACGCTCCAGCTGGTCCGCCGGGCCGTGGAGAAGCGCCGGTTCGGCCGGATCTACATGGTGAACATCAACGTCTTCTGGAGCCGGCCCCAGTCCTACTACGAGAGCGCGCCATGGCGCGGCACCTGGGAATTCGACGGCGGCGCCTTCATGAACCAGGCGAGCCACTACGTGGACCTGCTCGACTGGCTGATCGGCCCGGTCGAAAGCGTGCAGGCTTACACCGCCACGCTGGCCCGCCACATCCAGGTCGAGGACACCGGCGTGGTGAGCATCCGGTGGCGCACGGGCGCGCTGGGCTCCATGAACGTGACCATGCTCACCTATCCCAAGAACCTCGAGGGATCCATCACCATCATCGGCGAGACGGGCACGGTGCGGATCGGCGGAGTGGCGGTCAACAAGATCGAGCACTGGGAGTTCGCCGACAAGGATCCGGACGACGACATGGTCGAGCAGGCGAGCTACGAGACCACCTCGGTCTACGGCTTCGGGCATCCACTCTACTACGACAACGTCATCAAGGCGCTCCGCGGCGAGGCCAAGCCCGACACCGACGGACGGGAAGGACTCCACTCCCTCGAGATCCTGATCGCGACCTATCTCTCCGCCCGCGACGGGCGGCGAGTGGCGCTGCCGCTGGAGTACTGACTGGCGCTCCGCGTGCTGTTGGTGGCCGGCGCCCGCCCCAACTTCATGAAGGTGGCGCCTGTGCTCGCCGCGCTGGAGGCCCGAGGGCACTCCGGCATTCTGGTTCATACCGGCCAGCACTACGACAGCCGGATGTCGGAGGCCTTCTTCCGCGATCTCGGCCTGCCCGAGCCGGCCCACCATCTCGGCGTCGGCTCGGGCACACATGCCGAGCAGACGGCGCGCGTGATGATGGCGTTCGAGCCGGTGCTCCGGTCCGAGCGCCCGGACTGGGTGGTCGTCGTCGGCGACGTCAACTCCACCCTCGCCTGCGCCCTGGTCGCCGTGAAGCTTCGCTCCGAGCTCGGAGTTCGGATCGCCCACGTGGAAGCCGGACTCCGGAGCGGCGACTGGCGGATGCCGGAAGAAGTGAATCGCGTGCTCACCGACCGGGTCTCCGATCTCCTGCTCACGCCATCCCGCGACGCGCTGCCGAATCTCGTGGCGGAAGGGATTCCGCCCGATCGCGTGACCTTCGTCGGCAACGTGATGATCGACACCCTGCTGGCGCACCTGCCGGCGGCACGCGCCCTGAATTTCCCGGGCAGGATGGGCCTGGGGGAAGGCGAGTACGCGGTGTCCACCCTGCATCGCCCCTCGAACGTCGACGACGCGGGCAGCCTCTGCGTGCTGGTGGAGGGGCTGGCCCGGGTCGCGCGGGAGATGCCGGTCGTGCTGCCCCTGCACCCCCGAACCCGCCGCAACCTCGACCGCTTCGGCCTGGGCCCCGCTGCGGCCTCGCTCCGCCTCCTCGACCCCGTGGGTTACAGCGAGATGATCGGGTTGACCGACGGTGCCGCGGTGGTGCTCACCGATTCGGGCGGCCTGCAGGAGGAGACCACCGCCCTGGGCGTGCCGTGCGTGACGTTGCGGGAGCAGACCGAGCGGCCGATTACCCTGACCGAGGGGACCAACCGGATGGCGCCCTGGCCGCTGACGGTGGACGGCATTGTGGGTTCGTTCCGCGAGGCCCTGGCCCTCGGGCGCTCCGACCCGGCCGCCCGCCGGCCCGAAGGGTGGGATGGTCAGGCCAGTCGCCGCATCGTGGCGGCGCTGACCGCCACTGGTAGGCCTGCTGCAATGCCAATAGTTTGAAGAACTTGCGCCCATGGCCATCTCCCCCTCCGCTACGCCTCGCGTGACCGGCCGCCCCCGCCGGCCGGCATTCCTTCCGTTCGCGATGCCCGATCTCACCGAGGCGGAGATCGAGGCCGTCGTGGCGGTGCTCCGTCGCGGCTGGCTCACGACCGGCCCCGAGGTGCAGGCCTTCCAGCAGGAGTTCGCCGAATACGTGGGGGTCGAGCATGCGGTGGCGGTGAACTCGTGCACCGCGGCGCTTCACCTCGCACTCGAGGCCGCCGGTGTCGGCCCGGGCGACGAAGTCCTCACTGCCACCATCACCTTCACCGCGACCGCGGAGGTCGTCGAGTATCTCGGCGCCCGCACCCGGTTCGTGGACGTCGGCCGGACGGATCTCAACCTCGACGCGGCCGTGGTCCGTGAGGTGATCGAGCGCGAGTACGCCCGCCGGGACGGCGAGTGGCGGCACCGGGAATCCGGCGGGCGGCTCAAGGCCCTGGTGCCGGTGCACTATGGCGGCCATCCCTGCGACATGGCGGCGATGCGGGCCATCGCGGAGCAGTACGATCTCTTTCTTCTCGACGACGCGGCGCATGCCTTTCCCGCGGAGCGGGACGGCCTCAAGGTGGGTGCCGCGGGCTGCCCTACCGCCTTCAGCTTCTACGCCACCAAGACGCTGACGACCGGGGAGGGCGGGATGCTGACGACGAACGACGCCGAGCTCGCGGCCCGGGCGCGGCTCATGGCGCTCCACGGCATCAGCCGGGACGCCTGGAAACGCTACACCGCCGAAGGCACCTGGGCGTACGAAGTGGTGGAGGCCGGCTACAAATACAACCTGACCGACATGGCTGCGGCGCTCGGCAGGGTGCAGCTCCGGCGCCTGGAGGAGATGCGGGACGGGCGCGCAGCGATCGCCGCGTGCTATGACGCCGCGTTCGACGCCATGCCCGAGATCGAGCGGCCCGCCGTGGGCCCGGCGGTGAGGCACGCATGGCATCTCTATCCGATCCGGCTCCGGCTGGAGGCGCTGTCCATCGATCGGGCGCGGTTCATCCAGGAGCTTCGAGACCGGCAGATCGGCACCAGCGTGCACTTCATCCCGCTCCACACCCAGCCGTTCTACGCCGGGCGGTACGGCTACCGCCGCGGCGACTTTCCGGTCGCAGAGGCGGAGTTCGCCCGCCTGATCTCCCTTCCGATCTACTCCCGGATGAGCGCGGACGACGTGGCGTCGGTCATCGACGCCGTGGCCGACGTGGTCGAAGGTCATAGCCGCTAGGTGTGCGGCTCGCCGAGCTGGTGGGTGGGGGGAGGGAAGCGAGTGTTCGATGTCGTTGAGTCCGGCGTCCTCGGGGCCGTGGCGCTGCCGGTGACACTGATCTGCGCCGCTCTGGTTCGCTCGCTCGACGGGTCGCCCGTCCTGTTTCGCCAGACCCGCGTCGGTCGCTTCGGCCGCGAGTTCCAGATCCTGAAGTTCCGCACCATGCGATCCGGTCAGGGTCCTTTGGTAACGTCCCGGGGGGATCCGCGTGTGACGCCGCTCGGACGCCGTCTGAGACGCGCCAAGCTCGATGAGCTGCCTCAGATCTGGAACGTCTTGCGGGGGGACATGAGCCTGGTGGGACCCCGGCCGGAGGTGCCGATGTATGTGGCGGCTCGCGCGCGGGATTACCGGGCGATCGCCGGACTCCGGCCGGGCATGACCGACTGGGCTTCACTGCTCTTCCGGGACGAGGAGGCAGTGCTTCGGGCCCATGCGTCCAACCCCGGGTTCTACGAGGAGACGCTGCTTCCTCGGAAGCTGGCCCTGGCGCGGCTGTACCATCGCCGCCTCTCGTGTCGTGTCGACCTGAGCATCCTGGCCGCAACGGCTGGATTGGTTCTCGGCGCCCGGGCACGTGGCGCGGGCGGGCTGGGACCGTTCCTGGCGGCCCGGGCGCGGGACGGGCTGTGACGATCACCTCACCACCACGCCCTCTCTTCCGCCCCACTCCATTCCTTCGAGATGTGATCCTTTCGGGGCTCACGGCGGTCGTGGTGATGGTGTCACTGGTGCTGGTTACCGGCTGGCTCGCGGCCGGCCTGGGACCGGACGACTTTGGCGCCTACGCTCTCTCGCGGCGACTGTTATCTGCAGTCATAGCGATTTCGCCTGGACCTCTAGGGGTGGCTCTTGCCCGGGCGCTGGCGATGACGGCAACTGCTCACGATCGCCTCGGTTACGTCGTCGCTGGGGCGTTGTATGCCATTCTGCCCTGTCTGGTGATCCTCGCGATCGGCGCCGCGCTCCCCGATGTGTGGGCCCAGGTCTTTCTGTCCGATGCGCGATACGCTCCGGTGCTTCTGGCGACCCTGGCGCTCATTCTCGGGACCACGGTCTACTCGGTGGTGTTCGCCCGATACCGGGGTATGAACCAGATCGGCCGCGCCAACCTCTGGCAGATCTGGGTGCTGGCGATAGGCCCCGCGGTGGTGGCTGCGGCACTCTCCCGTACCGGGCGGCTTGCCCTGATCGTGCTGCTGACGGGCGTGGTGAGCTTCACCAGCGTCGTGCCGTTGCTGGGATGGCTCGTTGCCGCGGGGCGCGCCAGGCTCGGCTGGCAGGAGATCCAGCAGAAGCTCGGGGACCTGACGCGCTACAGCGTCCCACGCGTACCAGGGGCCGTGGCCTTCGCGGGTCTGTTCGCGGTCGGACCGCTTCTGGCGCCGTATTTCAGCGATCTCCGACACGCCGGCTTTCTGGTGGCCGGCCAGTCCGTGCTCCGCGTCGTGGAAGGGGGAACTTCGGGATTCGGCATGGTGGCGCTGCCGAGGGTCGCAGCGCTCCAGGCGCGTAAGAGCACGCTCTCCCTGCGTGGGCCGTTGGAGGACCTCATTGCGATGGTGCTGCACGTGGGGATCTTCGCCACATGCCAGCTTACCATCTGGGCCCCCGAGATCGTCCTCGTATGGCTGGGCGCAGGCTACCGCGACGCGATTCCCCTGGTCCGCGTGCTGGTGTTGAGCGTGGTGCCCTATCTTGCCTACACGGCGCTGCGCTCGGTCATCGACGGCCTTGAAGAGCGCGCCGTCAACGCCCGCAATACATACATCGCCTTCAGCGTGACGACAGGGCTCTCGCTCGTGAGCGGCTTTGCCGGATTCGGTGCCTTGGGACTGGCGATCGCGGGGTCCTTGGGTTTCGCCCTCCTGGGGGCGCTCAGCGTACTGCATCTGCGCCGCGTTCTCGGGCTCGGCACCGCCGAGCTCCGGTTGCGGGCGGCGTTGGCCGGCAACGCTCTCGCGAGCTTGGCGTCTCTGGCGCTCGCTGCCTTGATCGCCCAGGGGATGGGTCCTGCTGGCCGGCTTTCGGTCGGTGCGGCATCGGGCATCGCGCTGCTCCTCATCTATTTGATGGTGTTGAGAAGGCTGGGCGCTCGCTGGCTTCTGGAAGTCGAGCACCGCCTCTTCCCACGCCGGACCGCGCCATGAGACGGTGGCTGCTGACTCTCCTGGGCGGCGTCGTCGTCGCCGCCCCGGTTCTGGCCACCCGATTCGGCCCTCCACCGGGCCTCGTAGCCGGGGCCACCGCCCTCGTCGTCGCGGGCGCGCTCGTCCGGCGGGCGGCCGGTCTCCACCTTCGGAGACTCACGCTGCCGGCAGTGTGGTTTCTGTCCTACGTGACCATGGTCGCGCTCCCAGCGTTCGTCGTGGTGGCTGACAAGGACACCAAGTACGTGGGCCCCTACCTCCTGGGGGTCTTCAGCGCGCTGCTTGCGGTGCCCGTCGGCATGCTGATCGTCAACGCCGCGACTGGATTCAACCCCCGGGAAGTGGAGCGATTCTTCGCGGCTTCCATTTCTCCAGAGCCGCCCGTCGCCGAGGAAACCGCCGCCTACGTCCTGATCCTGACCGGTGCGTTGGTCCTGACGGCCGGGTACCTGATCGAGACTCCGGTCATTCCCCTGTTGTATCTGATCCGGAACCCGGGCTCGGCCGCGGTGCTCATCGGGCTGCGCGAGGAGTCTTTCAAGCTGCTGGACTCGCCGCTGCTGTATTTCTACAGTGTGCTTCGCAACGTGGTCTATCCGTTCCTCATCATGGTCTCGCTCGGCTACTATCTCACCAGCCGCCAGGTACGGTGGCTGGCCATCTTCTCAATCACCGCTGCGGTCGGCCTGTTTTACGCGGCAATCACCATCGCCAAGCTGCCGGTCGCCGTCATCGTGCTCACGCTCGTGCTCTTCGTCTACCTCTACGTCGGTGGGCGCGTCAGCCTGAGGGCCGCCCTCATCGGAATGGCCGCGGTATTCGTCTTCCCGGTCGCGGTATTGACTGTCTCTCTCAGTGGTTTCGATGTGAGCCTCTGGTTCATTCTCAAGGCAATGTTCAACCGTCTGTTCTATCTGCCAGCCGAGATCCTGTACAACTACTTTGTGATCGTCCCTGACGTGCTCCCCTATCAGCTCGGCGGGACGGTCGGCCGGTTCCGCTGGGTGCTCGGAGAGCCCGAGTTCGACATGTCCAACTACGTCTTCACCTACATGTTTCCCGAGCGAATCGAGAGCGGGACGGCACCGGCGGCTTTCCTGGGCTACCTGCACGCTGACTTCGGCCTCGTGGGGATTCTCCTCGGAGGAGCAGTGGTGGGAATCATTCTGCAGACGATCCAGGTTGGGCTCACCCGTCGCCCCAAGACCGTCGTCACACTCGCCGCATATGCCTACTTGATGTGGCTGGCCTGGAAGATCAACATGGAGTCGTTTCCTCAGACGCTCCTTTCCGGCGGCATCGTGGTCATCTACCTCCTCATGGGGCTGCTGCGGCTGACACAGGGCTTCCTCCGCACCGCCACGGTGCCGCCAGCTGACCGTCCGGCGCGACCATGACAGCCCCCCGGCGTCGGGTTGCGATGCTCTCCTCCGTGCACCCGCCGTTCGATACCCGGATCTTCCAGAAGGAGGCCCGATCCCTCGCGGCGGCGGGCTACGATGTCACGCTCGTCGTTCCGCACGAGCGGGACGAGGTGGTTGACGGGGTGCGGATCGTGGCACTGCCCCCGGCTGGCAGCCGGCTACGCCGCATGCTCGCCGCGCCAAGCCGGGTGCTGCGCGCCGCATTGGCACTGCGCGCAGACGTGTACCATTTCCACGATCCCGAGCTGATCCCCGTCGGCCTCGCCCTCAAGCTGCTGGGAAAGCGGGTGATCTACGACATCCACGAGGATGTCCCCAAAAGCATCCTGGGCAAGACCTACTTACCGCCGGGGCTGGTGCGACCGCTCGCCGCCGCGACCGGGGTCGTCGAGCAGAGCTCCGCCCGCGCGTTCGATCTCCTGGTGCTCGCGCGCGACGATATCGAAGACTCCTTCCGGGGCCACAGGCACACGCTCCTGATCCGGAACTATCCCAGCCGGGCGACGTTTCCCGATGTCGTCCGGCAGCCGCGCGGGGACGGGGCCTTCCTCGTGGCATACACCGGCGGCCTGACGGCCGGCCGTGGAGCGATCGAGATGGTAGATGCGTTAGGCCGGGTCTCCGAGCGCTACCGGCCGCGCATGGTGATCTTCGGCAAGTTCTGGCCCGAGGAGCTCGAGGCCCGGGTCCGAGCCCTTCCGGGCTTCGCCCGGGTGGACTACCGCGGGTGGGCGCCCTATGAGAGCCTGCCGGGGCAGCTCGCCGCGGCGGATGCCGGAATCGTCTGCTTTCTTCCCGAGCCGAATCACGTCAACGCGGGGCCGACGAAGCTCTTCGAGTACATGGCGTGCGGACTACCGGTCGTGGCGTCGGATTTTCCGATGTGGCGGACTGTGGTCGAGGGGAATGGCTGCGGCCTGTGCGTGAATCCCGCGGACCCCGGCGCGATCGCCGGCGCTCTCGAGTATCTCGCCGATCATCCGGAGCAGCGGGCGATCATGGGACGGAACGGGCGCAAGGCGGTGATCGAGAAGTACAATTGGGAGGTGGAAGCGGAGCGTCTGATCCGCGCCTACGAGGATCTGCTGGCCCTGCCTGAAGCGATCCCGAGTCGCACACCAGGCTCCGAGGGACCGCACTGAGACCGGTGGCGGCGCGTGCCGCCGGATGATCCTCGCGGCACACGAACAAGCGTCACCCGTCAGATCCCTGGTGCTCGGTCCGTCCGGGGACCCCACTCGTTGTCGCGGGTGATGTCCTCAGGCTGGATTCGGATCAGGTCGTCGTCCGCCCGATTCCCCTCGATGAGGACACCCGAGCTCGCTCTCGAGGGCGAGGCGTACACGTTAAAGGAGGAGACTTCGGAGATGCGATTGCGTGTGATGGTGATGTCCGTGCACCCAATGTATCCGATCCCATATCCATCGGCCAGCGCGCGTACGGCGTTGGACTGGATGGTCACTCCGCGGCTGTCGGCTGCAAGGATTCCGTGGGCCGGCTTCGAGCCTTCCCCGACGATGTGATTGCCTGTGACCGTGATGTGGTGACTGCCGGCGACGCAGATTCCATCGCAGCCTTCGCGAGCCCGTGATGGCCGGATGATGGAATTGCCCCGGAGCACCACGTCCGTGTTCGGCCGAGCCGGGGACGCGGCCACGCTGATCCCATGGGTACCCGGATCCACAATGGTGTTGTCGGCGACCAGTATGTCCCGGTCGCCTGCGTGGTGCCCGCCGAAGCCAACCGTAATTCCGGCCCCTCGGCCGGCGATGCAGAAGTTGCCGCGGATCTGAATGTGCCGGCACGCGGAGCCGTGGGTATTGAACGCGTCGTCGTATGAGCCGACGTCGATGTTGTTCAGGAACGCCGAGTAGCGAGCGTTGCTGTCGAAGGCGTTTTCGCTGACGTTCTCCGTGCGGCAGTGGGTGACCAGGCAATGGTGGGACGACTCCCCGATCACGATGCCGTTTCCTCTCCCCATCGGACCGCAATTCTGCCCGTCGCGAGCGCTGCACCCGTCGAGCGTGATCCAGGACGACTGCTCGAATTGGAACGCCGCCTCATCGTCCGCTCCAACGACCGTGCACCCTCGGAGAGACACCCGACTGGCGAAACGACCGAAGACGGCACCCCCGACAAAACGGCCACCACCGTCCGGTACTTCGAACATCAGCCCCTCAACCGTCAGGTCCGCCACCGGGGCCAGATGGACGAGCTCGGCTCTCGTGGCGACCGTGTAGTCATCGAGCGTGGGAGAGGCGAGGTAGACCTGGGTCCCGGACACGGCTGCGATGCGATTCAGTTCCTGATTGCGACCGCGGGCGCGGAAGGCGTAGCGCTCATCGCGTACGAGCACCTGATCGCCGGGGGCGAAGGCCTGGTGGACGATCTCGATGTGCGTGCTGCCTCTGGCCACATCGCCGGTAATCGAGACCCTCTGCGCGAGCGACCCGACCAGCTCGAGGATATGGCTCGATGCGCCCCCGCCCAGCTTGACGAGCGTGGCACCCTCACCGATCAGGGAAACCCGATTCCGCCCCTGAACGGCGAGGCAGCGGTACCGCCCTTCCGGAAACCGGACCGCCCCTCCGCCGGCCTTTGCCGCGGCCGAGATGGCCGCGTTGATGGGAGCCGTATCGTCCGTCCTGCCGTCGCCCCTCGCTCCAAAGCACCGCACATCGAAGCTCATGCGGGCTTCCGGAGCAGGAGACAGGTGAGATGGTGTTTCCTGTCCCTCCCGCTTCGGCGGATGGGATTCAGACGGACGCCGACCGTCCACAGCTCGCCAGTGAAGGCCTCATGGTACTCCTGACATACCACCTCGGCGCCGGTATCGGCCAACCATGCATCCAGCTCTCGGCGGGAGTAGACCTGAGCGATGAAGCCGTAATCCTTCCCATAGCCCGCATCGGGGTGGCGGTACACGTCGGGTACGTATTGGTGCTCGTTATACGGGAAGGTCAGGACCAAGTGCCCACCGGGCTGCAGGAGCTGAAACATTCCACGCAACGCGTCGCGGTGGTTGGGAATATGCTCCAGAACGCTCACGCAAACGATCATGTCGAACCGGCGCTCCAGGCGTGGTGCCGTGATGTCCCCCTTCGTCAAGGGAAAGTGGCGGTTCGCCAAGGGCAGGTCCCAGTACCCGCTGCCCCGATCCAGCGCCGTGACCCGGACCCCACAGTTCTCGACCAGGTGAGGAAATGCCGTCTGGCCAGTTCCGACGTCGAGGAGCGTCCGCGGAGCCGTCTCCGCAATGCAGCGAAAGGCGAATGCGTACTCCACCGCCCGCTCATTCCGATCGTGGAACTGTGGAAGGCGAGCCTCTCTCAGGAACATGGGCTTCAAGGCGAGAATCGCGAGCCTGCAATAGGTGTTGTAGGCTGCCTTGGCGGTGGCACGCAGAAGGTTCATCTCTGGAGTCGTCCTTTATGGGGCCCGGTCAGGTTTCCACCTCTAGCCCAGCCCGGATGTCTCCGGTCGTCGGTGCCCACGCCCCGTTTGTCGTTGCGCGGATGTCCAGGAGGTCGCCTGCGGCGAAGACGAGGGCATCCTTTGCGACGGTCGTAGACTTGAAGTGCAAATTGGTGGCATCGAGGACAGCACTAAGACCGGAGACCAGAACACCGTTCTTGAAGACGCTCGTGGTCAAAGTTCCACCCGTGCGATTGACGTTCATCTTGACCCACAGAGCCGTAATCGAGCCAGCCCGTGGTGCGATCCAGGCACTAGGGCTCACCGTAGAGGTAGCCAGGCGTGAGAGCAGGAGATTAGTCTGGCTCGCAGCAATATTCTCTCGATACCAACCATCAATGGATTGCCGGTATCCGCCCGCCGCGTCGACATCTCCGGCGAACGTCTCACCGGTTCCTGAGAAGGCGGTCTGAACTGGCCCTGCCAGCGCGATGCCTCGATGGAACACCTTCCCGGTGGTAAGGCTCGACGCGATGGTCGCTCCGGTATAGTCGGCCTCGATGTTCTCCAGCGTGATCCGTGTGCTGTTCTGATTCCTGACGATTGCTGCTCCGTTGGCATACCCCGCCAGGTACGTGTTGGTAACGGTAAGGTAGGCAGAGGCGAAGGCCACGTTGAAAGCGAAGTTGGCCTTGTCTGTACTCGCCCCAAATGCATTTCCGTTGAGGTAGGCGCCGTCGACCAGCACACTAAACGCCTTGACGGCGTCGCTCGCGATATCTACTGCATAGGTGCCGGCACCATCGTGCTCCCAGTAGCAGCCATAGAAACTGACACCGATGCAACGACGGATCACAACGGGAGTCTTGCCGAGCTTCGACTCGAAGGTGCATCCGTAGAAGCGAGCGCTAGTGGGTCCAAAACTGGCGGTGCCAATCTCGAGATCCAACTGGCTAGCAAACAGACATCGTAGCCGAACTGCGACGGTGTGGGCGTTGACCTGGGTCAGCCGGAGATTCGTGCCGTTGTCGCGGAGATAGACATCGGTGAGATAGGTCGTTATCGCGTTGCCTGAACCACCGATGTCCAGACCGATCGTGAAGCCGACTTGGGGAAAGATGACTATATCACGGAGCAGTGTCTCCGAGGTATTGTTGCCCACCTGGATGCCGACGGCGCCCGACCCGGTGTTGTCCAACTGGAAGCCCTGGAGAATCGCGGTGCGACACAGATTCCCTATCCGGATGGCGGTGGATGCGCCGCCGGTCCACTTCAGCACAGTCCCGAGGTTATGCGCACCGATGGGAGGCGCGCCGACGCCCATCAGCATGACGGGTCTCTCGTTGCTTTCGAGGCTGAGAGTGGAATTGAAGTTGTAAACGCCTGGAGGGAAGTAGACGACCCCTCCGACAACAAACGCGTCCGTGATCGCGCTCTGGATCGCCGCGGTATCATTGGTGATGCCGTTGCCTTGGGCGCTATAGGGCGGGTCCTTCACGTTGAAGACGCTTACAGTACCCACGCTGCCTCCTTCCCGACCGTCGGGAGATGTACTGGTGCACCAGAAGTGGAGCAGTCGTTAACCTAGCACCGAGCACGCCGGACATCCCAGCTCATTCCGGTTTCCTGATCCTCGCGAGCAGATGGCTCCGAAGGAACGGTAGCGTAGCGCCGATAGCCGCCGCTAACCAGTTGACGCGCGCCAGGCGCCGGGCGAGTGGAGGTGCCAGCGTGATGGATCTCGCATCCACCCGCCATCCTGGAAAGAGTCCGTCCAGCTCGGAGCGGGTGACGCGCCGAATGTCTGGATTCCGGGGATTGTCCACCCTGATGTCGTACCAAAGCACTGAGCCCCGCGGCCGAAGCACACGCCCCAGCTCGGTGGCGACGTTACGGCGCAGTCCCTGGTCGAGGATGGAGCTGAAGACGGTGTATTGAAGGACCAGGTCGAAGGTAGCGTCTGGGAAGGGAAGGGCCGCCCCATCGGCTCGCGCAAGCGCGGCGGAGGGCAGCATTTGCCGGGCGCGATGCAGGCGATCGCCAAGCAGATCCACGCCGACGACCTTCCGTGACTGAGAACCCATGCTCAGCAGCTCGAGGAGATCCCAACCGGCGCCACAGCCGAAATCGAGGATGTTCAGCGTGGCGAGCCCGCCGGGATAGACCCGACGGAGCACTCGCGCCACGTGCCATTCCCGCTCCTGGAGCATGAAGAGATCGCCAGGAGAGGCAAGGCGCGATGGGACCGGCCCCGTGGCGCTTGCCCGACGGCCGTATGCCTCCGCCAATCGTTCCGCCTCCCGCCGTGGTGCTTCAGCCATATCCCCGGCTTGCCCGACGGGCCCACAGCCAACTCAATCCGGCGACTGATCCGGCGCCGTAGCTGACGTGATAGACCAGAAAGAGCGGGGGCAACAGTAGGGCGGTGGCGCGGCCCGTGCGACGGATGACGTCCGCGGTTGCGAGCGAGGCGGCAACCAGATAGGCGGCGAGCACCGCCGCGAGCAACACCCAGCCCCGCGGCACGAGGATCGTGCCGACGGCAGCGACCAGGAGGGACAAAGCGAACGCGGCGGGCACCGCGTGCCGCCACTGAAATGCGGCGGGATTCCTGCGCCACACCAGGACATTCCAGTAGGCGCTTAGAAATCCCTGTCGCAGCAAGCCTCCGAGCGTTCCACGCGCGCGGTACACGCTCCGGACCGACGGATCCAGCAGCACGCGCAGCCCGGCCGAGCGCACCCTCCCGAAAAATTCCGTGTCCTGGTTGCGGACCAGCTCCTCATCGAACGCTCCCACCCGCTCGAATACCTCACGCCGGAACACCGCGAACGGCACCGCGTCCACGTACGCCTCCCGACTCGACACCCGAAACCGGCTGTTGCCCACGCCGAAGGGGTGGCTCACGATTCTCGCCAGCAGCCACGAGAGGGCGCCGTCGCCCGATGCCTCGGTGCGCACCGGACCCCCCACGATATCCGCATCACCGCGATCCAGCCGCCGGAGCGCGGCCTCGAAGAAGTCGGACTCGAGGCGGCTGTGCGCGCTCACGATGGCGATCGCATCGCTTCGGGCTCGGCGGATGCCGAGATTGAACCCTGCGGGGGTGACCTTGCGAGGGTTGGGGATCAGCTCGATCCCGGCGTGGCGGTCACGATACCTGGCGATCACCTCGGCCGTGCCATCCTCGCTCTGGCCGTCCACCACCAGGACCTCACCGCCTCCGACCGATTCGAGCGCGGCGAGCACCGAATCGAGACACTCCCCGAGCCAGCGCTCCTCGTTGCGCACGGGGATCACCACGGACACACGGGGCATGTCAGATGCCGCGCGCTATCGGTCGGCGGCTTGCCTGGTCGGAAATTGCGGGCGCTCGGTCGGCTCGGGGTCGATGTCGGGGTCGGGTTCGCGGTGGCGTCGCCGAGTCCGGCGCCAGGCCTGGGCCACCTGCTGGTAGACCAGGGGCTGCCGCTCCCGGCTCCGCTCGAGATACTCGAGCAGGAACGCCAGGCTCACGCCCAGCAGGATTCCCAGAACCGCCGCCACCAGCGCCATCCGGAGGCGCTTCGGACTCGAGGGCTTGGCGGGGGCGACCGGCTGGTCGACCACGGTGAGGACCGGGGTGTCGTTGACCTCGTCGATGCGGGCGATCTCGTACTCGCGCCGGAGCGTCTGGTAAACCTCTTGTCGCATCGTGACTTGGCGCTCGAGGCGGTTGTGCTCGAACGTGAGCTGGGGGGAGAACTCGAACTGGCGGTTCCTCGACAGGAAGGCCCGGAGCGTCTCTTCGGCGGCGTCCAGGTCCTTCTGGGCCTCCGCGGTTCTCGCCTCGGAGAACCTGCGGCGCTCCCGGGCACGGAGGTTGCGGGTCCGTTGATTGAAGTCGTTGAGCAGCCCCACCATATGACTCGTCACCGACGCGGCGAGATCGGGGTCTGGAAGCTCGACCGAGAACTCGATGGTCCCCGTCTTGTTGTCCACCCGGGCCGAAGAGTGGTCACGAAGCCACTCGACCCCTGTGTCCAGACGCTCGCGCGGGGTGTCGTCCTCGATCTCGAGAATGTCGATCAGCAGGGCGCTGTCGGCCCGGGCGGCGGTGACGCCGGGGACAGGGAAACGGGTCTGGAGAGTGCGGGCGAGGAGAGAACGGCTCTCCATCACAGCGGCGTAGAAATCCGGGGAGGACATTGGGTCGGCCCCGGGCAAGGAAAAGCCGAGCTCCCCGGCGAGGGCGCCGATGCCGGTGGGCAACTGGATGGAGGATGAGGCCTCGGGCACGAACCGAGCTTCGGCGGTCCAGCGGGTGGGCAGCAGAAACGAGAGCCCGAAGGTGAGCACCGCCGCCACCACCGGTATCCCGAAAACGAGACGGCGGTGTCGCGAAAGGACCCAGGCATAGTCGAGCAGCCCGGACTCGGCTGAAGCAGAAGGCGGGCCGGAAGGCCCACGGGAGGTGCTTATGCCGCCTCCGAAGGAGCGCTGAAGGGCAGGGATGGAGCCGGCCAAAAGATATCACCCGGCCTAACTCGTAACAACCGGACTGGGACATGAGCCTGCTTAGTTGGACTAACCTCTCCAACCACAACAGCTTGACTGGCGAAACCGGGCCCACTATCTGTTGATGACAAAAATGAAACTCCACGTGCCGCGGCACCTGCGAAACCGCCACCTCCTGATGCTGGACGCCCTGCTGCTCGGGCTCTGCACGATGGCGGCCTATGTCGTTCGTTTCGAGGGGTTTCACTGGGGGGCCGAGACGCTCTACACGGCCCTCGTCTATCTCGCGGTCAGCCTCCCGGTCAAGCTCGGGGTTCTGCTGTACGTCGGGCTCTACCGACGCCTTTGGCGCTTCGCCGGGGCGGCGGAGCTGGAGCACATCCTGGTCGCCACGGCGATCTCGGCCTCACTCTCGAGCCTCATCGGCGCGGCCCTGCTGCCCTGGCTCGGCATCACGCCGGTCCGGGTCCCTCTCTCCGTCCTGTTCATCGACGGCTGCCTCAGCGCCGGCGCCGTCGCGCTGCCCCGGCTCTTCATCCGCCTGCTCGGACGGCGGACCCAGTGGCGGAAGCTCGAGACCGCCCGGCGGGTCCTGATCGTCGGGGCCGGCGCCGCCGGCGAGATCATCGTCAAGGAGCTGCTCAGCCATCCGCAGCTCGGCCTGGTCCCCATCGGGTTCGTGGACGACGACCGCTCCAAGCTGGGCCACCGGCTGTGCGATCTGCGGGTCCTGGGATCGCTCGATCAGATCCGCGACCTGGTCCTCCGCCACGACGTCGAGGAGGTCATCATCGCGATGCCCCGCGCGACGGGCGCAGTCGTCAGGCAGGTGGTGAAGGCGGCGATGGAGGCGGGCGTCAAGACGCGCACCGTCCCCGGAATCTTCGACATCATCTCGGGCCGGGTGGCCGTGGCCTCCCTCCGCCAGGTGGAGATTCAGGACCTGCTGCGCCGCGAGCCGATTCAGACGGACCTCGAGCAGGTGCGAGTGCTCGCCACCGGCGAGACCGTGCTGGTGACCGGCGCGGGCGGGTCCATCGGCAGCGAGCTGTGCCGCCAGCTGGCCCAGCTGGAGCCGGCGCAGGTGCTGGTGATGGGCCACGGCGAGAACTCGATCTTCGACGTGATGGCGGAGCTGGCGGAGCGGTTCCCCCACGTGGACGCCGTGCCGATCATCGGCGACGTGCGAAACCGCCAGCGCATGCGCATCATCTTCGAGCGCTACCGCCCTTACGCCGTGTTCCATGCCGCGGCCCACAAGCACGTGCCGCTGATGGAAGAGAACGTGGCCGAGGCGATCACCAACAACGTGCTGGGCACCAAGAACATCGCCGAGCTGTCGGCGGAATACGGGGTCGAGCACCTGGTGCTGATCTCCACCGACAAGGCGGTGCGTCCCACCAACGTGATGGGCGCGACCAAGCGGATCGCCGAGCAGATCGTGCAGGAGATCGCCGAGACCACCGGGCGGAACTTCGTCGCGGTGCGGTTCGGGAACGTGCTGGGCAGCCGGGGCAGCGTGGTGCCGACATTCCTGCGGCAGATCCAGACCGGCGGGCCGGTCACGGTGACGCACCCGGAGATGCGCCGGTACTTCATGACCATCCCTGAGGCGGTGCAGCTGGTGCTTCAGGCGGGGGCCATCGGGAAGGGCGGGGAGGTCTTCGTGCTCGACATGGGCGAGCCGGTCAAGATCCTCGACCTCGCCACCGATCTCATCCGGCTCTCGGGTCTCGAGGTCGGGAGCGACATCGAGATCCGCTTCACCGGGACCCGCCCGGGCGAGAAGCTCTACGAGGAGCTGTTCTTCGACTCCGAGAACGCGCTGGCCACCGACCACCCCAAAGTGCTGCGGGCCAAGAACGGGGTGCTCCCCATCGGCCTCAGCACGGTGGTGGACCTGCTGGTGGGCGGCGCCCAGCACGACTGGGAGGACGAGCAGCTCCGGTCGCTGCTCGGGCGGATGGTCCCCGACTTCCGGGTGCCCGGCGCCAGGATCGAGGAGGACGTGGAGATCGCCGGAGCGTAAGCGCTACCGGGTCGACACCACCACGATCGTCGTCAGCACTCCGAGAACCTGGGCCAACGTCCCCAGCACGCTGGGCAGGCTGCTGGGACCCTCCTGAACGATCTTCGCAGGCACGTAGACCTGCGCCCCGGGCTCGGGCCGGGGGACCTTGTCGGCGAGAATCGGCTTCCGCTTCACACCTTCCCGCTCCCCGTTCGGCTGGGTCACGTACGCATGACCCTGATCCCCCGTCTGGGTGTAGCCACCCGCCCGATCCACGTACCAGTCGAGATTCTTGCCCGGCTCGTAGGCCACCGGCCCCGGCGAGTTCACCGCCCCCCGCACCATGATGACCGGGTCGAACTCCGGGATGTGGATCGAGTCCCCGCCCATCAGCACGACATTGTCCCGGAAGCCCGGATCGTCGAGCACCTTCGGCAGGTCGATCCCGATCCGCTCCGGGGCGCTTCGGCGGACGGAGTCGCGCCCGCCCGAGCCGAGACGAGCGCGCGGCTCGTCCAGCACCGGAGAGAGGGGGTCGCCGCCGGTCGGGCGGCCCGCGGTGTAGGAGCGATAGAACTGCACGCCCAGGGGATAGGCCTCCGAGGTGAGCCCGCCGGCCCGGGTGAGGAGATCGCTCACCTTGTCGGTTTTCGATAGCAGGGAGTACCGGCCCGGATAGCGGACCTGGCCGGTGATCGCCACGCTGCGCTGCAGCTCCCAGCCCGGCTGCCGCATGATCAGCAGGTTGTCGTAGGGCTGAAGCTCGGAGTCGGGGGCTCCCGACGCGGGGGCCGGGAGACCCGGAGGGCCGCCGTATTTTTCGCCGGACGTGCGCGCGAAGACGTAGGAGGAATCGAGCGGCACTCTGATGGTCGTCGCCAGGGCACCCGAGCTGGAATCCTGGGCCAGGCGCGCGATCTCGGCTTCCTGGAGCCATGCGTCCGGTGTGAGACCGTCGGCGAGGAGTACCGCGTCCCGTATCGTCATCCCCTCACGATAGGGCACCCGGCCGGGCTTCCGCACCGCGCCGACGACCGCGACATAGCGCTCGGGACGGAAGGTGGATCGGGAGAAGACCCGGATCTCGTCCTCTTCGTCGAGGACGATGTCGTCGGTCACCGCCCCCGTGCTGTCCCGGAAGGCCGACCGGAGCTGGATCATGCTGGAGTCTTCGCGAACCCGCGTCACCAGGATGCGACCCAGGTAGACGTCCGGCTTCGGCCCGCCGGCGAGCCGGATGGCGTCACTCAGCTTCATGCCCGGGGTGTGGCCCACCTCTCCCTCGACCCAGACGTTGCCCTTGACGGTCACGTAGCTGCGGATCCGGTCGGCCACCCCGTGAACGGTCACGGAGTCGCCCGGCGCCATCGGCACCGCCGGAACTTCTCCGCTCTCGAACTGGTCCGCGCCGACGGCGACGACTACCCGCGCGCGCCCACCCGACCCGCGGGAAGCGGGCGGGAGCACGCGGTGGATCGTCACCCGGGCCTGATAGGCGGTCGGGTCGAACCCACCCGCGAACTGGATGAGATCGCGCAGGCTCTCGTCGGGCCGGAGCTCGTAGATCGCGGGCCGCTTCACCTTTCCGGCCACCTTGGTGTAGCCGCCGTGCACCGGCACGAACACCACGTCTCCGGCCTGCAGCCGTACTCCCGTCGGGTTGATGCCCTTGGTGAGGTAGTCGTACACGTCCACGCTGTCCACCAGCTTGCCGCCGCGGCGGATGTCGAGCCGGCGGAAGCTGCCGTTGGCCGACGGGCCGCCCGCGGCGTAGAGCGCGTTGAGCACGGTCCCGGCGGCGGAAATCTGGTACGCTCCCGGCCGCACGACGTCACCGGCCACATACACCTGGAGCTTCCGGAGCCGTGCCAGGGAGACCTGGAAGCGGGTGCGGGCGTTCGGCGTTCGGCGCACCCCGGAGTACACCCGGCCGAGCCGGGTGTAGAGCTGATCCTGGAGCTGGCCCATGGTGAGGTTGGCCACGTAGAGCTGCCCGACCTGGGGGATCACGACGAAGCCCTCGCGCGTCACCTCCAGCATGTGGGCCTGCTCGACGTCTCCCGTCAGGATCAGAACGAGCACGTCGCCCGGCCCCAGCTGATAGTTCTCGTCCACCGGGCCGGCGTCCATCGGCTCGAACTGGGTGGACAGCCGCCGAAACGTCTCCATCCCGAACACCTTGAGCCCCCCCGGCTGCATCACCGACAGCGAGTCGGCGAGCGAGTCGGCGCGCAGCGAGTCGAGATGCCGGAAGCGGAGCGAGTCGAGCAGCTGGCGCACCGAGTCCGACATCGCGAACATCGAGTCGGCGTTCTGGAGCGAGTCCGCCTCCTGCGGCGACAGGATGCCGAGGGCCTGAACAGCGTCCAGCGTGCGCGGGCCGGGGCGAACCCCCAGCGAGGTGTCCGCGCCCGAGAGGTAGTCGTCCAGGAACGTCTCCGGATACCCCGCCGCCCGAAGCCGCGCGCGGACCTGGTCCTGGCTCAGTCCCGACTGGGCCAGCTTGTCGCGGAGCTGCCGAACCAGGTCGGGCTGGTTCTGGAGCATCTGTCTGGCCTGATCGGGATTGGGAAGCTGCTGGCCGGGCCTGACCTGGGCCGGGACCTGGGCCGCGATCGTGGCGGGGGCCGCGGCGAGGAGGACGGCCAGCAGCAAACCCGGTTGCGGGCGGCAGAAACGTCGCGACGCTGTGATGTGCATGGGGCTCGAAGTTGTCTCGTAAGTTACAGGATGTCAACTTGTTGCGGCGGCGGAACCGGTCCAGAATCGGAGGGTCTTTCCGGCGATCGCCGCGTCGGTGTACTCGCTCATGACCCGCCGGCGTCCCGCCGCGGCCAGCCGCTCGCGCTCGGCGGGGTCGTCGTGCAGGCGCTGAAGCGCTTCCGCGATGGCGATGACGTCCTCCTCGGGCACCACCAGCCCCGCTGGGCCGACGATCTCCGGCAGGGCGCCCGCGGTGCTCGCGACCACCGCGACACCGTGGGCCATGGCCTCCATGGCCGCGCGAGGAGCGGCTTCCACCCACCGGGGCGCCGTTCGGGAAGGGAGCACGACGGAGTCGAGCCGCGGCCACACGTCGTCCACCCGCTGCCGGGGCAGCGCCCCCAGCCACGTCACCCGGCCGGCGATGCCGAGCCGCTCGGCGAGGCCCTCCAGCTCCTCCTGCGCGGGGCCGGTGCCCACCACGGTGAGGCTCCAGCGGCCGATCAGCTTCACGCAGGCTCGGAAGAGCAGGTCCAGGCCCTTCTCGGGAATGAGCCGCCCGAAGAATCCGATGGTGAGTCCTACCCGTTCGGGGCGGGGGCTCAGCAGCGGCAGCCCGACGCCCAACTGGGGAACGACCTCGCTCGCCAGCGCCGGGTGCTGCCGGGTCACGAGGCGGGCGGCCAGCTCGTTCACGGCCAGGACGCCGCGGGAGCCCTTGAGGATGCGGGAGCGCCGGAGCCGGCCCAGCGCACCGTGCGCGCCGGGAAGGCTCTCCCGGGTGAGAACCACGTAGGGTATCCGCAGACGGCGGGCCAGCGCCGCGGTGATCGCGGCGGCCCGGGTCCAGGGCTCTTCCTCGATCTGTATGATCTCGGGCTTGAACTCGGTGAGGAGGCGGCGGAGCGCGCTCCGGCTCCACGACGGATCCGCGTCCGGGGCGGTGCTGCCCCGCACCGGGATCGGCACGGTCCTGACGCCGCCGTCGTCCCCCCACACCGTCTGCTGCTCGGCGCCGAGGCCGGCCGGCGACCAGCGGTCGGGTACCGCGGCCGCCACCGAGACGCCGAGCGCCGCCAGGGCCTTGAGCTTGCCCCTCGTCGACGGGTCGGCATAGACCCGGGACACCACGACCGCCCTCATTCAGCGCACCAGCGGCTCGAGCGCCGCGACGATGCGCTGGGCGGCGTCGCCGGCGCCGTAGGCCGTGCGGGGCCACCTGCCGCCGCCGGTCCACCGGCGCCGGTGCTCGGCGATGGCCCGCGAGATCTCCGCCAGTCCGCCCGCCGGGTCGATGGGGATGTTGGCTCCTTCTTCCACCGTCTCGATCCATTCCGTCTCGCGTCGCAGAGTGACGCAGGGTGTCCCCATCCAGTACGCCTCGCGCTGAAGCCCGCCCGAATCGGTGAAGACCATCTCCGCGGCGCGGGCGAGCGCCAGGCTCTCGAGGTAACCCACCGGAGGGACGACGGTCAGCCCGGGCCCGAAGCGTGGCTCGATGCCGGCGGCCTGGAGCGCGGCCCGGGTGCGGGGATGCAGCGCCAGCAGCACGGGCCGGTCGAGCGCGGCGAGGGCCTCCAGCACCCCTCGAAGCACGGCAGGCCGGTCGGTCAGCTCGGCACGGTGCACGGTGGCGAAGCAGAACGGCGCGCCGCTCCCGCCGCCGGGCAGCGGGGGCGCCGGCAGCCGGTCCGCCTGGGCCAGCAGCGCATCGTACGCCACGTCCCCGGTCTGGGCGATCACGGCGTCCAGGCGCTCGCTCTCGACCCGGCGGGTGGCGCGGGTGGAGGGGGTGCAGAGCACGTGAGAGATCGCATCCACCACCCGGCGGTTGATCTCCTCGGGCATCAGCGCGTCCTCGGCGCGAAGGCCCGCCTCCACGTGGACCACCGGGATGCGGAGCTTGGTGGCCGCGAGCGTGCACCCGAGCGTGGAGTTGGTATCGCCGATGACGACCACCACCTGCGGCCGGTGCTCCTGCAGGACTTTCTCGGCACGCACCAGCACCGCGGCGGTCTGCTCCGCGTGGCCGGCCGAGCCCACCTCCAGGATCGCGTCGGGTGCGCGAACGCCGAGCTGCTCGTACAACAGGGCGTTCAGCTCGTAGTCGTAGTGCTGGCCGGTGTCCACGGCCAGCACCGAATACCGGGCCTCCAGACGCGACCGCAGGACGCTCGCCTTGATGACCTGCGGGCGCGTGCCGTAGCAGAGCGCGATCTGAGTGCGGTGCATGCGTTTGGGGGTAAGAGTAGACGCGAGCGTCGTCCGGGGTGCAGTAATCTGGCGCGGCGAGCCCCTTCGACCAAGGGGCGGCGTTGACACCGGTTGCCGTCCGTGGTGAAACTTGGCCATCCTCGTATGCGCATTCTTCATCTGGCGAAGTACTACTGGCCGCGGTCCGGGGGCATGGAGCGCGTGGTGCAGAGTCTGGCCGAAGGGGCCGCGAACCTGGGGCATCAGGTCGAGGTCGTCGCGGTCGAGACGCTGGGCCGGGCGGGCTCGTCCGGGCGGCAGCGCTCGTCGGTCACCCGCGCCTTCTCCCTGGCGGCGCTGGGATCGCAGGAGATCGCTCCCGGCTACATCGCCGCCGCCTGGAGGCGCGCCGACATCATCCATGTCCACCATCCCCATCCTCTGGCGGACGTCGCCTGTCTCCTGCGGGCCCGGCGCACGCCCGTGGTGGTCACCCAGCACGCCGATTCCCGCAGGTCGGCATACCGCCCGGTGACCCGCCTGGTGCTTCGGCGCGCCGCGGCCGTCGTGGTGCCGAGCCGGGCCCACCTGGCGCTCTCCAACGAGCTGATCGGGTTCGAGTCGAAGGTGGAGGTGATCCCCTTCGGGATCGACCAGAGCCGGTGGGAGGTGGTGCCCCCGCCGCCGCCGGGAGCGGCGCCCCGGGCCATCTTCATCGGCCGGCTGGTGGGCTACAAGGGACTGGACGTGCTCCTCAAGGCGATGGAGCGGGTGCCCGAGCTGCGGCTCGACATCGTCGGCTCGGGGCCCGAGGGTCCCCGGCTCAAGACGCTGGCTCAGGCGCTCGCGATCACCGACCGGGTGCGCTGGTACGGGGAGTACCCGGACGAGGATCTCCCCCGCCGGATGGCCGACGCCGACTTCCTGGTGCTGCCGTCGGTCACCGTGGAGGAGATGTTCGGACTCGTCGTGCTGGAGGCGATGGCGGCGGGGCGGCCGGTCGTCACCACGGCGCTGCCGAGCGCCGTCCGGGAGGTGAACGTGCCGGGCGAGACCGGGCTCGAGGTGCCGCTCCGCGACGTCTCGGCGCTGGCCCAGGCCCTGGACAAGCTGGCGCACGACCCCGCGCTCCGGAAGCGGATGGGCGAGGCCGGCCGCAAGCGGGTGGCCAGCCGGTTCACCCAGACCGCCATGGCCGAGAAGCACATCGATCTGTACGAGCGGATCCGCGCCGAGCGGAAGTAGGCGCTAGCGGATCGCTCCTTCCTTCCCGGCGATCCTCCGCAGCACCGCGGTCTGTCCCGCGTGGTACGCCTGGTGGAACATGACCGTGGTGAGGAGCGAGCGCACGGTCTCATCGGGGTTGCCGGTGGGACTGGCAGCCGGCTGGTCCAGGATCTCGGGCGCGAGGTCCGCCAGGCCTTGATCCATCCGCTCCACCGCCTCTCCCCATGCCGCCAGGAGCTTCGAGAAGTCGAGCGCCTCGTCCGCGCGCTCGATGGGGGCGGCGCCCCGGACGTAGTGCTGGAGCGCCGCCCTGCCCAGCACCGGCTCGCGGCCGAGCAGCGGGAGCACCCCGTCGTACACGCTGAGGAGATGGCCGAGCACCCAGTTGAGACAGTTGCCGCCGGGCTGCGGCTGCGCGAGGCTGTCCTCGTGGGTGAGGCCGCCGACATTGACCGCCACGACGTCGCGGACCAGGCGGCCCTGCTGGCGCCACAGGTCGATCTCGGCGAGAGTGGGGGATTCGGCTCGGGTCATCGGCGGGCCTCCTGATCGGGTCGATAGTACGAAAACGTATTATTCTCCTCTCATATATCGCGCGGGCCCGCGGCACTGTCAAGACGGGCTCCGCCCCGGTCGTCTCTCGGCGGGAAGACGTATATTACGACTTCGTAGCATTCTCCCGTCGCGACCGGAGCCCCGATGGCGCTCGAATTCCTCTCGCCGCTCCACAAGGCGTCCCGCCAGATCTCCATGTATCTCGAGGCCCGCACCAGAGCGCTGGGCCTGAGCCCCCTCGAGGGCCACATCCTCACCTACCTCCGCACCTACGCCCCCGCGCCGGTCGGCGAGCTGGTCCGGGTGTTCGGGGTCAAGCGATCCACCCTCACCAGCCTGCTCGACCGGCTGGAGAAGTCGGGGCTGGTCCGCCGCGAGATCAACCCGGACGACCGGCGGTCCTTCCTGGTGCACATCAGCGCGCAGGGGCGCGAGCTGACGGGCCGGGTCAACCGGCTCCTGGAAGGTCTCGAGGCGGACATCCGCAAGCGGGTCAGATCCTCGGACGTGAAGGGCTTCCATGAGGTCATGCGGGCCGTGGAGGAGATCACCCGGGTGCGGCTGAGGGAGCGGTGAGGCAGCGGGCCCGGAACGCGGGGCTGTCGGCCCTTCCCCTAACGCCGCTGGCGGATTTCCTGGTGCGGCTCGGCTTCATGGCGAAGGGCATCGTGACCATGATGGTCGGAGCGGTGGCGCTGCGCTACGCGCTGGGGGCGGGCAGCGAGCTGGAGGATCAGCGCGGGGCGATCGAGTCGCTGCGCGACGAGCCCAACGGCCGAATCATCCTCGGGTTGCTCGCCGCGGGTCTGTCCGGATACGCGCTGTGGATGTTCACCGAGGCGATCGCCGATCCCGAGCGGAAGGGCACCAGTTTCGCGGGACTGGCCGAGCGGGTGGGGTTCTTCGTCACCGGTGTGGCATACGCGCTGCTCGCCCAGGCGGCGGTCAACCTGCTGCTGGGGAGGAACGCCGTCGGCATGGCGCCGGACGACCTGGTGGCCATGCTCCTCACGCCCCGGCTGGGACGCTGGCTCGTCGGGCTGGTCGGCGTCATCGTGATGATAGCCGGGGTGCTGCAGCTGCGGCTTGGCGTGACCCGCCATTTCCTCGACGTTCTGTACCCCGACGTTTCCAGGCCGCTGCGCATCCTGGCGACGATCAGCGGAGGCATCGGTTACATGACGCTCGGGACCCTGTCGCTGCTGGTGGGGTATTCGATCCTCGAGGTCGCGATCAAGTACGATCCACGGGAGGCGCGCGGGTGGGAGGAGACGCTGTCGCTGATCTCGAGCCTCGGGCACGGGCCGTGGCTGCTGGGCGCGGCCTCGGTCGGGCTCATGCTGTACGGCTTGTACTTCGTCCTCCTCGCACGGTACCGCCGCCTGTAGCGGCGGCCCCCGGGGCCTCACGCTCCGGTCATCTCCGCCAGCAACAGGGCGTACAGGCGGTCGGCGTCCTCCCGACGGCAGAGCCCGGTGCCGGGCGCCATGACGGCGGCCGAGCCCGCCGCGATGCCGAGCCGGACGGCACGGCGGAGCTCGTCGCCCCGCGTGAGGCCCACCAGGATGCCGGCGAGCGTGGAATCGCCCGCTCCGACCCGGCTCTGGACCGGCACCGTCGGTGCCCGGATCCGCTCCGTGATGTCGGCGGTCACCAGCAGGGCGCCGGCCGCCGCCAGCGATACCACGACGACCTCGGCCCTGCCGCCGTCCACCAGGGCGCGCGCCGCGCGCTCCACCTGGGCCTCGTCGAGCAGCTCCGCGCCGGCGAGCTGCCCCAGCTCCCGCAGATTCGGCTTGACCAGGTAGACGCCTCCCTTGACGCCTTCGCGCAGGGCGGCCCCCGACGTGTCGAGCGCCAGGCGGGTCCCGATCTCTCGCGCGACCGAGGCGACCCGCGCATAGAAGTCGTCCGGCACGCCGGGCGGGAGGCTCCCGCTCGCCACGAGATAGCCCGGCGCCGGCTCGAGCGCCGACACCTGGTCCAGACACAGCTTCCACTCACTCTCGCGCAGCTCGGGGCCGGGCAGGACGAAGCGGAACTGGGCCCCGGTGTCCTTCTCCAGGACCGTGAAGCTCTCCCGCGTGTGCCCCGAGATGGCGAGCGGCTGGTGCAGGATCCCGGTCGCGTCCAGCAGCTCGCGGAGCTGCTGGCCGGCGAAGCCGCCGACCGGGTAGAGCGCCCGCGCGGCTTCGCCGAGCTCCCGGATGACGCGCGCGACGTTGAGCCCGCCGCCGCCGGGATCGTATCGCGGAGCGCTGCACCGCAGCTTGTGTTCCGGGACGACCCGTCCCGTCTGCACGCTGCAGTCCACGGCCGGGTTCATCGTGAGGGTGACGATCCGGGTCATCGGGTTTCTCCCGCCTGGGGCACTCCGAGCGGCAGGTCCACCGTCTCTCCCGGCTGGATCGACAGCCACCGGCCGCGCACCCGCACCGGAATCGGCTCCACCCGATCCTCGTCCGCGATCAGGCGCAGCCGATCGGCGGTGAGATGAGCGTCCAGCCAGCGGCCGCGCCAGTGCACCCGGAAGCGCAATCGCCGGAACATGGGCGGCAGCTCCGGCTCGAAGCGGACGCCGGCCGGCCCCAGCGCGAGGCCGGCGTAGCGGCGCAGGACGATGCCGACCGTCCCCGCCATGGCGCCGAGGTGGATCCCTTCGGCGGTGGTGCCGCCCTGCACGTCCTCGACGTCGCTGCGGAGCGCCTCGAGGAACAGCCGGCATCCCATCTCGGCATCGAGGTGGTGGGTCACCGAGGCGAACACCACCGTGCTCAGCGTGGAGCCGTGGCTGGTTCGAGGCACGTAGTACTCCACGTTGCGGCGCAGCGTCTCGCTGTCGAAGGGGTAGCCGAGCCGCTGGAAGAGGGCGTGCAGCTCGTCCGGATCGAAGAGGTAGAAGAGCATCGTGACGTCGGCCTGCTTCGACACCTGGTAGCGATCGGGCGAATCGCCTTCCGCCTTGAGGATGCGGTCCAGCCGCGCGATGTCCCCGTACTTCCTGCGGTAGGCATCCCAGTCGAGCTCCCGGAGCCGGCTGTAGCCCTCGAACTGCTCGATGACGCCGCCGTCCACCAGCGGCACGAACATCTTCCGGCTGATCGCCTCCCAGCGGTCCAGCTCGACTTCCCCGATGCCGAGCATCGCGACGAGCTCGGCGCGGCGCGACGGCCCCACCTCGTCCAGCACGTCCAGCGCCCGGAGCAGGCACCAGACCGCCATCACGTTGGTGTAGGCGTTGTTCCCGACCCCGCCGGTGGGGGCTCCGGGATACTGCTCGTGGTACTCGTCCGGTCCCATCACGCCGAGGATCTCGAAGCGGCCGCGGGACTCGCTCCAGGTGGCGAGACTGGCCCAGAACCGGGCTATCTCCAGCACCATCTCGGCGCCGTAATCCTGCAGGAACGGGCGGTCGCCGGTCGCCCGCCAGTAGCGCCAGACGTTGTAGACGATGGCGGCGTTGACGTGTCGCTGGAGCCGGCTGTAGTCGGGGCCCCACTGGCCCGAGAGCGGGTTGAGGTGCAGCTCCTGGGTCGCCTCGCGGCCGCCGCTGCTGCTCTGCCAGGGGTACATCGCCCCCTCGTAGCCGGCCTGCCGCGCGAGCTCGCGGGCCGGATCGAGCCGGAAGTAGCGGTAGAGCAGCAGCGACCGGGTGATGGCCGGCAAGCGAAGCTCGTAGAACGGCAGAATGAACAGCTCGTCCCAGAAGATGTGTCCCCGGTACGCCTCGCCGTGCAGGCCGCGCGCGGGCACGCCGACGTCGAGCCCGACGGTATTGGGGGAGACGGTCTGGAGCAGGTGGAAGATGTGGAGCCGGAGGATGAGCTGTGCCCGGTCCAGCGAGGCGCCGTCGAGCTCGCCCTCGATCTCGAGGTCGAAGCGGCGCCAGAGCGCCTGCCACGCCAGCCGATGGCTCGCCGCGAGCTCGGCGAAATCCGGCGCGCGGACGAGCGCGAGGCGGGCCTCGGCGGCGGGGTCGCCGATGCCGCGATCCCGGGAGCGGTAGAGCGCCACCACCTTCTCGACCGTGAGCGTCTGCCCCTCGGCGACGCTCGCGCGCAGCTCCTCCCCGATCCGCTGGGGCAGATCGTCGAGGATCCGCCGCTCGCCGTCGAGCCGCTCCCCGCCACGATGGAGCCGGGTGCGCGCCGCCGTGGCCAGCTCGAGCCGCGACTGGGTCGTGCGCACCACCAGGTAGACACCCTCGGGGGCCGCGGCGGCGCTGCCGACCAGCTCGAGATGCCGATTGGAGAGCTGGCGGTAGCGCGCCACGCCGGAGTTGGTGACCGAGCCGTCGAGCAGGGAGCGCACCCGGATCGCGCCTCCCCAGTTCTCGGGAGTGATGCGGTAATCGATGGCGGCGAGGTGCGCCTGTCGCATGTGCACCAGGCGGCGCTCCTCGACCGTGGTCTCCCGGCCCTGCGGATCCCGAAAGCGGAAGCGCCGCGAGAGGATGCCGTCGCGCAGATCGAGCTCCTGCCGGAAGGAGAGGATCTCTACGCCGCGGAGCTCGAGCCAGTCGCCCTCCTCCGCACGGAAGGTGAGCGGGAGCCAGTTGGTGAAGTTGACCAGATCCTCGTTGACCACGGTCCGCCCGGCCACCTCGCTGGCCAGCTCGTTGTATCCCCCGGCGACGTAGGTGCCGGGGTAGTGCACGTCGTCCGCGCTGGCCTCGGTGGCGGCGCCGCGGGTGACGAATACGCCGTTGCCGAGGGCGCACAGGGCCTCGCGCAGTCCCTCGCGCGCCGGATCGAAGCCCTCGTAGCGCAGCACCCAGGGATCGCTCCCCGGCACCGCGCTCGACGGGCGAGGCTCGGTCATGCCGCGCTGACCGCGAGCGCGGCAAGCCGGCGCAGCAGCTCGCCCACTTCGTCCACGTCCTGCAGGGAGTAGCGCGCCGCGGTCGGGCGCGGCAGCTCGGCGACCAGGATGCCGATGCCGCGCTCAGCCAGCGCGAGGAAGGCGTCCTCGTCGGTGACGTCGTCGCCGATGTAGAGCGGAACGACGTCGGGACCGGCGAGACCCAGCGATTCCATCAGCCACAGCACCGCCTTTCCCTTGTCCCACTCGACGGAAGGCCGCAGCTCGAAGACCATCTTGCCGACCGCCTTTCGGAGCTGCGGCTTCCCGGCCAGCACCTGGTCGACTATCCGCTCCACCTCCGGCACCCGGTCCGGGGCGACCAGCCGGTAGTGCACGGCGATCGAGAGCCGCTTGTTCTCGACCAGGGCTCCCGGAATTCCCGCCGTGCGCCGCCGCAGCTCCTCGGAGAGCTCGGCCAGGAGCGGCACCATCTCCGGCGCCACCTCCAGGCGCAGCGTCGCGGCCCGCGGCCCGCTGATATCGAAGCCGTGACTCCCGGCGTAGGTGATCTGCTCGAGTCCCACCAGGGCCGCGACGTCCTCCCGTCCGCGGCCGCTCACGATCGTGGTCGGCCAGGCGCGCGCGACGCGGCGCAGGGTCGCGCGCATGTCCTCGGAGAGGACCGCCAGGTCCGGGCGGCTGACGATCGGGGTGAGGGTGCCGTCGTAGTCGAGGAAGATCGCCGGTGTGCGGCCGCGCAGCTCGCGAACGAGGTCGGGCCACCGGGCGACCGCATTGGGCCGGACCTGCTGCCGGTTGGCGAAGTACTGCGCCAGCCGCTCGAGCGTCACGCTCTGGAAGTCCCGCACGATCCAGTCGGCGCCATGCTCCCTGAGGGCGACGGCACGCCCGCCGCGGTCCACTCCGAGCACGAGGCCGAAGCCGCCCCGGCGCCCGGCCTCGACGCCGACGTCCGCGTCCTCCGCCATCAGGGCGAGGGCGGGATCCCCCACCCCCAGCCGGCGGAGACACTCGAGGAAGATGTCAGGGGCGGGCTTGCCCGCGAGGCCCAGCTGCTCGCTGACGAGGCCGTCCACCACGGCGTCGAACAGGTGCTCGAGCCCGGCGCCCGCGAGGATGGTGACCGCGTTCCTGCTCGACGACGCCACGCCGACGCGGACGCCGTGCGCCTGGAGTGCGCGGGCCAGCGCGACCGCGGCGTCGTCGGTCGGCACCGGCTGCTGCGCCAGCCGGACGTGGAAGAGGGCGTTCTTGCGATTGCCCAGGCCGCGCACGGTCTCGCGCTCCGGCGGGTCGGTGGTCTCTCCCTCGGGCAGCGTGATGCCGCGCGACGCGAGGAACGTCCGCACCCCGTCGTAGCGGGGCCGCCCGTCGACGTAGTCGCGATAATCGGCTTCGGTAAACGCGCGGAACGGCTCGCCGGTGCGCGCGCTGCGGGAGCGGAGGTATTCGTCGAAGAGCTCGGTCCACGCCGCGGAATGGATCCTGGCGGTGAACGTCAGGACTCCATCGAGGTCGAACACGGCGGCCTGCCAGCCGAGGGCCGGGCCCACCGTGGACTGCGACGTCGCCTCCGCCATCGGATCGCGTGCCCTCTCCGGTTGCCGCCGCCGCGCGCCGGGCAGGGAAGGGCCTGCTCCGTCCGCCGGGCCGGACCACCTCCGGCAGGATACAGAGTGCCGGAGA
>CAMPKP010000020.1 GCA_946887295.1 uncultured Gemmatimonadota bacterium | reverse complement strand
TGACGGGAGGAATGCAGAACCTCTCCATCCTGCATCCGCCGTTCCTGCTCGGCCTCATCACCGGCGGGGCCGTGATCTACTGGTTCACCGGCGCCTCCATCCAGGCGGTCACTACGGGTGCCTACCGCGCGGTGGAGTTCATCAAGGCGAACATCCGGCTCGAGGGCACCACCCGGGCCTCGGTGGAGGACAGCCGGAAGGTGGTTGAGATCTGCACCCAGTACGCCCAGAAGGGGATGTTCAACATCTTCCTCGGCGTGTTCTTCTCGACCCTCGCGTTCGCGTTCATCGAGCCGTTCTTCTTCATCGGCTACCTGATCTCGATCGCGATGTTCGGCCTCTTCCAGGCGATCTTCATGGCCAACGCGGGCGGGGCCTGGGACAACGCGAAGAAGATCGTGGAGACCGAGCTCAAGATGAAGGGAACCGAGCTGCACGCCGCCTCGGTGGTGGGCGACACCGTCGGCGATCCGTTCAAGGACACGTCGTCGGTCGCGATGAACCCGGTCATCAAGTTCACCACGCTCTTCGGCTTGCTCGCGGTCGAGCTGGGCGTGTACCTGGCGGCAGGCGGCAGCTCGAGCCTGGCCCGGGTGCTCGCGGTGGTCTTCTTCCTCGTCGCCGTGTACTTCGTCTACCGGTCGTTCTACGGCATGCGGATCGAGGCGAAGGAGCAGCCGCTGACGGCGACGGTCTAGGGTACGTCGGCCGGGCCGTAGTCGCGGTAGTCGTCGAGCGCCTCCAGCGCAGCCTGCTGGAGGCGCTCTGCCGTCCGGGCGTCCACCGCATCCGGTGCCGGGAGTCCGAGCGGCGAGCGGTCCGCCAGGCCGGCGAAGATCGCGAGCGCCGGTGGTCCTCCAGCGCCGCCCCGCCCGTCAGCTGCGCCTCGACGGTCCAGCCGAGACCGGCGGCCCCGAGCCCGGTCACGCCGCTGGTGGACACCCGCTCGTCCGTCCACAGGTGACGCCGAGCGGCGATCCTGCGGCACGCGTCCCGCGATCCGCTTGACTCCACCTCGCAGCCGGTCGATTTTCCTGCCCGGGTTCAGGCACCCACAACCAGGATCCGCATGGCCGCCACGACCGCAACCGTTTCGTCCCCCACCAACGCCGCCGGTCTCGGCCGCGACCAACTCCTCGAACTCTATTACTGGATGAGGCTTACCCGTTCGCTCGAGGAGCGGCTGGTGAACCTCTATCGGCAGACCAAAGTGGTGGGCGGATTGTTCCGCTCGCTGGGGCAGGAGGCCTGCGCCGTGGGCTCGGCCTATGCCCTTCGACGGGAGGACGTGCTCTCGCCCCTGATCCGGAACCTGGGCTCGATGCTGGTCAAGGGCGCGACCCCGGTGGAAGTGCTCCGCCAGTACATGGCCAAGGGCGACTCGCCCACGCGGGGACGCGAGCTGAACATCCACTTCGGGGATGTCCAGGACCGCAACTTCGTGGGGCAGATCTCCCACCTGGGCGACATGGTCCCGGTGATGGCCGGCGTCACGCTCTCCTTCAGGATGCGGAAGCAGGCGCGGGTCGGACTGGTCTACATCGGCGACGGCGCCACCTCGACCGGCGCGTTCCACGAGGGCATCAACCTCGCGGCGGTGCAGCGGTGCCCGCTGGTCGTGATCGTGGAGAACAACCGGTACGCGTACTCGACCCCCACCGAGCGGCAGTGCGCCGCGGAGCGGCTGGCCGACAAGGCGGCCGGGTACGGCATTCCGGGCGTGCGGGCCGACGGAAACGACGTGCTCGAGGTCTACCGGGTGACCCGGGAAGCCGTGGAGCGGGCGCGGCGCGGCGAGGGCGTGACGCTGCTGGAGCTGATGACCTACCGGCGGAAGGGACATGCCGAGCACGACAACCAGTCGTACGTGCCGCCCGGGGAGATCGAGCGCTGGGCCGGCGGGAACGATCCGCTCGACCGCTACGCGAAGGTGCTGACCGCCCGCGAGGGCGTGAGCCCGGACCAGCTCGCCGCGATCGACGCCCGGGTCACCGAGGAGATCGACCGGGCGACGGACGAGGCCGAGGCGTCGCCGCCGCCGGAGGCGCTCGACGCGCTGTCCGGCGTCTACGCCGAGCCGTCCCGCATGCCGGTCCTCTGGTACCGGGAGGGGGTCATGAGCCCGGTGGACCGCCACGAGCGCCCGGCGAGCTGGGGCACCCACGATGGCTGAGGTCACCTACCTGGAGGCCATCCGCCAGGCGCTGTTCGAGGAGATGGAGCGCGACCCCGACGTCTTCTGCATGGGTGAGGACATCGGGAAGTACGGCGGTGCGTTCAAGGTCACCGAGGGACTGCTCGACCGGTTCGGCGCGGAGCGGGTGGTCGACACGCCGATCAGCGAGACCGGCTTCGTCGGCGCGGCGGCGGGCGCGGCGCACATGGGGATGCGCCCGGTCTGTGAGATGCAGTTCATCGATTTCGTCTCCTGCGCGTACAGCATCCTGACGAACTACGTCGCCACCGCGCGGTACCGGGCGTTCCTCCCCTGTCCCATGGTGGTGCGGGGGCCGAGCGGCGGGTACGTGCGCGGCGGCCCCTTCCATTCGCAGAACCCCGAGGCCGCGTTCCTCCACACGCCCGGACTGAAGATCGTCTATCCCTCGACGGCGGCCGACGCCAAGGGACTGCTCAAGGCCGCGATCCGCGACGAGGATTGCGTGCTGTTCTTCGAGCACAAATACCTGTACCGTCGCATCAAGCAGGAGCTGCCCCAGGGCGATCACGTGGTGCCCATCGGCAAGGCGCGGCTCGCCCGGGAGGGGAAGGACCTCTCGATCATCACCTATGCGGCCACCGTGTGGAAGGCGCTGGAGGCGGCGGAGCAGCTGGAGCGGGAGGACGGGCTCTCGGTCGAGGTCCTGGACCTGCGATCGCTGCTGCCGATGGACGACGAGGCGATCGCCGCGACGGTGAAGAAGACCAACCGGGTGCTCATCGTGCACGAGGACACCGTCACCGGCGGCATCGCCGGCGAGATCACGGCGCGCATCCAGGACCTGGCGTTCGAGTGGCTGGACGCGCCGGTCAAGCGGGTGGCCGCGCACGACGTGCCGCTGCCCTACGCGCCGCAGCTGGAGGACTTCGTCCTCCCGCAGACCACGGACATCGTGCGGGCGGCACGGTGGCTGGCGGCATATTGAGCCAAGCCAGGGGGCCGCGAGGGCGCTGACGGCTCCAACCGGAGAACGACATGGCAACAATCGACGTCATCATGCCCCAGATGGGCGAGTCCATCGCCGAGGGCACGCTCTCGCGCTGGATCAAGAAGGCGGGCGAGGCGGTCAAGCGGGACGAGCCGATCTTCGAGATCTCCACCGACAAGGTGGATGCCGAGATTCCCGCGCCGTCGGCCGGTGTGCTGACGGAGATCCTGGTGCAGGAGGGCCAGACGGTCCCGGTGCAGACGGTCGTGGCCCGGATCGACACCGAGGCGGCGGCCGGCGCCGAGAAGCCGGCCGCGTCCGCGCCGGCGGCGGCGGCGCCAGCACCCGCCGCTCCCGCGTCCGGCCCGGCGGCGGCCTCCGCGGCGTCGGCCCCCGCGCCGACGCCTCCGGCGCCCCGAGCGCCGGCTCCGGCTTCTCCGGCCGCTCCTGCTTCGCCGCCCGCCCCCGCAGCGGAGAGGGCGCGCAGCGCGCATCCCGCCGGAGGCAACGGAGAGATGGAGACCGCCGAGGAGCGACTCCGCCGCCGGTCCACGCCGCTGGTACGGAAGATGGTGGCGGAGCACAACCTGGATTTGAGCGAGATTCCCGGAACCGGCATCGCCGGCAGGGTGACGAAGAACGACGTGCTGGGCTACATCGACAGCGGCGCCGTGCCTCGCGCCGGCGTCACGCCCCAGCCTCCGGATGTCCCCCCCGCGCCTCGCGCTCCGGCCGCGCCCCAGCCGGCGCTCGCACCCGCCGGCGTCGAGCCCTGGGAGGGCGATCGGGTCGAGCCGTGGAGCCGGATCCGCAAGCTCACCGCGGAGCACATGGTGATGTCGCGGCGGGTCTCCCCGCACGTCAACACCATCTTCGAGATCGACTACACCCGCATCGTGCAGCTCCGCGCCAGGAAGAAGAAGGAGTACGCCGACCGCGGCGTGAACCTCACGTTCCTCGCCTTCATCGCCAAGGCCGCCGCGGACGCGCTCCGGCGGCACCCGACGCTCAACGCGGCGGTGTCGGGCGAGAGCACCATCCTGCGGCGCGACATCAATCTGGGGATCGCGGTCGCGCTCGACTGGGGACTCATCGTGCCGGTGATCAGGCACGCCGACGAGCTGGCGCTGCTCGGCCTCGCCCGGGCGATCAACGATCTGGGAGAGCGCGCACGATCCAAGAAGCTGAGTCCCGACGAGGTCCAGAAGGGAACGTTCACCATCACCAATCCGGGCGTGTTCGGGTCGGTCATCGGGACGCCGATCATCAACCAGCCCCAGGCCGCGATCCTGTGCGTCGGGTCCATCGAGAAACAGCCCGCCGTCGTCACGGTGGATGGCAACGACACCATCGGGGTGCGCACCAGAGGAATGCTGTCGCTGGCGTTCGACCACAGGATCGTGGATGGCGCCGACGCCGACCGGTTCATGGCCGACGTGAAGAAGACGCTGCAGGAGTTCCCCGAGGCGGCGGTCTGAGATGGCGCGCACCCTCACCGTGTCGCGGGTGAGCGTGCGGCCTGGGTCGGAAGCGGAGTACCTCGCGGCGGTCCGCGATCTGGCCCGTCTCGCCGAAGGGCGGGGCTGGCACCTGTGGGTCTTCCGGCGGCCGGAGGCTCCGGGCTCCTACCTGGAGTTCAGCGAGAGCCGGAGCCGCGAGACCCACCGGGCCATCGCCGAGCGACCCGGGGACGAGCGAATATTGGAGGAGCGGATTCGCGCCGTGGCGGAGTACGAGCCCGGCGCGTGGGAGCTTTGGGAGGAGGTCAGGTAATGCCCAGACGCATCATCGACGTGGACGGCGAGCGGTGGGAAGTCGCCGTGAGCGGCCGCACCACGCAGTACACGAAGGACGAGTTCGGCCTGGTGTTCACCCGGGGCACCGGCTCCGATCGCGAGCAACGCGTGGTGCGCTACTCGCCGCTCGGCGCCAAGAGCCGGGAGTCGTCGCTGGGTCAGTTGAGCCACGGGGAGCTGGCCGACCTGCTGGCACATTCGCAGCCGGCCTGGACCGCCCCCGAGCTGGGCTACCGGCGCTGACCCGTCCCGGTCAGGCCCCGCCCGCCGGCTCCATCATCGACCTCCACGTCCACTCCACCGCATCCGACGGGGGCCTGGCGCCGGAGACGGTGGTCGAGCGGGCGGCCGCTGCGGGGCTCGGCGCCATCTCGCTGACCGACCACGACACGGTCGCGGGAGTTCCCGCGGCGGTCGCGGCCGGGGAGCGCCTCGGGGTGCGGGTGGTCTCCGGCTGCGAGTTCTCCACCTCGGCGCCGTGGGGCGAGATGCACGTGCTGGGGTACTTCCTGCCGACCGACTCCCCGCCGCTCGAGACGTTCCTCGAGCGCTGCCGCGCCGACCGCATGCGCCGGGCCCGCGCCATGGTGGACCGACTTCAGAGCATGGGGGTCGCGCTCGACTTCGACGACGTGCTCCGCCAGGCTCGCGGCGGAGCCGTGGGCCGGCCCCACGTGGCCCGGGCGATCGTCCACGGCGGCGGCGCCCTCGGGATGTCGGAGGCCTTCGACCGCTACATCGGCCGCGGGCGCCCCGCATTCGTGGAGAAGGTGCTGCCCTCGTTCGTCGAGGTGGCGACCCTGGTGCACTCGGTGCGAGGGCTCGTCTCGGTGGCGCACCTCAAGGATCGGGGCACCCGCTCCTTCCTCGAGCGCCTGAAGCACGAGGGCCTGGACGCCGTCGAGACCCGCCATCCCAGTCACGATCCCGATACTCGCTCGCGCCTGACCGACATCTCGCTCCGGCTGGGGCTGCTCCGCACCGGCGGGAGCGACTGGCACGGCGATCCGGAGCCCGGCGAGGTCCACGGGGCGCTGGGTTCCCAGGAAGTGCCCATGGAATGGCTGGAGCGCATGGACCGGCTTCGCGGCGAGCTTCCGACCGCCGCGGCACAGTGACTTTCGCCCCCGAGGCGCGATGACTCCCGCTCGATTCGATTTCGGCGGCAAGGCCGTCCTGGTGACCGGCGTCGGCCGCGCCGGTCAGATCGGCAACGCCGTCGCGCTCGCGTTCGGCCGGGCCGGGGCCAAGATCGTCGCCTGCGACCTCAATGCGGTGGGCGTCGCGGAGCGGGTGCGCGAGTTCGCCGCCCAGGGCGTGGACGCCCGGCCCTGCGCCGGTGACCTCACCCAGCCCGACGTCGCCGCCCTCGCCGTGGAGATGGCGCTCCGCCATTTCGGGCGACTCGACGTCGTCGTGAACGTCGCGGGCGGCCTCACCACCTACGGGGCGATCGAGAAGCTCACCGCCGCCGACTTCGACCGCGAGATCGCCATCAACCTCAAGACCACCGTCCTGGTGTCGCAGGCCGCGATCGAGGCGCTGGCGCGGACCCGGGGATGCATCGTCAATTTCGCGTCCATCGCGTACTTCGAGCCTCAGGCCCCGATGGCGGTGTACAGCGCGGCCAAGGCCGCGGTGGCCGGCTTCACCCAGAGCCTGGCACTCGAGCTGCGCGACCGGCACATCAGGGTCAACGCGGTCGCGCCGGGGACCGTGCGCACCGGCGACAACGTCGCCGCGGTGGGCGAGGACGCCGCCTACGTCGAGCTGCACGACATCACCGACGGCGTCCTCTCGCTGGCGAGCCCCGAGGCCGCCACGGTCACCGGACACATCCTGCCGATCGCGCCGGCGGCCTCGGGCCGGGCCTGATGGAGCTGGACGGTCGGGTCGCGCTGGTCACCGGTGCCGGCCGCCGGCTGGGCCAGGCGATGGCGCGCGGACTGGCGAGGCGGGGAATGACGCTCGCGATCCATCACTACGCGTCGGTCCAGGGGGCGCGGGCGCTCCGGGACGAGGTGAAGGCGGCGGGCGGCCGCGCCGAGTGCTTCGCCGCCGACCTGCGTGATGCGGAGGCAGCCCGCGCGCTGCCGCTCCGCGTGGCGGAGGAGTTCGGCCGTCTCGACGTTCTGGTCAATTCGGCGGCCGTGATGCAGCGGGTCGGTTTCGAGGAGACGACGCCCGAGCTGTACGACGCCGTGCTCGCGCTCAATCTGCGGTCCGTCTTCTTCTGCACTCAGGGCGCGGCGCCGGCACTCCGCGCCGCCCGCGGAAAGGTCGTCAATCTCGCGGACCTCGCCGGGCTCCAGCCGTGGCCGGGATTCGCCGCCCACTCGGTGAGCAAGGCGGGCGTGGTGATGCTGACGAAGGTGCTGGCCCGGTCCCTGGCGCCCGAGGTCACGGTCAACGCCATCGCGCCCGGCGCCGTCCTGGTCCCCGAGGACTACGATGCCGAGGAGCGCGAGCGGCTCGCCGCGGCCGCGCCGCTCCGCCGGCTCGGCAGCCCGGAAGACGTGGTGGCCGCCCTGCTCTACCTGCTCGAGGGGGGCGACTTCGTCACCGGCGAAGTGCTCACCGTGGATGGCGGACGACTTCTCCGATAGCGTCGAGCTCGGCGACGTCGCGATCGTCGGGGGAGGGTGCTACGGGACCTTCTACGCCGGGCAGCTGATCCGGGCCCGGGATCGCGGAAAGGCTCGTTTCCGGCGCCTGCTCGTGGTGGATCGTGATCCCGGGTGCCGCTTCGCCGGCGAGATCGGTCCCGCCGCGGACCGCGAGCTGGTCGTGGCCGACTGGGGGGAGTTCTTCGACCGGTGGCTCGACCGTCCCGGGGCCGCGGCCGCGGAGTCCGGCGACGCCATCGTTCCCTCCCCGCTCATGCCCCACCTCATGTACCAGTGGCTGGTCCGCCGCGCGCGGGACCGCTGGCCCGGCCGCGTGGTCGAGCAGCGGCCGCTCGCGGCCCCCATCGGCACGCCGTACGATACCGCCGGGCCCGATGGCACCCGCTACGTCTCCTTTGCCGATTGGCTCTGCCCCACCCACTGCGTCGAGCCCGCCACCTGCCCGGTCACCCGGGCGCCGAGAACCTGGGAGATGAGCGACGCGATGGCGCGGCTCACCGCCCGGCTCGACCTCGCGACTCCCACCTCCGGCCCGGCGCTCTTCGTCTGCCGCCATCGGGTGTTCGGCGTCGGGATGTTCGACGTGGGCACGGTGCTGGAGGGCGACCGGCTGGTGGCCCGGGCCGGGGAGCGCCGCCCCGAAGTGGACGTCGTCGTGGGCACCGTCTCCGGCTGCCACGGCGCGGTCAGCCTGCTGCACCTGGGCCCCCCGGCGGGGCCGGCCCGATGAACGCCCGGGAACCCCGGTGCGTTCTATATTTGGGCGGCGAAGCCGATTTGCGGGGCGAAGCCCATTTGCGCGGCGAAGCGGGTTGGGCCTCCATCACCCTGATCTCGAGTGCAGACCATGACTAACGAGACGAAGACGTACGATGTCGTCATCGTCGGAGCGGGGCCGGCCGGCATGTGCGCCGCGCTCTACGCCGGACGCTCGCTGCTGAGCACCGTCGTGCTGGAGCGCGGCATCCCCGGCGGCGAGCTCCTGAATACCGAGTACCTGGACGACGTGCTCGGCTTCCCCCGGATCCTGGGACGGGACCTCGCGAAGCTGTACGCCGATCACGCCAAGCAGTTCGGCGCCGAGTTTCACGAGGGCATCAACGTCGAGCGGGTCACCAAGCTGGAGGACGGCTCGTTCGAGACCACCACGTCCCAGGGCGTCGTCTACCGGTCGAAGGTCGCCATCGTGACGGCGGGCGGTACCCCGAACAAGCTGGGTGTGCCCGGCGAGCAGGAGTACGCGGGGCAGGGCGTCTCCTACTGCGCGATCTGCGACGGCGCGTTCTTCAAGGGGCATGTGCTGGCGGTGGCGGGAGGCGGAGATGCCGCCACCGAGGAGGCCGATTACCTCACGCGCTTCGCCACGAAGGTGTACCTCATCCACCGGCGTGACTCGCTGCGGGCCTCTCCGATCCTGCAGCAGCGTCTGTTCGCGAACCCGAAGATCGAGGTCATCTATGACACGGTGATCGAGGAGGTGCTGGGCACGCCGGCCACGGGTGTCCAGGCGCTCGCGCTGCGCAACGTGAAGACGGGTTCCGCCACCACGCTGCCGGTCGGCGGCCTCTTCGTGTTCATCGGCTTCACGCCCAACACGGGCGTGATCGCGGGACATCTCCGCCACGATTCCATGGGCTACGTCCTGACCGATCCGCACATGCAGTCGTCGATCCCGGGCCTCTTCGTCGCCGGTGACATGCGCTCGCAGCTCACCCGCCAGGTGACCACGGCTCTCGGCGACGGCACCACCGCCGCGATCGCGGCCGAGAAGTACATCAAGGCACTGGAGGACGGCAGTCCGGTCCCCGAAGCCGAGATCCTCGAGACCGGCGGCTATGCGGTCTGAGGCGGCGGTGTCCGATCTCGAGGTGGTGTCGCTGCCCAACGGGCAGCTGTCCCAGAACTGCTATCTGGTGGCGGATCGCCGGACCCGCGAGGCGGTCATCATCGATCCCGGTGAGGAGCCCGCGATGTTCCTCGCCGAGCTGGACACCAGGGCATGGGCGCTGCGCGCCATCTGGCTCACCCACGCCCACGTGGACCACGTCATCGGGGTCGGCGCCGTGAAGCGGGCCACCGGGGTGCCGATCCACCTGCACCCGCTCGACCGGCGGATCTACGAAGCCCTTCCGCAATTCGGCGCGTGGCTCGGCCTCGAGCTCGAGGCACCGCCGCCGCCCGACGTGGCGCTGGAGGCCGGCGGCCGCCTCCGGGTCGGCGGGTTCGAGTTCGAGGTGCGTGCCACTCCCGGGCACTCTCCCGGCAGCGTGAGCTTCGCCGGTCACGGAATGGTCTTCGGCGGCGACGTGCTGTTCAGCGGATCGGTGGGGCGCACCGACCTCCCCGGAGCCGACTTCGCGACGCTGATGTCCACCATCCATTCCCAGTTTCTCTCCCTCCCCGACTCGACCGTGGTGCACAGCGGCCACGGTCCCGACACCACCATCGGCATCGAGCGGCTGACCAACCCGTTCATCACCGGGAGCGTGAGAGCGTGAGCGCGGCGCCGGCGGTGCCGCAGCCCGGCAGCCCCCCGATGCCGCTGTGCCAGCGGTGCAACTTCCCGGTCCCGGTCCGGGCCCTGGGCTGCAAGAACCCGTGCCCCAACTGCGGCACCGTCTATCCGCTGGGTGACTGCTCTGACTGAGCCGTCCGCGACCGGGATTCTCGATCTCGAGCCTGTCGCCGGCAGCACGCCGGCCGAGCTCGACATCGCCCGGATTCAGTTGCCGCCGCGGCTGCGGCCGGCGGCGTCGGTCAGCGTGCTCGACATCTCGGAGTTCTTCGGGGAGACGACCGGGGGGGTCAGGACCTACCTGCTGGAAAAGGCGAGGTACGTGCAGCGGGATCCCGCCCTGCGGCAGGTGCTGGTGGTCCCCGGCGCCCGGGACGAGATCCTCGAGGCGGGAGGCGTGCGCTGCTATCGGCTGCATGGTCCTTCCATCCCGACCCAGAAGCCGTACCGGTTCATGCTGGCTACGCGGTCCACCACCCGGATCGTCGCCCACGAGCGGCCCGATCTCATCGAGGTGGGCAGCGCCTGGTGTGCCCCCTGGCTGGTGCATCTCGCGACCCGGAAGCTCCAGGTGCCGGCGGTCTGGTTCTACCACAGCAACTTTCCCCGCATCATCGCTCCCCGGCCTCTCACGGCGGGCTGGGCCCGGCGCACGGGCAGCGCGCTGGCGTGGCGCTACGTCCGTCGCCTGGGAAAACTAGTGCAGGCGACCATCGCGCCCTGCCGCGCGGTCGCGGCCGAGCTCGAAGCGGCCGGGGTCGAGAACGTGGTGCACGTGCCGCTGGGAGTGGATCTCGAGCGCTTCAGTCCGGCCCGCCGGGTCCGGGCCGCCGAGACCCGTCGGCGGTTCGGCCTGCCCGAGGGGCCGCTCGCGCTCTATGTCGGGCGCCTCGCGGCGGAGAAGGATCTCGACCTGCTGCTGGCGGCATGGAGGGAGGTCGAGCGACGCACCGGCGCTCGCCTGGCGCTCGTCGGCGCCGGCCCCGCCGCGCGCTCGCTGCGGCGGGGCAAGGGAGGCGCCGGCGCCTTCTGGCTTCCGTACGAGCGAGACCGGGATCTGCTGGCCGATCTGTACGCCGCGTCTGATCTCGTGGTAGCTCCCGGGTCGGCCGAGACCTTCGGCCTTGCCGCGCTCGAGGCGCTGGCCAGCGGCGTTCCGGTGCTCTCCGCCGATCGGGGCGGCGTCGCGGAGACGGTGGGCCGCTCGGGCGCCGGCCGGGTGTACGGATCGGGTGACCCGTCGCACCTGATCGAGGTCGCCGTCGCGCTCTTCGGCCAGGACCTGCCCGCCCTCGGCCGCGTCGGTCGGAGCTATGCCGAGGAGCACCACGGCTGGGACGCCGTGTTCGCCCGCCTCTTCCAGACCTATCGCCGCGTTCTCGCCGGGTGAGCCTGCTGGTCTCCATTCACGACGTCACTCCCGCGCTGGAGGCGGGCGTGGTGCGACTGTGGAACCTGTGCGCCGCGCGCGGCGTCACCCCGGCGCTGCTGGTGGTCCCCGACTGGCACGGGGCCTGGCCACTGGCGGACCATCCGGGCTTCGTGGGTTGGCTGCGAGCCCGGGCGTCGGAGGGCGCCGAGATCGTCCTGCACGGAGAGCGGCACTCCCATGGTGAGTTCCGCGCGCTGGATCGGGCCGCCGCTCGCCAGCGTATCGATCGGGGGCTCCGGGCGCTGCGCGCGCTGGGTCTCGAGCCCTCGGGCTTCGTTCCACCTGCCTGGCTCGCGACGGAGGAGGGCCACAGGGCGGTGGGGGACGCCGGGCTCGGGTTCAGCGAGGACGAGCGGTCCATCCGTCTCTTTCCGCCCGGCCGCAGGGTTCCTTCTCCCGCGGTCCGCTGGAGCGCGCGCACTCCGGTGCGGGCGTGGGGCTCGGTCGCCGTCGCCCGAGGACGCTGGCTCCTGCAGCGGCGGGCGCGTCATCCCCGCCTCGCCTTCCACCCGCAGGACTATGCACACCCGGGCACCAGCCGCGATCTCCGCCCGACGCTGGAGCGCTGGCTCGGCCGCCATGAGCCCATGAGCTACGGGGCGCTCCGCGATTCGGAAATCGCTGCCCTCCGCGCATCCCCGCTTGACGCACCTCACTGACGCCCGCTCCGCCCCGGGTCACGGGTTCCGATGACCATTCTCGAAGCCACCCTGGTCTGCGTGGCGCTCGTCACCATCGACCTGCTGGCCCGCGCCTGGCGCATTCAGTGGATCGTTCAGGGCCTCGGCTACCGCGTCGGGTTCTGGGACTGCTTCACGCTCAATGCTTTCGGCGACGCCGCCTGCGCGCTGACTCCGCTCCGGATCGGCGGGGAGCCCGCGCGCCTCGCCGGCATGCTCCGCAGCGGCGTGCCCGCGACCGCCGCGTTCGTCGCCATCAGCCTCGAGGTGCTGGCCGCCTGGCCGGTCATCATCGTCGCGGCGGGCTGGGTCGCCTGGCGCTATGCCCCCAGGTGGTGGTACATGGCGGGCCCGCGCCTGGCCTCTGCCGCCGCGGAGGCGTGGCCGTGGGTGCTGCTGGTCGCGGTCGTGAGCATGATTCTCTGGTGGTACGTGCGGAAGGTGGCATCGCCGGCGGTGCGCCACGTGCGCCGGCCGGTGCGGCGCGCCATGGTCTACTGGCGGCGGATGCCGCTGTGGCCGCTGGTGGCGAGCGTGCCGCTCAGCTTCCTCAACCTGGCGACCCGGGTGGCGATCCTGCCCGTCCTCGCCGCCACGCTGCCGAGCCCCCCCGAGCTCGGGCCGATGGTGCTCGGCTCGTTCGCCCTGCTCTACAGCCAGATGCTCCTGCCGACGCCCTCGGGCGCCGGTGCCGTCGAGCTCGGTTTTCTCGGAGGGGCCGCCGGGGACCTGGGCTCCGGCTCCGGATGGCTCCTGCTGGCCTGGCGGTTCTACACCAACGGCGTCGGCATCGTTCTGGGGATCGCCCTGGCGGCGCACGCGTTCGGATGGCCCGCCCTCCGGCATCTAGCGCGGCGGTGGAGCGATCCCGACTAACAGGACGGTTCGCTCCAGCGCCTCGGCCACGCCGTGCGGCACGCCGGCAGGGGCCCAGACGATCTCGCCTTCGGCGACCTCCCGGGTCTCCTCGCCCACGGTCACCCGCGCCCGCCCGGAACAGACGTAGTAGAACTTGTCGGCCCCCGCGTGGGTGTGAACCTTCTGGGACTGCCCCGGCTCGAAGCAGTTGAGCCCGACGAACAGATGATCACCGGCGTGGAGGTCGGCCTTGGCCGCCTTCTCGCCGCTGAAGACGGCGCTCCGCGGCACGCTTCCGAAGAACTCGCGCATTGGCGTTGGGGTTGAGAGAAAGGAAACGTCCCGCCGGGCTGGCGATCCGCCTCACCCGGACTAGAATAAGCCCCATGACAGACACCCGCATGGAGCGCGACCCGCTGGGCGAGAAGCCGGTCCCCGCCTCCGCGCTCTACGGCATCCAGACCCTGCGCGCGGCGGAGAACTTCCCGATCTCGGGACTGCGGCCTCTGCCGGCCTTCGTGGACGCCGTGGTGTGGATCAAGCGGTCCGCGGCGCTGACCCACAAGGAGACCGGCCGGCTCGAGCCGCGCCTGGCCGACGCGATCGTGCGGGCGGCCGACGAGGTTCTCACCGGCCAGCATCGCGACCAGTTCATCGTGGACGTATACCAGGCCGGAGCCGGCACCAGCCACAACATGAACGTCAACGAGGTTCTCGCCAACCGGGCCAACGAGATCCTCGGCGGGAAGCGCGGAACGTACTCGCCGGTGCATCCCAACGATCATGTCAACATGGCGCAGAGCACCAACGACGTGATCCCCACCGCCATGCGCCTGGCGACGCTGGCGACGCTCCCCGCGACCCTCCTCGCGCTGGAGCAGCTGGCCCACTCGCTGCTCGCCAGGGGCGTGGCCTTCGACGACATCATCAAGTCGGGACGCACCCACCTGCAGGACGCCACTCCCATCCGCCTGGGGCAGGAATTCACCGCCTACGCCCACACGGTGCAGCGGCACCGCGAGAAGCTGGTGCAGGCGGCGGACTGGCTCCGGGAGATGAACATCGGGGGCACCGCCGTCGGCACCGGCATCAACGCGGAGCCGGACTACCCGCGGTTGATGGTCGGGCACCTGCAGCAGGTGAGCGGCCTGGAGCTGCGCGAGGGGCGGGACCGGATCCAGCTCATGCAGTCCATGGGGGACATCGCCTCGTTCAGCGGCGCGCTGAGGGCGTACGTCCTCGACCTCAACAAGATCGCGAACGACATCCGCCTGCTCGCCTCCGGCCCGCGCACCGGGCTGGCGGAGATCGTGCTCCCCGCGGTGCAGCCGGGCTCCAGCATCATGCCGGGGAAGGTGAACCCCTCGATCGCCGAGATGGTGAACCAGGTCTGCTACCAGGCCCTCGGCCTGGATCAGACCGTGGCGATGGCGTCCGAGGCGGGTCAGCTCGAGCTCAACGTGATGATGCCGGTGATCACCCACAACATCGTCTTCGCGCTGACCATCGTGGGGAACGCGACCCGGGTGTTCGCCGAGCGCTGCGTCGACGGGATCGAGGCCGATGCCGCCCAATGCGCCTACTGGCTCGAGCGCAGCCCCGCGCTGGTCACCGCCCTGGCCCCGAAGATCGGCTATGCCGAGGCGGCGAAACTGGCCAAGGAAGCGGTGGCGAGCGGGCTCACGGTCAAGCAGCTCCTGGAAAAGAAGCAGCTCCTTCCGAAGGAGGAGCTGGAGGAGGTGCTCGATCTGCGCGCCATGACGGAGATCGGCGTGCCCGGAGGGAAGGGCATTCCCGCCGGGGGCTAGGGCTCCGCCGATCGGCGCCCAGCCTGGGGCCCCGCCCGCCGGTCGACCTGCCCGTCTCCCCGCCGCTCCACCTGTCCGTCCTCCCGCTTTTCGGGCTCCGTGCACAGCTCGATGACCCGGAAGCCTGGGGCGTCGGGAAAGCTTCGCTGGAGCAGCGCCAGCGAGACGTTGTACACCTTGACCCCGCCCACCGTTCTTCCCTCGAGCGTTCCGTGGTGGGCGTGCCCGTGGAATACCGCGTCCACCGGATAGCGGATCAGGGGCTCCTCCAGCCGGCTGGATCCGAGATAGGCGTAGATCTCCTTCGGCTCTCCCTCCACCGTGCCGGCGATCGGCGAGTAGTGCAGCAGGACGACCCGACGGCGGTCGGAGCGCAGCTTGCTGAGCGATGTCTCCAGCTTGAGGGCCTCGTCCACCGCTTCGCGCACGAAGAGCTTGATGGTCTCCTCCCCCCAGGGGCCCAGTGCCCTTCGGCCGAACCCACCCGCGAATCCCTTGACGCCCGCGAACCCGACCCCGTGTATCTCGAACGCGTCGCCGCCGTCCAGGACCTGAACCCCTGCCTCGCAGAGGACCCGGGTCAGCTCGGGCACCTTTCCCGACTCGTAGTCGTGGTTGCCCAGCACGGCGACGACCGGCACGCCGACGGTCGCGAGCGCCCTCGCGAGCTGCCTGCCCTCCTCGGGGTCGCCCCGGTCGGTGAGGTCGCCACAGAGCGCCAGGACGTCGGCGCGCTCCGCGACCTGTGCGAAGATCGTCTGGATGGGCGGGCCGTAGGCGGCTCTGCCGAGGTGGATGTCGCCGACCGCGGCGATCCGAACTACTCCTGGAGTCTTCACCATGTCCGCCCAATCAACCACGCCACCGGCCGTGGGAGCGGTGATCCGGGCCACAACCCCGTGCGCCCCGGCTGCCTATGATACCCTTCCCTTCATGGGAGCGCCGGATGGGGCTGTCGCCCACTCATTCGCTGGTCGAGACCCCGTCCCGCGAGTTCTATCGCGAGGTGATGGAGATGCTTGCCAGGGCGGACATCCCGTTCCTGGTGGGGGGCGCCTTCGCCTTCGTTCATCAGGCCGGCATCGACCGCTCGACCAAGGACCTCGACATCTTCGTGCGTCCGGCCCACGTGCAGCATCTGCTGCGGGCCTCCGCGGAGGCGGGGTACGAGGCCGACCTGGTCTTCTCCCACTGGCTCGCCAAGATCCGCGCTCCGTCCGGCTTCGTGGACGTGATCTTCAGCTCCGGCAACGGCATCGCCGTGGTGGACGACCAGTGGTTCGAGCACGCCAGCGAGCGCGAGGTCCTGGGCGTCCGGGTTCTGGTGGCTCCGCCGGAGGAGAGCCTCTGGTCCAAGGCCTTCGTGATGGAGCGGGAGCGGTACGACGGGGCCGACATCGCCCACATCATCCTGGCCCATGGCGAGCGGCTCGACTGGCGGCGGCTGCTCGAGCGGTTCGGGCCCCACTGGCGCGTGCTCCTCTCCCACCTGGTGCTCTTCGGCTTCATTTATCCCAGCCAGCGATCCCGGGTCCCGCCCGCCATCCTCGAGGAGCTGATGGAGCGGCTGTCGGCGGAGACCCGCGCGCCCGATGCCGAGGACCCGGTCTGCTACGGAACCCTCCTCTCGTGGTCGCAGTACCTGGGGGACGTATTCGGCGGGTCGTTCCGCGACGCCCGTATCCGCCCCTACGGCAATCTCACTCCCGACGAGGTCGCCCGCTGGACGTCGGCTGAAAAGAAGTAGATATTGCAGCCACGATGCGAGTTACAACCTGGACCGAGTACAGCCTCATCATCTCGCTGCACCTGGCCAAGCGCGGCCGAATGGGCGGCGGTCCCGTCGCGGCGCGCGAGCTGGCGGACGCGGAACGGTTGCCGGCGGACTATGTCGAGCAGATCCTGCTCCGCCTCCGGCGCGCCGGACTGGTCGAGAGCGTTCGAGGCGCCAAAGGCGGCTATCTGCTGGCCCGGCAGCCCTCCGACATCTCGGTCAGGGACGTGATGAGCGCCTCGGAGCACCAGACCTTCGAGGTCAACTGCGAGACCCACCAGGTGGACGCGGAGCGATGTAGCCCCGGCTCCACTTGCAGCATCCGGCCGGTGTGGCATGCCCTGCAGCAGCGGGTGGACGACCTGCTTGCGGGCATCTCGCTCGCCGACCTGATGAAAGAGGAGCCTCGGGTACAGGAGCTGGTCGGGATCTCGTCGGCGAGTTAGCCACGCCGGCAGGTGCGCGCGCCAACCCGACCCGTCGGTCGGGTTTTTCGTTTTGGAGGACGTTCATGACCGCTGTGCGACAGCTGTCCGTCACGCGAGAGCCGGCACTGTGGGAGCTGGTAGGGAACACGCCGCTCCTGCCGGTGCAGGTCCCCGGGAACACCCGCGGGCGACTCTGGCTCAAGGCCGAATGGCTCAATCCGGGCGGCAGCGTGAAGGACCGCGCCGCCCGCGCGATCCTGCGCGAAGGCCTCGCGCGGGGGGAGCTGCCGGCCAAGCGGCTGCTGGACGCCTCCAGCGGCAACACCGGCATCGCGTACGCCATGCTGGGCGCCGCCGCCGGAGTGCGGGTCACCATTTGTCTGCCCGGGAACGCGAGCCCCGAGCGCTGGGCCCTGCTCAAGGTGTACGGGGCGGAGGTCGTGGTCACCGATCGGATGGACGGGACCGAAGGCGCGGCGCGCCGCGCCCGCGAGCTGGCCGACGGGTCGGCCGACCAGTACTTCTACGCCGACCAGTACAGCAACCTCGCCAATCCCCGGGCCCACCGCGAGACGACCGGGCCCGAGATCTGGGCCCAGACCGGCGGCCGCCTCACCCATTTCGTCGCGGCCATGGGCACCACGGGAACCATGATGGGCACCGGGGGCTTCTTGAAGGAGAAGAACCCGGCGATCACTCTGGTGGGTGTGCAGCCCGACTCCCCCTTCCACGGCCTCGAGGGATTGAAGCACCTGCCGACCACCGCGCATCCTCCGGCCCTGTACGATCCCACGGTTCCCGACCGGGTCGCGGAGATCCCCACGGAGACCGCCGACCGGACGGCGCGGTGGCTCGCCCGAGAGTCGGGCTATCTCGTCGGGTGGTCGGCCGGAGCGGCGGTATCGGCAGCCCTCGATGTGCTCGGGGCGGAGCCCGACGCGCAGGTGGTGGTGATCGGGTGCGATACCGGGACCCGCTACATCAGCGAGCCGCACCGGTGGGCGGAGCGATGACGCTTCGGATCGCGGAAGGCGTGCTGGCCGACATCCGCCGGCAGGGAGAGGCGGCCTACCCCGCGGAATGCTGCGGCGTGCTCGCGGGCCGGCCGGACGAAGCATTGGGCAAGGAAGTGGCGCGGCTGGTGCCGGCGGTGAACCGGCGGACCGACGACCCCCACCGGTACCTCATCGCCCCCGAGGATCTGCGCCGGGTCGAGGCGGATCTGCGGCGCGAAGGGCTCGAGATCGTGGGCTATTATCATTCGCACCCGGACCACCCCGCGGTGCCGTCGGCCTTCGACACCGAGCATGCCTGGCCATGGTACAGCTATCTCATCGTGCGGGTGGAGCAGGGGCGGGGCCTCGAGGCGGCCAGCTGGACGCTGGACGACGAGCAGCCCCTCATGCGGCCCGAGTCACTCGAAGTGCTCAGCGAGGTGTGAACATGTCCGTGACCGTGACCATCCCCACGCCGCTCCGGAACTTCACCGGCGGCCGCGATGCCGTCGAGCTCGCCGGCGAGACCGTGGGCGAGGTGATCGACGGGCTCCTGGCGACCCACGGCGGCCTCAGGCGCCATCTGGTGCAGGACGACGGCCGGCTCCGGAACTTCGTGAACCTGTACCTCAACGACACCGACATCCGGCAGCTCGATTCCACCGACACGCCGGTGCGCGAAGGCGACGTGCTCACGATCGTTCCCAGCATCGCCGGCGGGCGGCCCGCGGTGGAGACGGAGCTGCCGAAGCTGTCCCACTCCGAGGTGCTGCGGTACTCCCGACATCTGCTGCTGCCCGAGGTGGGCGTCGAGGGCCAGCGGAAGCTCAAGGCGGCGCGGGTGCTCACCATCGGGGCCGGCGGCCTGGGCTCGCCCTTGTCGCTCTATCTGGCGGCTGCGGGTGTCGGCACCATCGGCATCGTGGACTTCGACGTCGTGGACCTGACGAACCTGCAGCGCCAGATCGTCCACGGCACCTCCACGTTGGGTCACTCCAAACTCGAGTCGGCCAAGGCAAGGCTCACCGACCTCAACCCCAACCTCAACGTCGAGAGTCACGAGATCCGGCTCACCTCCGAGAACGCGCTGGACATCATTCGGGAGTACGACATCGTGGTGGACGGGACGGACAATTTTCCGACCCGCTACCTGGTGAACGACGCATGCGTCCTGCTCGACAAGCCCAACGTCTACGGCAGCATCTTCCGCTTCGAGGGCCAGGCCTCGGTCTTCTACGCCAGGGAAGGCCCCTGCTACCGCTGCCTCTACTCCGAGCCGCCCCCTCCGGGCCTGGTGCCCAGCTGCGCCGAGGGCGGCGTGCTTGGCGTGCTGCCCGGCATCATCGGCAGCATCCAGGCACTGGAGACCATCAAGCTGATTCTCGGCGAAGGGGAGACGCTCATCGGGCGCCTGGTGCTCTTCGACGCCCTCAAGCTGCGCTTCCGCGAGCTCAAGCTGCGGAAGGACCCCGACTGCCCGATCTGCGGCGACCACCCGACGATCAGGGAGTTGATCGACTACGAGGCCTTCTGCGGTATCGGCGCGGCTCCCGACTACCAGGGACCCGAGGTGGTGGCCGAGCAGCTCGAGCAGGAGCTCGGCGAAAAGGGAGCCGATCTCGTCCTCATCGACGTGCGCGAGCCGCACGAATGGGACATCGCCCACATCGAAGGGGCTCGGCTGATCCCCCTGGGGCAGCTTCCCGATCGCCTCGGCGAGCTCGACGGCCACGCCGAGATCGTCACATATTGCCACAAAGGCTCGCGCTCGATGAAGGCGCTGGAGATTCTGCGCGGCGCCGGCTTCGGAAAGGTGAGGAGCCTGGCGGGCGGTGTGGATGCGTGGGCCAGCAGGATCGAGCCGGGCATGGCGAGGTATTAGGCCGCGGGCGGCAGGCAGCGTGTCACCCTGAACGCAGTGAAGGGGCCATAAGGTGATTATGGCCCCTTCGCTTTGCTCAGGGTGACATCGGTCCGTGAAGGCGCCGACATCATGCCGAAGGCGGGACTCGAACCCGCACGGGCTTGCGCCCACTGCGCCCTGAACGCAGCGCGTCTACCAGTTCCACCACTTCGGCGAGGGCGCAAAGGTAGTCCCGTTGCCGGAGCCGGTCAACCCGCGCCGTTGACCCATCCGAAGTGGTGGCCTATCATTTGCTTAGGATCCCTACGTGAGCCCCGATTCATCCCCCCCGGCCGAGCGCCGACAGTCGGTCGCCAGGAACCCCAAGGCGACGCACGACTACCATATTCTCGAGACCTGGGAATCGGGAATCGTCCTGACCGGTACCGAGGTCAAGTCGCTGCGGAACGGCAAGGCCTCCATCAAGGAAGCGTACGCCCGACTGCGCAACGGCGAGGTCTTCCTGGAAGGCATGAACATCACGCCGTACGAGCAAGGGAACCGGTACAATCACGACCCGGTCCGCTCCCGAAAGCTCCTCCTCCACCGCCGTGAGATCGAGAAGCTGATCGGTGCCGTGGAGCAGAAGGGTCTCACGCTGGTCCCCCTGGAGCTCTATTTCAGGAACGGCCGGGCCAAGGTCGTCCTCGCCCTCGGACGCGGCAAGAAGACGCACGACAAGCGCGAGGCCCTGAAGCGCAGAGTGTCCGAGCGCGAGGCCGCTCGCGACGTGTCGCGGGGGCTCTCCCGGGCCGCGAGAGAGTCGCGGTGATCGCCGCCCTGCTGATGCTCGGCGCGCTCGCGGCCGGGGCCCCGGGGCAGATCACGATTGCCGGCCCCCGCGGCGAGTCGAAGGTACCGGTGCGGATGGACCCCGCCGGTGCCCCGGTGGTCGCCGCGGCCCCGCTCCTCGCCGCGCTAGGCGGCACGCTGGAGCTGCACGAGGGATGGGCCGACGTGACCGTCGCCCGCCAGCCGTTCCGGTTCCTGGTCGGCACGCCGCTCTATCTCTTCAGCAGCCAGCTCCAGACGCTGGCCAATCCGGTCTGGATCGCACGCGACACCCTCTATCTGCCGTTTCAGTTCGTGTCGGAGGTGATCCCCTATTTTCTGGGCGAGCGCTACCGCTACGATGCCCGCTCGGCACGCCTCGAGGACGTCACCGGCAAGCCCTCCGCCGCCAAGGCCCCGAAGTCGGTCGTTCGCCTGCCGAACGGACTCCGGGCCGGACACGTGGTCACCATAGATCCGGGGCACGGAGGCGTGGACCCGGGCAACCCGGGGACGTACTTTCCGCGCGGGGTCCGCGAGAAGGACGTGACCCTCCAGGTCGCGCTGCTGCTGCGTGACGAGCTGCGGGAGCGGGGCGTGGGGGTCCGGATGACCCGCACCACCGATACCCTGATCGCCCTGGGCGATCGCGGCGGCTTCTGTACCGCCGCCTGCGACCTGTTCGTCAGCCTGCACGTGAACTCACTCGCGCGCCGGCGGGGCTACACCGAGGTGCGGGGCTTCGAGACCTACTTTCTGGCCGAGGCCCGGACCGAGGATGCGGCTCGCGTCGCCAAGATGGAGAACGAGGCGGTGCGGTTCGAGACCGGGGAGTCGGACGGGCCCATGACGGGCGGACTGGATTTCATCCTGAAGGACCTCCAGCTGAACGAGCATCTACGCGAGTCCGCCCGCGCGGCCGAGCTGGTGCAGCAGAAGCTGCGGACCGTGCACACCGGCGACGACCGCGGCGTGAAACAGGCCGGTTTCATGGTGCTCACTACCGCCCGCAGGCCGGCCATCCTGGTCGAGATGGGCTACAGCACCAATCCCGCCGACGGCCGATACCTCAGCTCCCGGCGCAGCCAGCGCACCATGGCCGCCGCGATCGCCGACGCCATCGTGAACTACCTCAAGGATTACGAGCGGAAGACCGGCGGCGCCGACGCTGGAGGCGGCCGGTGATGATGTCCCGTGCGATCTCGCTCTCGCTCGCGGCCGCTCTGCTCGGCGGCTGCGTCTATTACAACGGCATGTACAACACCAAGCGCCTCGCCGGCTCGGCCCGCAAGGCGGAGCGCGATGGGCGCGCCTTCGAGGCCAACAACCTCTGGGGCCAGGTGGTCACCCGGGCGGAGTCGCTGGTGGCCCGGCACCCCGACAGCAAGTACGTGGACGAGGCCCTGGTGCTGAAGGGCGTCGCGCTCGCGCGGCTGAATCAGTGCGAGGCGGCGGTGGCCCCGCTCGGCAGGGTCTCGCTGCTGCGCGGCGACGCCGAGGTGGCCGAGGATGCCACTCTCGCCCTCGGGCGCTGCCAGCTCGAGCTCGGGGAGCCGGCGGTGGCGGAGATCATGTTCGCCCGGCTGGTCGAGAGCAGGGATCCGGTGCGCGCCCGGGAGGCACGCCTGCTGCGCGGCCGTGCTCTCAGGATGACCGGCCGCCACGAGGAGGCCCTGGCGGCGCTCGAGGGCTCGGCCGACCCGCGGGCGTCGGACGAGCGCCTGCTCGCCCTGGCCGGCGCCCGGCGGCGCGACGCCGCGCTCGCCCTCGCCGATTCGATGCTTGCGGCCAAGGACAGCACGGCGCGGTGGGACACGTTGGTGGTGGCGGTGGGCCGCGAGGACCCGGCGACCGCGTCGGCACTGGTGGACCGGCTCGAGCGCCGCCCCGACGCACCGCCGCCGCTCCGTGCCCGGCTCTTTCTGGAGGATGGGTTGCGCCTCCTGCCGGTGGACTCGGCCCGCGCGGAGGCGCGCCTGCGCCAGGCCGCGGAGATCGGCGGCGCGGCGGATCCCGGCGAGCGGGCCCGGCTGCGGCTCACCCGGCTCCGCCTCTCCCGGGCGACATCCGTCGCGGATCTCCCCGCCATCGCGAAGGAGCTGGACCAGCGGATCCAGGCCAAGAGCGCGCTCGCGGGCGAGGCCGGCGAGCTCCGGGAGTCCATCGGCCGGATCATGGGGGCGGGTGACGCGGGCTCGTCCGGCGCGGCGCAGGCCGATCTCCGGCTCTTCCTCGCGGCCGAGACGGCGCGCGATTCGCTCGCCGCACCCGCCCTCGCCGCCTCCCTCTTCCGCACCATCGTCGAGGTCACACCCGACTCACCCTATGCGCCCAAGGCGATTCTCGCGGGCCAGGCCCTCGACCCGGCGTGGGGAGAATCGGCTATGCCCCTGCTCGAGGAGCGGTATGCGACGAGCCCCTACGTCGCTTTCCTCCAGGGGAGCGAGCCGTACGGCTACCGCGAGCTGGAGGACTCGCTCCAGATCTTCGCGCGGATGCAGAACGCCGGCGGCCGGCCGAACGTCCGCCAGCCCGGCGCCGGGCGCGATTCGCTCACCCGCCGACCCGGCGCGGCCCCCCCGCCGCGGCGCGGGCTCGTGCCGTGAAGGGCGCGGGATCCAGCCTCTTCCGAACCGTCTTCGGCCGCAGCTTTCAGAACCCAGTGCTCCTCGCCGCCGGCACGGCCGGGTTCGGCCGGGAGCTGGCGGGCGTCATGGATCTCGACCGGCTCGGCGGGCTGGTCACCAAGGCCGTCTCCCGCGAGCCCCGGCGGGGCAATCGGCCGCCGCGCGTGGCCGAGTTTCGCGGCGGCATGCTCAACTCCGTAGGGCTCGCCAACCCCGGCATGACGGCCGTGCGCGACGACCATCTTCCCTGGCTGGCAAGTCATCTGCGCCGGGCGCAGGTGCTGGTGAACGTCGTGGGCTTCACCGTCGAGGAGTACGCCGAGGTGGTATCGGGCCTCGACGGAGTGCCCGGAATGGCGGGCTTCGAGCTCAACCTCTCGTGCCCCAACACTTCCGCGGGCGGCATCGAGTTCGGCGCCGACGCCGACTGCGTCCGCAGCATCGTATCCCTCTGCCGGAAACGGACCCGGCTGCCCCTGATCGCCAAGCTGTCCCCGGTACTTCCCGACATCGCGGGCATGGCGCTCGTGGCACGTGACGCCGGCGCCGACGGCATCACCGTGGTCAACACCCTCCCGGGGCTGCTTCATGCCGAGGATGGAGCGCAACGGCTGGGGAACGGCTACGGCGGTGTGAGCGGGCCGGCACTGCTTCCGATCGGCGTGTTGGCCGTGTCCCGCGTCGTCGAGCGCACCGACGGCATGCCCGTCATCGGGGTCGGCGGGGTGCGCACTGTGGAGGACGTTCGGCAATACCTCAGGGTCGGCGCGGCGCTCGTCGCGATCGGTACCGCGGCTCTGGCGGACCCTCGGCTGCCGGAACGGATCGTGCGTGGCCTGGAGCGCTCCAGTGGCTGAGGTCGTGCTGGCGCTCGACCTGCCCGATGCCACCGAGGCACTGCGGCTGCTCGACCGGCTTCCCGAGGTCTCCTGGGTCAAGGTGGGATCGATCCTCATGACCCGGGAGGGTGCGCCGTTCGTACGCGCACTCGTCGGCCGCGGGCTTCGGGTGTTCCTGGACCTCAAGTGGCACGATATCCCCCACACCGTCGCGGGCGCGGTTACCGCCGCGAGGGAGCTCGGAGTCTCGATGGCAACCGTTCACACGCTGGGCGGACGGAACATGATGGAAGCCGCGGCGGCGGCGGCGGCGGGCGACCTGGCCCTGGTCGGCGTCACGGTGCTCACTTCCCACGACGCAGCGACGTATGGCCGGGCGACCGGCCGCTCCGAGGTGCGCCTGGCGGACGAAGCGATGCGCCAGGCGAGGGAGGCCGCGGCGGCCGGACTCGCCGGAGTAGTCTGCTCGCCGCTCGAGGTAGCCACGGTCCGGTCGATCCTCCCCGCCGACGGGCTCGTGGTGGTGCCCGGCATCAGGCAGGCGGGCGACGCCGCGGGCGATCAGGTGCGGGTCGCGACCGCTGGAGAGGCCGCCCGAGCCGGCGCGACCCATCTGGTCGTCGGCCGGCCGGTGCTCCACGCACCCGATCCGGCCAGTGCGCTCCGTCTCCTCGTCGAGGAGGCGCGTTGCGCCGGCTCCTGATCCTGCTGGCCGTGCTGCTCGGCCCTCCGGCTTCGGTCGCGCAGGAGGTCGCGCTCACCGACGCCGCCGAGGCCGCTCGCGAGGCCTGGTTCGAGCACGACGCCCGGGCGCTGGTGGCGGAGGCTCCGCGCCTCCTGGTCCAGCTGCCGGGCGCCGACCCATCGATCGCGCTGGGCCCCGCTCAGGCCGCGGCGCTCCTGACCGATTTCATGGTGCAGGGGCAGGAGGTCGAGACGGTGGTGCGCGCGGCGAAGGAGGTCGAGCCGGGCCGCGGGTATGTCGAGCTGCAGCGGCGGTATCGCATCGCGGGCACCCAGGACGTACGAGTGCAGAGTCTGCTGCTCGGCTACCGCCTGCTGAGCACTGGCTGGCGGCTGGTGGAACTGCGAGTCGTGGGGTAGGGGGGCCATGAGCGATTGGCTGGCGCCGGCCGGGGGCGGGGCCATGGGGATCGTCGTCGCGTTGCTCCTCGGCCTTCGGCACGCCACCGACCCCGACCATCTGACGGCGGTATCCACGCTCGTGCTGTCCCAGGAGCGGGGCGGCGCGCGCAAGGCCGGCATTCTCGGATTCGCCTGGGGCCTGGGCCACGCCTCCACGATCTTCGCGTTCGGGCTCCCGATCGTTCTCTTCCAGGCGTACCTCCCTGCGCAGGTACAAAGGGCCGCTGAAGCCGTCATCGGGGTGGTGATCATCGCTCTGGCGGTGCGGCTGCTGGTCCGCTGGCGCCGGGGCTGTTTCCACACCCACATCCACACCCACGGGGAGCTTCGGCACGCCCACCCCCACGTTCACGAGAGCGGCTCGGCGGGTCGGCGTCCACACGCCGTCCCTCACGGCCACCGGCACGCGGAGGAGCTGGGCAGGTCACCGGTTGCCGCCTTCGGCATCGGACTGGTGCATGGCATCGGAGGGTCGGCGATGGTGGGCCTGCTGGTAGTGGGCGCGGCGGCCAGCCGGACGCTGGGAGTGATCGCGCTCCTGGTCTTCGCGGCTGGCACGGCCGTGTCCATGGCCCTGGTCTCCTCGGCCTTCGGCTATGCGCTCGGACGAGGGTCGGTGTCCCGCCGGATCGGGCCGCTCATGCCGCTGGTGGGCCTCGCCAGCCTGGCGTTCGGAGTGTGGTATGCGGCGGGGGCCGTGCGGGGGTAGGACGGGGAGGCCCGCGCCCCTAAGCCCACCTGCTCCGCTCACTTGCATGGCCCTCCCAGCCCCGGTATATTGGCAAGCTAGCCCTTAACCGGTCCGGAGCTTAAGCGTGAAGGTTCGTTCCAGCGTCAAGCCGATCTGCGAGCACTGCAAAGTCGTCAAGCGACAGGGCGTGGTTCGCATCATCTGCAAGCGCAATCCCAAGCACAAGCAGCGGCAAGGCTGATCATGGCACGCATCGCAGGCGTGGATCTCCCGCGCGAGAAGCGGGTCGAGGTCGCCCTCACGTACATCTTCGGCATCGGCCGGCCCACGAGCTCCCGCATCCTGGGCGAGACCGGTGTCAATCCGGATACCCGGGTCCGCGATCTCTCGGATGCCGAGGTGGCCCGACTCCGCCAGATGATCGAGCGATCGGTCAAGGTGGAGGGCGCCCTCCGCACCGAAGTCGCGATGAACATCAAGCGGCTGATGGACATCGGCAGCTACCGGGGCATCCGGCACCGGCGGGGCCTGCCGGTTCGCGGCCAGCGCACCCACACCAACGCGCGCACCAAGAAGGGGCCGCGTCGGGCCATTGCCGGCAAGAAGAAAGTGACCAAGAAGTAAGATGACGGCTCCTACTCCCGCTCCAGCCAAGGCGCCCGCCGCCAAGCGCTCCAAGAAGGTGGTCGAGGCCGAAGGCATCGCCCACATCTCGGCGACGTTCAACAACCTGCTCATCACCATCACCGACATGCGGGGCAATGCGCTCGCGTGGGGGTCGGCGGGCAAGGCCGGGTTCAAGGGCTCCAAGAAGTCCACGCCGTTCGCCGCCACCGTGGCGGCCGAGAACTGCGGCCGCGAGGCCATGAACCTGGGTCTCCGCCGGGTGCACGTGCGGGTGCAGGGTCCTGGCAGCGGCCGCGAGTCGGCCATCCAGGCCCTGGCATCGGTCGGGCTCCGGGTGGTCTCGATCCGCGATGTCACCCCGATCCCGCACAACGGCTGCCGTCCGCCGAAGAAGCGCCGGGTCTAACGCTCTGACAGAAGTGACCATGACCATTGATCTGACCGGGTTGGTCCGCCCTCATCTCGTCGAGATGACGAAGCGTGACGACAACCCCAATGCCGCCGAATTCCGTCTCCAGCCGCTGGAGCGTGGCTTCGGCTACACGCTGGGCAACTCTCTTCGTCGGCTCCTGCTGTCGTCGCTGCGCGGCAGCGCGGTCTGGGGCTTCCGCCTCGACGGCGTGGTGCACGAGCACCAGACCGTACAGGGCGTGCTGGAGGACGTCCACCAGATCGTGCAGCGCCTCAAGTCGCTGACGCTGGTGCTCGCCGAAGACGTGGACGACGCGGTGCTCCACATCCGCCGCGAGGGCGCGGGTCCGGTCTACGCCCGGGACATCCAGGAGCACGGCTCCGTCTCGGTGAAGAATCCCGACCACCTGCTGTTCACGCTCCAGGACGACCGCGAGGTCAGCATGGAGCTCTACGTGAACAAGGGCCGAGGCTATGTCGAGGCCGAGATGCATCCGGCCGACCGCTCGCTCCCGGTGGACCTGGTGCGCATCGACGCGATCTACAATCCGGTCCGCCGCGCCAACTTCATCGTGGCCGAGACCCGTGTCGGCCAGCGCACCGACTACGACCGCCTCACGGTCCAGGTCGAGACCAACGGCACGATCACGCCGGAAGACGCGATCGCCTACGCAGCCGCGCTGGCACAGGTCCACTTCCAGTACTTCGTGGACTTCGGCAAGGTGCCCACCATGCGGGACGTCGGCGGCGCCCAGGCCGCGCCGGGCGGCGCCAATCTCCGGCAGCGTCTCGCCCGGCCGATCGACGACTTCGGTCTCTCGGTCCGGTCGCTCAACTCGCTCAAGAACTCGAACATCCGCACGCTCAAGGATCTGGTCGAGTTCTCCGAGGACGACCTGCTCAAGGTCAAGAACGTCGGCGAGAAGGCGCTGAGCGAGATCGCCGAGCTGCTGCAGCGCGAAGGGCTCAACTTCGGCATGGGCTTCGAGGAGTCGGACGGCGAGCTGCGGATCTCACGGCCCGGTGTCGCCCCGATGGCCCAGCCGGCCGTCGGTAACGGGGAGGTCTGATGCGGCACCGCGCCAAGGGGCGGCAGCTCTCCCGGACCTCGACCCACAAGCGGGCGCTGCTCAACAACATGGCTGCCAGCCTGTTCGAGCACGGCCGGGTGGTCACCACCGAGGCCAAGGCCAAGGAGCTCCGGCCCTTCGCCGAGAAGTTGATCACCCTGGCCCGCCGGGGCGATCTGCACGCCCGTCGTCTGGTGGAACGGCGCATCAAGGACCGCGACACGCTGGGCAAGCTGTTCAGCGAGATCGGCCCCCGCTTCGCCGCCCGCCCGGGGGGCTACACCCGCATTCTCAAGCTGGGTCACCGGCCCGGCGACGGCGCGGACATCGCGCGGATCGAGCTCCTGTCCGAGTGACGGCCGCCACCCCAGCCGCCGAAACGACGAAGGGGACCCACTCGGGTCCCCTTTTTCTTGACCAGCGCCCTCCGCGTCAGGCGGTGGGCTGCGGCGTCCGGGGCGCCTTCACCACCCGGTTACTCTTCAGGCACTGGGTACACACCCGCATCCGCCGCGGCGCCCCTTCCACCAGGACGCGAACGGTCTGCAGGTTCGGGTACCAGCGGCGCTTGGTCCGATTGTTCGCGTGACTGACATTGTTGCCGGTGACCGGCCCCTTGCCGCACACGGTGCACACCCGCGCCATAAGCTCCATCCTTCGTGTTGTCGTTGCGTTACGCCGGAAACCCCTAAAGCTAATCAGGCGGCGAGCATGAGACAACCCAACAGGCTCCCCTTCCATGCCTAAGGCACTCATCACCGGCGTCACCGGGCAGGACGGCTCCTATCTCGCGGAGTTCCTCCTGGAGAAGGGCTACGACGTGGTGGGGATGGTGCGGCGGACCAGTCACGACAGCTACGAGCGGATCGAGCACCTGCTGGACCGCATGGAGATCGTGGCGGCCGACCTGCTCGACCAGCACTCGCTCACGGTGGTGCTCCAGGAGACCCGGCCCGACGAGGTGTACAACCTCGCCGCGCAGTCGTTCGTGCCGACCTCATGGACCCAGCCGGTGCTCACCGGCGAGTTCACCGCCCTGGGCGTGACCCGGATCCTGGAGGCGATCAGGCTGGTGCGCCCCGACGCCAGGTTCTACCAGGCGAGCTCCTCGGAGATGTTCGGCAAGGTCAGCGAGACGCCGCAGCGCGAGACCACGCCGTTCTATCCCCGCTCGCCCTACGGCGTCGCCAAAGTCTACGGGCACTGGATCACGGTCAACTACCGGGAGTCCTACGACCTCTTCGCCGTGAGCGGGATCCTCTTCAACCACGAGTCGCCCCGGCGGGGCATCGAGTTCGTCACCCGCAAGGTGACCGACGGAGTGGCGCGCATCAAGCTGGGCCTGGCGGGCGAGCTCCGGCTCGGCAACCTCGACTCGCGGCGGGACTGGGGCTTCGCCGGCGACTACGTCGAGGCGATGTGGCTGATGCTCCAGCAGCCGCAGGCACGGGATTACGTGATCGGAACCGGGGAGACCCACAGCGTGCGCGAGCTGGTGGAGCTGGCGTTCGGGCACGTCGGTCTGGACTACCGGAAGCACGTGGTCAGCGACCCGCGCTTTCACCGGCCGGCGGAGGTGGACCTCCTGCTCGCCGACCCCACCAAGGCGCGAACGGAGCTCGGCTGGAAGCCCAAGGTGAGCTTCCCCGAGCTGGTGGCCATGATGGTGGACGCGGACCTGAAGCGCCTCTCGGCGGCCGCCCGGCGGTGAGGCTGCTCGTCACCGGCGCCGACGGGTTCGTCGGCCGGCACCTGGTCGGACGGCTGGCGAAGGACGGGCACCGCGTCGCGGCCGCCTGCCGGCCCGGAGGCCGGACGGTGGAGTGGGCGGGCGACGTCGCCGTAATGCCGCTGGAGCTCACGGACGACGCCTCGGTCCGGCAGGCGGTGGAGTTCGGCGCCGACGCGGTGGTGCATCTGGCCGCCGTCGCCTCCAATCGCGAGGCCGCGGCCGACCCGGGCCACGCGTGGACCGTCAACGCGGCCGGGACGGCGCGGCTGGCGGAGGCGCTCGGCCGGCGCCGGCAGGAGGGGCGCGGCGAGGCGCGGCTGCTGCTCGTCTCCACCGGCGAGGTCTACGGGCCCGGTGTGAGCGTGCCGCGCAAGGAATCGGATCCGGTCGCTCCGGCGTCGCCCTACGCCGCCAGCAAGGCGGGCGCCGAGCTGGCGGCGCTCGAGGTGTGGCGCCGCACGGGGCTCCCGGTGGTCGTCGCCAGGCCGTTCACGCACACGGGGCCGGGGCAGGAATCCAGGTTCGTCCTGCCGGCATTCGTGGAGCGACTGAGGCAGGCGAAGGCGACGGGGGCCGGCACGGTCCCGAGCGGAAATCTCGACCCGGTCCGCGACCTGCTCGACGTGCGGGACGTGGTGGAGGCCTACCTGCTCCTCCTGCGCGCCGGGGAGCCGGGCGAGACCTACAACATCGCGCGGGGCGAAGGGAGCTCGATTCGCGAGCTCCTCGACCGGCTCGCGAAGATGATCGGGGTACAGGTTGAGCCGGAGATCGAGCCGTCACTGGCCCGCGCCGGCGACATCGCTCACCTTGTCGGTGATTCGACCAAATTGCGGCGCGCCACGGGGTGGGCGCCGTCGCGCTCACTGGAGCAGACTCTGCGGGGACTGGTGGATGCCGAAGCGTACTGACCTGGAGACCATCCTTCTCATCGGCTCGGGCCCGATCGTCATCGGCCAGGGTGCCGAGTTCGACTACTCCGGCACCCAGGCGGTGCGCGCGCTCAAGGAGGAGGGCTATCGGGTCGTCCTGGTGAACTCCAATCCCGCGACGATCATGACCGATCCGGAGCTCGCGGACCGGACCTACATCGAGCCCGTCACGCCCGAGTGGGTCGCGAAGGTGATCGAGCGTGAGCGGCCCGACGCGCTCCTGCCGACGATGGGCGGGCAGACCGCGCTCAACGTCGCCATGGCGCTCCAGCGCGACGGCACCCTGGCCCGCTTCGGCGTGGAGCTGATCGGGGCGAACGAGCGGGCCATCCGCACCGCCGAGGACCGCGAGGAGTTCGCGGCGGCCATGCGGCGGATCGGTCTCGCGACCCCGCAGGGACGGACGGTGCGCGGCATCGACGACGGGCTCTCGGTGCTCGAGGAGATCGGATACCCCGCCATCCTGCGGCCATCCTTCACCCTGGGCGGCACCGGCGGCGGCATCGCGTACAATCTCGAGGAGTTCGAGGGGATGCTGCTGCGGGCGCTGGAGCTGTCGCCGGTACACTCGGTGCTGGTCGAGCGCAGCGTGATCGGCTGGAAGGAGTACGAGCTGGAGGTGATGCGCGACAGCGCGGACAACGTCGTGATCGTGTGCTCGATCGAGAACATCGATCCGATGGGCGTCCACACCGGCGACTCCATCACGGTGGCGCCCGCGATGACCCTGACCGATCGCGAGTACCAGGTCATGCGCGACGCCTCCATCCGGATCATCCGCGAGATCGGCGTCGCCGCCGGGGGCTGCAACATCCAGTTCGCGGTGGATCCGGCCACCGGCGAGCAGCTCGTCATCGAGATGAATCCCCGCGTCTCCCGCTCCTCGGCCCTCGCCTCCAAGGCGACCGGCTTTCCCATCGCCCGGATCGGCGCGAAGGTGGCGGTGGGATACCGGCTCGACGAGCTGCCCAACGACATCACCAGGACCACCCCGGCCTCCTTCGAGCCGGTGCTCGACTACGTGGTGGTGAAGATCCCCCGGTTCGCGTTCGAGAAGTTCCCGACCGCCGACCCGAGGCTCACCACCCAGATGAAGTCGGTCGGCGAGGTCATGGCCATCGGCCGGACCTTCAAGGAGGCGTTTCAGAAGGGCCTGCGAGGACTGGAGGCCGACCGCACCGGCTGGGTCGTCGGTGCCACGCCGGCCGACGATCGCCTGGAGGACGAGACCCTGGAATCGGTGCTGGTCGCGCTCCGCACGCCCACCCCCGAGCGCATCTTCCAGGTGAAGCGCGCTCTGCTCCTGGGCGCACCGGTCGAGACCATCGCCGACCGGACCGGGATGGATCCCTGGTTCCTGCATCAGATGGCCGAGCTGGTGGAGGCGGAGAAGGAGTGGCGGAGCGCTGCCGGGAGCTCCGAGGAGGACGCCGCCGGCCTCCGCCGGATGAAGCGGCTCGGCTTCTCCGACCGGCAGCTCGCCGATCTGCGCGGCGTCTCCGAGACCGAGGTTCGGGAGCTGCGCCACCGGCTGGGCGTGCGGCCCGCCTACAAGGTGGTGGACACCTGCGCCGGCGAGTTCCCCTCCGCGACCCCGTATCTCTACTCCTCCTACGACGAGGAGAACGAGGCCCGGGCCTCGGGAGACCGGACGGTGGTGATCCTGGGCAGCGGGCCCAACCGGATCGGCCAGGGCGTGGAGTTCGACTATCTCTGCGTCCGCGCGGCGATGTCCTTCCGCGAGATGGGCTACCGGACCGTCATGGTGAACTCGAACCCGGAGACGGTCTCCACCGACTTCGACATCTCCGACGCCCTCTACTTCGAGCCCCTCACGCTGGAGGACGTGCTGGAGATCGTCCACGTGGAGCAGCCGTTGGGCGTCGTGGTCCAGCTGGGCGGCCAGACGCCGCTCCGCCTGGCCCGCGCGCTGGAGAAGGAGGGTGTCCGGATCCTCGGCACGTCCCCCGAGGCCATCGATCTGGCGGAAGACCGCGGGCGGTTCGAAGCGCTCACCCGCGAGCTCGGCGTGGCGCAGCCGCC
>CAMPKP010000019.1 GCA_946887295.1 uncultured Gemmatimonadota bacterium | reverse complement strand
ATCAACAACCAGGGGGTCACTCAATGGCGCGGCGACCTGATCCACGTGGCCGATGCCGGGGCCGTCCTCGGGACCCACGAGCCGTCCCGGGCACCTCGTCCCTTCTACGTCGTGATGACCGCGGGCGCCAAGCGGCGCGGACTGCTGGTGGACCGCCTCATCGGCCACCAGGACATCGTGGTGAAGGGCCTCGATCCCGCCCTGGGTCGCCCGGCCGTCGTCTCCGGCACCACCATCCTCGGCGACGGGCGAGTGGCGTGCATCCTCGACGTGGTCCGCATTCTCGACGGAGCTTCCCATGCCAACTGAGCGCGCGGTCGATCCTCTGCTGGGGTTTGCTGACGCGCTGCCGGCGGCGGCGGCGGACGCGAGCGCTCCGGCCCCGATGCTGCACCTCCTGACCTTCGCGCTCGATCGCGAGGAGTTCGGCATCCCGGTCACTCAGGTGCGCGAGGTGATCCGGGTCAACGGGATCACCCGGGTGCCGCAGGTGCCGACTCACGTGCGCGGCGTGACCAACCTCCGGGGCCGGATCCTGGCGGTGGTGGAGATCAGAACGCGGCTGGGCCTCACCGAGGCCGTGGTGACACCCGCGTCCCGGATCGTCGTGGTGGAAGTGCGCGGCCGCGCGCTCGGCCTGCTGGTGGACCGGGTCTCCCAGGTGACGAAGGTGCCGGCCGAGAGCGTGGCGCCGCCGCCGGAGGAAGTGGTCACCGCGGAGACCGACTTTCTCACCGGCGTCGCACGCTGGGACTCCCGGCTCATCATGCTCCTCGATCTCGACAAGGTCCTGCTCCTGAACGCCTAGCTCCCCTCTCAGCATTGCTCAAGGACGCGGAACGATGACCAAGGCCTGGCAACAGACGATCAAGGATTGGACCATTCGCCGGAAGATCCTCAGCGGGTTCAGCGCGGTGCTGGCGCTGACCGCCCTGCTCGGCTGGCAGGCGATCCGGGCGCTCGACCGCCTCAACAACGCCGGCAACGATACCGTGGGCGCCGAGCAGGTCTTCCAGGACTCCCGGGCGATGATCCTGGTCCTGCTGGTGGTCACCATGGGACTCGGCGTGCTGCTGGCGCTGGGCCTCGCCCGCCTCATCGCCGATCCGCTGACCCAGCTCGGCGTCCTGGCGGAGCAGGTCTCCAAGGGCGACCTGACGACCGACATCCGGAGCCAGTCGCGGGACGAGATCGGCTGGCTGGAGCACTCCATGCGCCAGATGGTGAAGAACCTCCGCGACATCGCCACCCAGATCGCGGTCTCCTCCCGCACCGTCGCGATGTCGGCCGAGGAGATCTCGGCCTCCTCGACACAGATGGCCAAGGGCGCGGAGATGCAGTCGACCTCCACCGAGGAGACCTCGTCCACCATGGTCGAGATCGCCTCGCAGATGCAGCACCTGGCCCGGAGCGCCGAGGCCCTCGCCGCCAACGTGGACCAGACCTCCGCCTCGATCCAGGAGATGAGCGCGACGCTGACCCAGACCGCGGAGAACGGCGAGGTCCTCATCGGGGCGGTGGAGGAAGCCAGCGCCACGCTCGGCACCATGATCGACAACGTGGGCGCGATCGCCGCGCGGATCCATCAGGTGGACCAGGTGAGCCAGCAGTCGGTGGTGGAGACCCGGGGCAACGGCGAGCGGCTGCAGGAGTCCATCTCGTCCATCGGCCAGCGGTCGGACGAGATCGGCAAGATCGTGAAGGTCATCGAAGGCATCGCCGACCAGACCAACCTCCTCGCCCTCAACGCCGCCATCGAGGCGGCCCGCGCCGGCGAGGCGGGGAAAGGCTTCGCGGTGGTCGCCGACGAGGTACGCCGCCTCGCCGAGCGGTCGGTGAGCGCCACGCAGGAGATCGGCACCGTGATCGAGACGGTGCAGAAGGACACCAAGCGCGCGGTGACGCTGATCGAGCACGTGCTCGCCGGCATCGTCGAGTCCATCAGCAAGACCTCCGGGCTGGTGGCCGAGGCCGCCACGGCCGCGGACGAGCAGGCCGCCGATGCCAGGGAAGTGCTCGCGACCGTGGGCAGGATGTCGGCCCTCGCGCGCCAGATCGCCGGGTCGATCAGCGAGAATGCCACCGGCGCCCAGGTGATCAGCGCGGCCGCGCAGAAGATGAATCAGCTCACCCACCAGATGTCCGAGGCCGTGATCGAGCAGAAGCACGGCGGCGAGATGGTGGTGAAGGCGGTCGAGGCCATCGCCGTGGTGTCCCGGCAGAACCTGGTGGCGGTGGAGCAGATGAACGGGGCGGCGAAGAGCCTGGCCGGCGAATCCGACGCGCTCCGGCAACGCGTCGCGCTGCTCCAGGTATGAGCGGCCTGCTCACCGCCCCGGCGGAACGGCTCGCCGCGCTCGAGGCCGCCGCCAGGGTGCCGGGGGGCGAGCAGCACATTCTCGCCGCGCTCGAGGACCCCGCGCCCAGCGTCCGCGAGCGCGCGATCCGCCTGGCCGCGCGGTACGTGGAGCCGGCCGTGCTCGGCGAGCTGGTGGCCGACGGCGAGAACGCCGTGCGGCGGAACGCCGGACTCGGCGCCCTCGAGCGCCAGGGCCCCTACGCGGTGCCTCACCTGGTGGCGATGCTGGACCGCGGCGACCCCGAGCTGATGCTCTTCGCGCTGCAGAGCCTCTCACGGATCGGCTTCGCGGCGGCCGGCCCCGCGATCCTCCCGCTGCTGGACCACCCCGATCCCAACGTCGCCCAGGCCGCCATCGAGGCGGCAGGCAAGCTGCGAGTGCGCGAGGCGGTGCCCGCGCTCTGCGTCCTGCTGCAGCGCGACCTGTGGCTCCAGCTCGCCGCCATCGAGGCCTTGGGCGAGATCGGCCACCCGGGCGCCGTCGGGCCTCTGATGGCGTTCGTGCCCGACTCGGTGCTGGCGGAGCCCGCCGTGCAGGCGCTGCGCCGCATCGCGGCCCCGGAGTCGCTCGAGCCGCTGCTTCCGCTGCTGCTGGCGGTGCGCGAGCGGGCGCTTCGCGATCCGCTGTTGCTCGCCGTCGCCGTGGTGATCGAGCTGCACCCCGACCCCGAGCCGGCGATGCGCCGAGTGGCGCGCGACGTCGTGGTGGACGGAGGGAACCTCGTCGCCTACCTGCGACAGCTGCTGACCGTAGTGCCCGAGGCCGACGACGCGGGAGACGGGGAGAGCCTCCTCCGGGCCGCTGCGGCGCTGGTGGCCGCCGGCGGCATCGCCGAGCTGCTCCCGGCCCTGCTCGCGCGCCTGGCCACCGACCCGATGGCCCAATGGATCGAGGGATTGCTGGCCCGCTTTCCCCAGGGGCTGGCGCCGCATTTGACGGCGCTGCTGGAGCATCCCGATCCCGACGTGCGGTGCGGCGCGCTCCGCACCGGGTCGTTCGGCCCGCAGGAGCTCTCGGCCCTGGTGGAGCACCTGAGCGATCCCCGGCCGGCGGTGCGCACGGCGGCGTGCCTCGCGCTCGGCCGGATGGACCTGGACGCCGTCGCCCCGCTCCTCCTCGAGCGCCTGCGCCGCGGCGAGCCGCCCGAGCAGGCGGCCGCCGCGCAGGGATTGGCCCGGCTGTCGGCCGGAGCGCTGGGCGAGCTCGATTCCTGCCTCGAGCCGGGTACGGCCGAGTCGGTGATGGTCGCGGCCCTGGCGGTCATGGCACGTACCCCGGTCCCCACGCTGGAGCCGCGGGTGCTTCAGATGACCGAGTCGGCGAGCGCGGCAGTGCGCCTGGCGGCGCTTCGTGCAGCGGCCCGCCTGCCCGGCGCCAAGGCGGAGGTCGCCCTGCTGCGCGCCCTCGCCGACCGCCACCAGCCCATCCAGACCGAGGCGCTGGAGCTGCTGGTACGCCGCGGCGGCGATCGCTCCGTGACGACGCTGGTGGCGCTGCTGGGCAGCGCCGACTCCCTCCGCTTCCACGTCATTCGCGCGCTGGGGCACTGCCGCGCGCAGGGCGCGGCCACACGACTTCGCAGCCTCTATCCCGACTGCGGCCCCCACGAGCGGCACCAGATCGTCTGGTCGCTGCTCAGGATCGCGCCTTCCTGGCTCTCCGAGTTTCTCCTCCTCCGGCTGGCGGAGCCCGACCTCGATATGCGCCGCGCCGCCGCGCAGGGACTCGCCGAGGTGGCGGGCTTCGATCACCTGCCGGTGCTGCTGAGGCTCGCCGAAGACCCCGACTGGGACATCCGGAACTCGGCCGCCCAGGGACTCGGCCGCATGGGGACCGCCGAGGCGCGCGCTGCGCTGCTCACGCTGGCGCGCGACGTCGAGTCGGTCGTCGCGTCGACCGCGCGGGCCGCCATCGACCAGCCCACTCGCGACGGCTCGCCCCGCGCAGCCGTGTGACCTCGTTCCAGCCGGCCGATCTCAAGCTCCTGGGCGACCTGATCCAGGAGCGCTTCGGCCTCACGTTCGACGGCGTGCGCCAGGAGATCCTGGCGTCGCGCCTGCGGCCCCGGATGCGCGAGCTGCGGCTCGACTCCCCCCGCGCCTACTACGAGTACCTGCGCTTCCACCCCCAGCGCGACGCCGAGTTCGACAAGCTGCCCGCGCTGGTCACCAACAACGAGACCTATTTCTTCCGCGAGACCCGCCAGTTCGAGATCCTGATAGACCACCTCCTGCCGGAGCGCCGCACGGCGGCGCCGTCGAGCCCGCTGCGGGTGCTGTCGGCGGGGTGCTCCTCGGGCGAGGAGCCCTACTCCCTGGCGATCGCGCTCCACAACGCCGGGCTTCCGCCCGGCAAGTCATGGGAGATCCACGCCTGCGACCTCAATCCCGAGCGGGTCGCACGGGCCCGGGAGGCGAGGTACGAGGAGACCTCGCTCCGGGCCTGTGATGCCGAGGCCCGGCGGCGGTACTTCACGGTCGAGCAGGGCCGGTTCTGCCTCAAGGACCGGTATCGCCTCGGTCTGAGGTTCTTCCAGGCGAACCTGCTCGCACCGGGATTCTCGCTCGATGGTCCGTACGACGTCATCTTCTGCCGGAATCTCCTTATCTACTTCGGCGACGCCGCGTTCGACCGGCTCATCGGCCTCTTCACCCGCGCGCTGGTCCCGGGCGGCTATCTCTGCCTGGGCCACTCGGAGTCGCTCTTCGACCGGGCCACGGAGCTTCAGCCCGTGGTGGTGGGCGGCTCGGTGATCTACCGCAAGCCGCCCGCGTCATGATCCGGGTCTTCATCGTGGACGATTCGGCGTTCGTGCGGCGGGCGCTCACTCGCGTGCTGGACGCGGAGCCCGGCATCCGGGTCGTCGGCGACGCGGAGTCGGGGGCGGAGGCGCTGGCCCGGATCCCGGCGGCCGATCCCGATTTCGTGACGCTGGATGTGGCGATGCCGGGGATGGACGGACTCCAGGTCCTCCCGGCTCTGCTGCGGTGGAAGCCGTCGCTGCGGGTCCTGATGCTCTCGGCGCACACCAGCGAAGGGGCTGCCGCGACCGTCACCGCGCTGGCTGCCGGCGCGGTGGACTTCATCGACAAGTCGGCCTTCAACGTGATGGACCTGGAGTTCCTGCGCCGGGAGGTGGTGGACCGTCTGGTGGCCCTCCGCCCGCGGGAGCGTCCCGCGAGCGGCACCGGGCGTCTCACCAACGGCAACGGCGCGGAGCGCCACCCGGCCGCGGGCTCCGCCGTGCCGGCCGATCTGGACGGCTGTGAGCTCTGTGTGATCGGCGCTTCGACCGGCGGCCCCGCGGCCGTGCAGCGCATCCTGGAGCGGCTGCCGGCGCACTTCCCGCTGCCGGTCGTGGTGGTGCAGCACATGCCGGCCGGGTTCACCGAGCCGTTCGCGCGCCGGCTGAACTCGCTGAGCCGCCTGCGGGTCACCGAGGCGGTCGAAGGGCATCGCCTGTCGCCGGGAGACGTCGTGGTCGCTCCGGGAGGCCGCCACCTGCGGGTGAGTCCGGGACTCGCCGTCGTGCTCTCGCCGGAGCCCGCCGACGCGCGTCACATCCCGAGCATAGACGTCGCCATGCGCTCGGCGGCGCGCTCGAGGCCCGGCCAGGTCCTGGGCATCCTGCTGACGGGGATGGGCGAGGACGGCGCCGAGGGACTGACGACGATCCGGGCGGGCGGCGGCGTCACCATCGCCGAGAGCGAGGCGAGCTGCGTGGTGTACGGGATGCCGCGAGCGGCGGTGCGTCGCGGCGGCGCGACCTGGGTGCTGGGGCTGGGCGAGATCGCCGACCTGCTTGCGGAGCTGGGGGCGCGTCCGCCGAAGCGCTGAGCCCCGCCTGAGGGGCTAGTCCCCTTCGGGGAAGTACCTTCGCCTCAGCAGCGCGAGGATCTCCGGGGTGAGCCCCGGCGGGTCGAGCGCGACGGCGATCTCCCGGCCGACGTGCCGGATCACCTGGCCGCGCACCGGGATCACGGTCTCGGCATCGAGCCGGAGCTCACCGGCCACATGGCTGCCGGTTGCCGGGGCGCGCTCTGAGGGGGCGAGGGCGTAGCGAAGGCCGGTAGCGCTCACGTCCCGAAGCGGGGTGCTCGCGCCGCCCGCACCCGGCAGGGCCGGAAGCGGAAGGCGGGGGGCGCTCCGCCGCTCGTGGTGCCAGCGCACCAGCGCCGAGCGCTCGGCGTCGATCGAGTCGGGATCGGGCCAGGCGTCGGAGCCGGGCACCAGCGCCAGGCCGGCGCGGTCGATCCGCTCGATCACGCCGTCGATCATCACCAGCCCGCCTGCCCTGAGGTGCAGCACGCCGGTGAGCCGCTCCCCGGCCTCCCAGACCCGACCTGCGGGGGCGGGCTCCACCCGGAGTCCGCCCGGTGCCAGATCTCGCACCGCGCAGCGGTAGCCCATCAGCTCGAGCAGCGCGGGGGCCGTCCGGCGGTACTCGGCCCGCGGATAGCTGCGGCGGTCGAGCTGCGGCTCACTCCATCGATTCGGTCGCATGCCAAATACTCGCCACGCGGGCGCCGGCAATCCAGAGGTCGGGTTGGCCATCCCCGATCCGAGGGCTAGATTTGGCGCATGTCCACTACACTCAAGCCCTCCAAATCCCCGACTGCCTCGGGAGCGGGCGTGCCGACCGTGTGGCTCGACGGCCAGTGGCTCGGGCGCGAGACCGCGACGGTGTCGGTCTACGACCACGGACTGCTGTACGGCGACGGCGTGTTCGAAGGAATCCGGGTCTACGGCGGGAAGATCTTCAAGCTGTCCGAGCACCTGGACCGCCTCTACGACTCGGCCAAGGCCATCTGGCTCACGATCCCGATGCCGAAGGACGAGATGGCCGCGGTGACGGAAGAGGCCGTGCGGCGCTCCGGCATCGCCGAAGCCTACATCCGGCACATCGTCACCCGCGGAGTCGGCGATCTCGGTCTCGATCCGAGGAAGTGCGCCAGGCCCACCGTCATCATCATCGTGGACACCATCCGGCTGTTTCCCGAGGAAGTGTACGAGACCGGGCTCCGGGTGGTCACCGCCGGCACTCCCATCCCGCACCGGGAGGCGCTGTCGCCCCGGGTGAAGTCGCTCAACTATCTCGCGCACATCCTCGCCAAGATCGAGGGGATCCACTCGGGCGCGGACGAAGTCCTGATGCTCGACAGCGAGGGCCACGTGGCCGAAGGGTCGGGCCAGAACATCTTCGTGGTGAAGAACGGCGCCATCCGCACTCCGGCCCCCTACGCCGGCATTCTCAAGGGCGTGACGCGGGACGTGGTCATCGAGCTGGCGCGCGGCGCCGGCTACGACGTGCAGGAGACCATGCTCAACCGCTACGACGTGTACACCGCCGACGAAGCGTTCTTCACCGGCACCGCGAGCGAGCTGATCGCCATCCGCCAGGTGGACGGCCGGAACATCGGCAACGGCAAGTCCGGTCCGGTGACGCGAGACCTCCGCTCCCGCTTCCAGGCGCTGGCCCGGAGCTGATCACGTGCGGTCGACCGTCTCCCGGACGCTCGACTGCGGCCCCGGCCGGTGACCCCGGCGCTCGCCGTTTTCCTCCATGCCCCCCGTCTCGGGACCGTGAAGTCCCGGCTCGCCGCGGAAGTCGGCGAGCGCCACGCACTCAGACTCTATCGCATCATGGCCGGGCGTACCCTGGCCGCCGCCCGCGGCGCCGGCCTCGACGTCACCGTGTGGTTCGCGCCGGGCGACGCCGGCCCGGAGATGCGCTACTGGCTCGGTGACGGCTGCGACTTCCGCCCCCAGGCCTCCGGCGACCGCGGCATGCGGCTCGCCGCTGCCGCGCGGTCCGCGGATCCCGGCCGGGCCTGGCTCGCGATCGTGGACGATTGTCCCAGCCTCGACGCCTCCGTGCTCCGGGAAGCCTGTGCGACAGTGGGGCGGGGCGATTTCGCGATCGGACCGACACTGGACGGCGGGTATTACCTGATCGGCGGCACACCGCCGGTGCCCGACATCTTCACGGCGATGCCCTGGGGCACCACACGCCTGCTGCCCGAGACCCGCGCGCGACTGGCGCACGTGGGCATCCCGTGGAGCGAGCTGACGCCGCTCCGCGCGGTGACCACGCTCGAGCACGCGAGAGCCGAACGACTCTTGACCTGATTCCCGGCCGCGGCCCATATTGGCCGACCTTTCGCTCGACTTCGTGGAGTCGTCGATGGCTTGGAGAGTGGTCGATCACGGCGATCACCGTTGGAACGTGACGGTCGCCGCGGAGCGCCGCGCGAACTCGGCGCAATGGAACCTGGTGTTCTCGTTTCGATGCGCGGGCGCGGATCGCCCCTCGCTGTGGGCCAGCTATCCAATGTCTTCTTTCTCGAAATCGGCCCTCTTCGCCCAGGCCGAGAAGCTCTCCAACGACGCCCTCGCCGCCCTCCTCTCCGAGCACCTGGATTGAGGAGGCCGGGGACCGGGGGGTGGCATAGGGCTTGCCCCCCTGATCCCTCGCCGTAACTCACTCAACCAGCCCGTCCAAGGAAGGCCATGTCAGCGCCCAACCCCCTCAGCGAGCGCCTGCGCTTCGCCGAGTTCGTGCTGGACCGCCTGCCCAACGGCCGGTGCCGCGCGAAGGTGGGTCTCACCTGGAGGGACTCCGAGGCCTTCGTCGGCGAGAGCGAGGGACTGGCCTCGCAGGCGGGGGAGCTCCGCTGCGCGGCCCAGGCCTGCGTGCTCGCGCTGGGTCAGGCAGTGCAGGGCGGGATGGTCTTCGAGCTGCTGGGCGTCAAGGCCGTGCGGGCCTTCGACGCCACGGTCGTGATCGTCTCGCTCTCGACCAACGCGGAGGGCGCCGACCAGCGGGTCGTCGGCTCCGTGCTGACGGAGGACGATGCAGCCCGCGCCGCGGCACTGGCCGTGCTCAACGCCACCAACCGGATCCTCGGCAACCGCCTGTTCATGCGCTAGCGGCGCCCTGCCGGGGCCGGAAATCTCTCAGAACGCCTTCCGCCCGGCGGAATGCACCCGAACGAACCCCGAACGGGAGCGCCGATGCTTCGTTCCTCCGTCCTGCTCCCGATCGTGCTCCTGGCGGCCTGTGGCGGCGCCCGGCCACCCTCCCAGGCTCCGTCCGGCCCTCGACCCGAGTCCGAAGCCGCCGAGCAGTACGCCGGATCCTCCCGGCAGGAGAGCCCGCCCGCGGGTGACCCGTTCTCTCTTCCGCCCGCCCCCGACTTCGATTCGCTGATCCCCGCCGCCGAGCTGGCCGCCGAAACCCGCCAGGCTGCGGATTGCGCCGCCGACGAGGCGGTGCTCGAGGCGCTCGCGGAGGCAGCCCCCGAGGACGAGGGAACCGGCCCCGGCGACGTGATCGAGGGCAACGACACCAAGGCCCTGGCGAGCGCGGTCACCTGGGACATCGACGTCGAGACCTACAACAGCCATCACCGGGTGCGCTGGTATCTGGATTTCTTTCTCGGCCCCGGGCGGGAGCGCATGGGGATCTGGCTCAACCGGATGCAGCGGTACGAGCCGATGATCCGCGACCGTCTGGCGCGCGAAGGCATGCCGGGCGATCTGGTCTACCTGGCGCTGATCGAGAGCGGCTTCTCCAACACCGCCACCAGCAGGGCCAAGGCGGTGGGGATGTGGCAGTTCATGAAGGGCACGGCGAAATACTACGATCTCCGGGTGGACTCCTGGGTGGACGAGCGCCGGGATCCTTTTCTCGCCACCGACGCCGCCGTGCGGCACCTGCGCGATCTCAACGCCCGCTTCGGCTCGCTCTACCTGGCAGCCGCGGCCTACAACGCCGGCTCCGGCCGGGTCTCGCGTGGGCTCAGGCGGCTGCGCAGCGACGACGATGCCGACCATGCGTCCGACGCGGCGTTCTTCCGGCTCTACGACACCCGCCTGCTGCGCCGCGAGACCAAGGACTACGTGCCGAAGCTGATCGCGGCGGCGGTGATCGCCAAGGAGCCGGCCAGGTACGGATTCACCGTGACTCCCGCCGAGCCGCTGGTCTACGACTCGATCGTGGTGCCGACGATGACCGGCCTCGACGTAATCGCCCGATTGGCCGACACTACCGTCGCCGCGATCCGCGAGCTCAATCCCCATTTTCTGCGCCTCGCGACGCCGCCGGGCAAGGCTTCGGTCGTTCGGCTCCCTCCCGGGCGCGGCACTACGACGGTCGCCGCCTATGCGGACCTGCCGCCGGAGAAGCGGGTGACGTTCGTGGAGCACTTCGTCGTCAGGGGAGAGACGATGGGCGGGATCGCGCGGAAGTATCGGGTCAGCAGCCGGCTCCTCGCCGACGCGAACCCGAAGGTCAACGCCCGGCGACTCCGCATCGGACAGCGGCTCATCGTCCCCACCGGAGGGGCCATCTCGAGCACGATGGCCCGCCGGATGTCCGACCCCACGCCTGCCGCGGGGACCAACTCGTCGGGGTACCACCGCGTCAAGCGGGGTGAGACCCTCTCGGGCATCGCCGACGAGTACGGCGTGAGCCAGCGCGACCTTCGGCTCTGGAATAAGCTGGACGCCAGGGGCCGCATACGCGCCGGCCAGCGCCTTCGAGTCTCCGCTCCCGGAAGCAAGGTGTCGACTGCCTCTCGGACGCACATCGTGCGCTGGGGAGACACGCTCTCGGGCCTGGCCAAGCAGTACGGCGTGAGCGTGGCCGAGCTCCGCCGGGTGAACGGGCTCCAGGCGGAGACGACGCTCAGAGCCGGGGAATCGCTCAGAATTCCGGGGTGAACAGCCCCCTATGAAACGGCAAACGGTGATAGGGGATGACCCCTATCACCGTTTGCCGTTTCACTGCTCAGCTCTTCGGGGCCGGCGCGTCTACTGCGCCTCTCCCGTCCCGAGCGGCTGGTATCCCTTCATCACTGCTTCGGCGTAGCCGTTGGCGGGGTCGCCCCCGTTGGCGATGATCCCGGCGACCTTCGCCGGGCCGCGGTTGTACGCCACCAGGGCGAGCCCCATGTCGTGGTCGAACTGCTCCAGGAGGTCCCGCAGGAACCGGAACCCGATCCGGAGATTGGTCTCGCGCTCGAACAGCCGGCTCACCGTGACGTCCGCGTCGTAGAACCGCGCGGTGGGGAGCTGGAGCTGGGTGTAGCCGAACGCGTTCATCGGTGAGCGCGCGTTCGCCTTGAAGCCGCTCTCGATCTTCACCAGCTGGAACCCGAGTGCCGGATCGATGCCCTCGCTCAGGGCGATGTCGTAGATATCCTCGGCCAGATCCGCGGGGATCTGGTATTTCGCCGAGTTCGACAAGATGGCGTTGGTACGCTCGAGCTGAAGCTTCACCAGCTCCATCTCGCTGCGAGCCGCCTGAAGCTGCTGCTCCAGGCTCCCCATCTCACGCGCGACCAGGCGCGTGTCCGGCGCGACGACGTGGTCAGCCGCACCCACCCGTTTGGTCCAGCCGGCCAGGGCGCCGATGACGACGGCGGTCACCAGGAGCAGCGCGCCTCGGGTGAGGAGCCGCTTCAGGAGCCCTCCGTGTCGCTCGCCGTACTCGTCGGTCGGTCTCAGCACGGGCCAACCTCCTGTCTATGAGCTGTGAGAAGGCCGTTTGGTCTTGCTCACCAAATGGACATCCTGAATGACCATCCCCTTGTCGACTGCTTTTACCATGTCGTACACTGTAAGACACGCCACTGTCACCGCTGTGAGCGCCTCCATCTCCACTCCTGTGCGCCCGGTCACCCGCACCGCCGCGGTCACCTCCACCCCCGGCAGCTCAGGGTCAAGCCGCGCTTCCACTTGCACATGGTCCAGGCCCAGGGGGTGGCAGAGGGGGATCAGCTCCCCGGTCCGCTTGGCGCCCATCACCCCGGCCACCTCCGCCACCGTGAGGACGTCGCCCTTGGGGACGCCCTCGCCGGCGACCAGCTCGAACGCCTCGCGCGACATGCGAACCGCGCCGACGGCGGTCGCGCTCCGGTCGCTCACCGGCTTGTCGCCGACGTCCACCATGCGTGCGCGGCCTTCCGCGTCCAGGTGGCTCAGCTTCACAGGACCTCCGCCAGATCTTCCCCCAGTACGGCGAGGAGCACCTGCGGGTTCACGTTCCCCGACGCCGCCTCGCGGGCCTCCGCGACCCGCTCCATCGCCTGGAGCAGAGGGGCGGGGCTCCGGTGCCGCAGCAGCGGCCCGGGAATGGCCCGGCGCACGGTCTGGCCCATCGTGCCTCGTGCCGCCTCGCCGAGGGTATCGGCGAGGGCGTCGAGCATGGCGGCGAACTCTCCCCGCGCCGAGTACGTCACCTGGCCCAGTGCCCGCTCCAGTGCGGCTCCCCGGCCCTCGACCACGGCCGCGAGCAGCTGCTCGGCCGAGCGGTAGGCCTTGCCGCTCTCTTCGCCCGCACTGAGCGCCATGCCGATCGAGCCGGCGGCGAGGGCCACTCGCTCGTCGATCTTCTCGTCGCTCCAGCGCGGCTCCGTGTGCTGCCGCAGGAAGCCCCGGACCTCGTCGTCGCTCAGGCGATTGAGCCTGATCGGCGCGGCGCGCGAGCGGATCGTCGGGAGCACTCGCCGAGGATCCAGCGTGGTCAGCACGTAGAGCGCCCCCTGCGGCGGCTCCTCGAGCAGCTTCAGCGTGGCGTTGGCCGCCTCGGGGCTCGACTCCTGAGGGACCAGCCGATCCGCCTCGCCGATGACGAAGACCCGCGCCCCGCCCTCGACCGAAGTCAGCGAGGCTCTCCGCTGAAGCAGGCGCACCGTGGCGATCGAATGACTCGCCATCCCATCGGCCGGGGTGTAGAGTGGCTGCTTGCGCCGCTCTTCCATCACCCCAGCCAAGGCTTCCGCCGCCTCATCCACCTGGCGGTCCGGATCGCCGGCTTTGGGGCGGGCGATCGGCACGAACCAGTGGAGGTCCGCGTGCGACAGTCCGAGGACCAGCCGGCAGGCACGGCAGGAGCCGCACGGCTCCTCACCGGGCTGCTCGCAGAGGGCGAGCTGCGCCAGCCAGAGCGCGAGGCGCTGCTTGCCGACGCCGGTCGGACCAGTGAACAGGAGGACCTGGGGAAGCGTCCCCCCGCGGACCGCCTGGGCCAAGCGACGCCGGGTTTCGAGGTGCCCCGTCAGGGGCGGTAATGGCATGGAGACAAGGTAAGAAGGCGGAGGTGAAAAGGCAGTAGATTCATTGTAACATATTCTTCAACAATGGCTTAGGTACATAATCCCGGCCCACTTTGCGGCGCAGAGTGCAGCGGGCGTGTCGTCGCGGTGACAAGTGAACGGCCACTCACATTTTGAAGCCGACAGGGTTTGCACTCGTGGCCCTTAACGATAAGTCCTATGACAGTTTCCGCCCGGTCGAGTCCGGCTTGACCGCCGCGTGACCCCGGGCGAAATTCCACAGGCTCAGGCTGGAGTGCTTTCCCGAGTAGCTCAGTTGGTAGAGCAGGTGACTGTTAATCACCGGGTCGGGGGTTCGAGTCCCTCCTCGGGAGTTCAGGAAAGCGACCAGATCCCCCTTGCCAGTCAAATGCCTGGCAAGGGGGTCTTGCTTCCGGGCACATGGCGGCTGCTCAGCTGGGCCGCCCGGGGATCAATGCCCGCCATGTCCCGGCATCAGCGCAACGCCCAGATTGTGAAACGTCGAGTACGAGAGCTGCCGGCGCTCGCAGAAGGAGCTGAAGGGGTCCTTCTGGAATATGCCCGAAAGGCTGGGTGGGTTGAGGACGTCGTCCGACGACAGCACCCCCAGCGGACCCAGGTGGGGGAGCGCCGTGTCGAACTCCCAGGTCATGTGGCCGGACGTGTGCAGGCTGTCGTGGTGGAACATGTCGAGCGAGGGACAGCGATCCAGCAACGGCGGAAGCTCGCGGCGGCTGTCGCCGATGACGAGGTCCCAGCCGGCCCGCAGATCGAGAGGCACGAAGAAGTCGTGGCCCGGCTCGCGCGGGTTGCGCCCGATCTCGACGCTGTGCAGTCGTCCCTGACCATTGCGCGCCAGGGCGGCGAGGATGTGAGCGCTGGAGGCCCCGTACAGCACGCCGGTGTCCACGACGACGCGAGGGCGCGCTGCCCGGACCAGCAGGTACAGGGCCTCACAGCCGAATTCGCCGGTGGTCCCCATGCGGAACGGGCCCTGGAATCGCTCCAGGTCCGCCCGGCGCCCGCGGAACCAGGCCAGGAACTCCGATCCGGCAAACTCGGCGCCGAGGGCTTCCCCGTCCACCCCGAAGCGTCGCGATAAGAACGCCACGAGGCGAGCCCGCTCCTCATCCACGGTGAGCCGCGACAGGCGGGCCCTGAGCACCAACCGCGTCATCGCATGTGAAGGATGTCGTGCCGCCTTGAGGAGCATCCGGAGGTCGGCACCCGCGAGAAGCCCTCGCAGGGGGGCACGTCGCTGCCGGGAGGCGTGGCGGTCGTCACGCTTGCGGACCGGGGGAAGTGACGTCATAGGCAGGCGCACCATCTGCGGTGCTACCCTGAGAATCTGGGAGATTGGTCGTGCCGCCGCCAGACCTGGCGGGCGGCTCAGCCGGACTGCCGGGCGGCGCGATCCAGCGGCGCGATCACCAGCTCCGCGAGCGACCCGGGCTCGCGCTGCACCGGCAGCCCCGCGCTCTCCCACTCCGTGAAGCCGCCCGGCAGGTCGACCACTCCACTGATCCCGTGCGCGTCGAGCAGGCTGGCTGCGATCGCCGAGCGGGTGCCGCCCTGGCAATGGACTACGACAGGCCGCTCCCGCGGGAGCTCGCCGATCCGCTCGGCGATCTCGCCGGCAGGAATGTTGACGGCGCCCGGAATGTGCCCGGCCTCCCATTCCGCGCGGCTTCGCACGTCCACGGCTGCCGCGGTCCCCGCCTCGAGACGCCGGGCGAGGTCCGGCGCGGTGGTGCGCCCGAAGCTCGCGAGCGCGCGGCCGGCGCCGGTCCACGCGCCGAGCGCGTCGAGCCCGAAGGAGCCGGCCACACGGTCCAGCCCGATCATGGCGAGGTCGCGCAGCGCGAGCTCGGATTGGCGGCCGTCGGGCTTCGCCGAGATCAGGTGGAAATCCTCGTCGTAGGGCAGCACCCATCCCGCCCAGGTCGTGAACGAGTTGTTGAAGGGAATGTTGATGCTGCCGGGCAGATGCCCGGTCGCGTATTCCGCCGACGTGCGCGTGTCCACCACGAGCCCGCCGCCGTCGAGCACGTCCACCACTCGCTCGGGCGCGATCGGCCTGGGTCGGGGCGGCCCTCCCAGGGCGCGAGGCCCCGCCTTGTTGATGCGCTTCATCATGCCGAAATACCGGGGCGGCTCGGGCTGCCCCTGCAGCACCAGGCGCACGAACTCGCTCTCGTCGGTGACGCCGAACGCCCAGTTGAACCGCCGCTCGTAGCCCACCGTGCTCTGCGGGATCGCGCTCATGCCCTTGCCGCAGGCGGAGCCGGCCCCGTGACCCGGCCAGATCTGCAGGTAGTCGGGCTGGCCCTTGAAGCGCTGGATGCTCCGGAACAGGGCCCGGGCCGCCGACTCCATCGTGCCCTTCACCTGTGCGGCGCGCTCGAGCAGGTCGGGGCGTCCCACGTCGCCGACGAAGACGAAATCCCCGGTCACGGCCGCGATGGGCTCGGTGGCCGCGGCGCCGTCGGTGACGAGAAAGGTGAGATGCTCGGGGGTGTGGCCCGGGGTGTGGAGCACGGTGATGCCGATGCGTCCCACCGTGAGAGCGTCGCCGTCGTGGAGCGCGGTCGCGCCGTCGGAGGCGGCGAAGTCGTAGCGCCAGTCGTCGCCGCCCTCGTCCGAGAGGTAGAGCGAGGCCGTCGCCCGGGCGGCCAGCTCGCGGCTGCCGGAGACGAAGTCGGCGTGGATGTGGGTCTCGGTGACGTGGGCGACGCGAAGGCCGAGCGAGGCGGCGAGAGCGAGGTACTGATCGACGTCGCGGGTGGCGTCGATCACCAGCGCCTCCCGGGCCTCGGTACAGCCGATCAGATAACTGGCCTGGGCCAGCTTCGCATCCCAGAGCCGGTGCAGCAGCACTAGCGCCGCCCGGGACGCCGGAACACCGGCCGGCGCTCCTCGTCGTCGAGATCGATGCGGGGCCGCCGCGGTCCGGATGGTCTCGGTTCCGCCTTCTTCGGCTCCGGAGCGGGCGCCGGCGGTTTTCTCGGCGCCTCGGCGGCGGGCCGCTGGGGGGGAGGCCGGCGGGAGACGTGAAGCTGCCCGGGCTGAGCCGGCTCCCGGGAGCGCGGCTCCGACGCGGTCGTCGCGAGGAGGCCCATGGCCGACTGCGCGGCGATTCGGATGGTCTGCAGCGCCGTGTCGAGCGCGTCGCGCAGCCTGGCGTCCACCCGCGGTGCTTCCGAGGCCAGCACCTCGCGGATCAGGGTCCGGGCGGTGTCGGGACCGATCGCCAGCCCGAGCTCGGCCAGGCGATCGCAGAGCACCTCCACCGTCTGCAGGCTGGGCTCGTGGTCGGCCAGCCGCTTGGTCGTCTCGCTCATCACCATGCCTCCGCGTTCACGTGTCGAGCGCGCGCCAGAGATACCAGCTTGCGACCGACCGGTAGGGACGCCAGCGCTCGGCCCGCCGGGCGATCGTCACCGCCGCCGGCAGGCGCCGGCTGCCGAAGGTGAGGGCAAAGCCCTTTCGGATTCCGAGATCGCCGAGCGGCAGCACGTCACCCCGGCCCAGTCGGAACATGAGCAGCATCTCCGCGGTCCAGCGCCCCACGCCGCGCACCTGCATCAGGCGCTCGATGATCGCCTCGTCCTCCATCATGCGCACCCGCGACATCGCGGGCACCGTCCGGTCCAGGCTCCGGGCCGCGAGGTCCCGGAGCGCTGCCGTCTTGGCGGTGGAGAGCCCGGCCGCGCGGAGCCGCTCCGGCGGGGTCGCCAGGATGTCGCGCGGGGTCGGGAAGCGCTTGGGGGCGTAGATCGCCCTGACGCGCGCGAGGATCGTGGCGGCGGCGCTGCCGGAGAGCTGCTGATAGACGATGGACCGGGCGACGGCGGCGAAGAGCGTCTGGGTGGGCTGGGGCCGGAGGCCGTATGACCCCACACGGGCGATCAGCTCGCCCAGCGTGGGATCGGCCTCCGCGAGATGCCGGCACGCGAGGGCCGGATCGTACTCCAGCCCCGACGTGGCGAGCGGTCGGGCGGTCATGGGCACAAAGATAACGGAGACGGGCGCCGGAGAGCTCAACGGGAGGAGGCCGGCCGGGAGCTCGACGCGCCGACCAGTGCCGTCGCCGCCAGCACGAGCAGGGAGCCGCCGAGCTGCCACGGGGCCGGCCGCTCGGGGAAGAGCGGCAGCGCGAGGAGATAGGTGAAGACGGCGCCGAGGCTGGTCAGCGCCGTCACCGGTGCCGCGCGATGAAGCGAGTAGGCCCGAGTCATCGCGAGCTGGGCGCCGCCGCCGCCCAGACCGGCGCCGAGCAGGTACAGCCCGCTCCGCGTGTCGGGCCAGGTCCACGACGGGATCGCGAGCGCCAGCATCGTCGCGAGCGCCACCAGCGAGAAGTGCAGCACGACCGCCTCGTGGCTCTCGCCCGGCCCGATCCGTCGGAGCCAGATCATCGCGAGGGCGTAGAAGAAGGCACCCGCGGTCGCCACCGCGGCAACCGGAGCGGCCAGTGTGAACGACGGACGGACCAGCAGGACGATGCCGGCGAACGCCATCGCGACCGCGAGCCAGAGCCGTCGACCGACCCGCTCGCCGAGCAGCGGCCCCGAAAGAACGGCGACGAAGATCGGCGCGGTAGCGCCGAGGGTCGCGGCGTCACCCACGCCGATGCCGGGCGAGGCGAGGGCGTAGAAGGCCCCGAGCGCCGCCAGGGTGCCGTAGATGCTCCGACGCCAGGTCCCCCGCCGGTCGGTCACCCGGAGTGACACGCCGCGCGTCGCCGCGAGGCCCACCGCGATCCCCGCGCCGATGAGGAAGCGCGCCGCGGCGATCTCGGGCCACGGCAGATGCCGCGACCCGAGCCGGGTGAAGACGTTCATGGCGGCGAAGCAGAGCTGGGCCACGATCATCCAGCCCAGCCCGTGGAGGGCGGACCCCGAGCGCACAGTCGCCTTTCGCTGGGACCGCGGAAGCTAAACCGCTAGTGCTGGACCGCGTCCCTCCCGAGCACGGCGCGCAGCACCCGCAGGAACCGCTCGGGCTCCTCCATCGGGGGGTCGCCTCCGGCCTCCTCGATCACCTGGAGCGGCCAGCCGTAGCGGGCGCTGGCGCTCTCGGCGACCCGGATCGGTGTGGCGATGTCGTGCCGTCCCCAGATCAGTGCCGTGGGGACGGCGATCCGCCCCAGGTCGGACGCTGGAATCGCCGGGATGGCAAAGAGGTCCATGAGGATGCCGAGCGCCTCCATTGTTTCCGGATCACGGGCGCGGTCCAGGTTGTACGCTTCGAAGGCCTCCCAGCGCGGGCCCATCCGCCGCAGCACCTGATCGAGATCGAACGTGCACCGTCGCCACAGACGATCGTGGCTGTCCTCGGCCGGCTGTGCCACGAAGTCGTGCAAGGCGCGGGCGAACTCCGGCGCCGGGGCGAAGTCGCTCAGTCCCAGCGCGTCCACCATCACCAGCCGGCTGAGCCGCCGGCCCTGGTCCGCGGCAAAGCGAGCCCCGATCGCGGCACCCCACGCATACCCGACCAGCGCGGGAGGAGTCGGACAGGTGGCGGCGATCAGCTCGCCGAGCCATGCCGACACGCGCTCTGCGGTCAGCGGAGCATTGCCGACCCCCGAGGCACCTTGTCCAGGCAGATCGGGAACCACCACCCGGTGGGTGCCCACCAGCCCGGGAATCACTCTCATCCAGTGGAGACCGCTGCCCCCGGGACCGTGCAGCAACACGACCGGTGAGCCGCCGCCGCCCTCGTGAAGAACCGTGGGGATACCGGCCAACTGGAGCCGCCGCTCCTCGACGGGCAAATCGGCAAGTAGCCGCTCTCGAGCATCGATCTGACTTTTCATGGCAGCCTCCTGGCACCTTGGGCGACACCAAGCTAGAGAGCGCCGCCCCATGCCGCGTCGGGAAAACGACTCACACCGGCGGGCCGCGGAGACTGGGTAATTCTATGTAGAGGCTACGTGGTAGAGGCTACGCGCACGAGGTGATGCTGGTAGGCGTACGCCGCGGCGGCGGCCCGGGTCGCCAGTCCCAGTTTGGTGAAGATATTGCTCACGTGACGGGCCACGGTTTTCTCGCTGATGCCGAGGTCCTGGGCGATGGCACGGTTGGTTTTTCCCGCCGCCAGGAGCCGAAGCACCTGCAGCTCGCGCGCGGTCAGGCGGCTCGCGGTGTCGGGACGGGCTTTGCGCCGGAGCGCCGCCACGCGGGCAAGATCCGGCTTGGCGCCGACCTGCTGGAACACCCGGCACGCCGCGTCCAGCTCCATCTCTCCGGTGTCGTGGTCACCCAGTTCACGAGAGGCGACACCGACCAGGGCCCGAGCCCGGGCCGCCTCGTACGGCATCTCGAGCTCGCACCAGAGCGTCAGGGCTCGCTGGAGGGCGGACATGGCGGCGCCGGGATTTCCCTCGGCCAGAAGGACCGCGCCGGTGGCCTGCCTGGCCATCGCCTCCAGTACGGGAGCGCCCACGGTGGCGGCGATATCGGAGAGCTCGTCGGCGGCCCTGCGCGCCGCCGGAACGTCGTTGGCGGCGAGCATGATCTCGACGTACGGCGCGAGAAGCCTCGATCTGAGGCGACGGTCGTGGGCCTCCTCGACCGCGCCACCGATCGCGGCGCGTGCGGCATCGATCTGACCCTGGGCGAGTCGCAACACCGCCAGGCCGGGATGTGGCTTCCGCCCCGAGTCGCTGGCGTGGCGGTAGGCCTCCTCGGCGCTGGCGAACTCGCCTCTCAGCCGGTGGAGCTCGGCCATCTGGTAGAAGGCGGCGCCGACCCCGGGCTGACCCGGCGGCCGGGACAGCCGTTCGCATGCCCGCCGCGCTTCGTCCACCGCTTCGGGCCAGGCGCCATGGAACTGCATGATCTCGGCTCGGCGGATCATGCACTGACCGCGGTAGGGAACCAGGTCGGGCCGAGCGGCGCACCATGCACTGAGCGCGGTGGTCCACTCGGTGGCCCGGCGCAGATCGAAGATCTCGTGGCAGGCCGAGATCATGCCGCAATAGACGTCCCCTGCCACGATCGGCGACAGCTCGCCCGACGTGACGGCGACCATGACCTCGTCGAGCAAGGCGATGCCGGTGGCGGCCTCCCCGAGCCGGATGAGCGCCCGGCCCTGCCCGTGCCGGGCGATCGCGACCAGGTCCCGGTCCCCGAAGCGCTGACCGATCTCCGCGCTCTGAGCGAAGGCGGCGTGCGCGGTGGTGTTCCGACCTTGGGCGAGGGCCTCCATCGCGGCCGGAACCAGGAGGTAGCCCTGCTCCACGCAGTCGCGCCCGTCGTCGGCGAGCAGCCGGCGCGCCCGGGCGATCCATCCGTTGGAGCGAGCGGTCTCGCCTCTGTCCAGGAAGCTGTAGGCCAGCCAGAACGCGCAGCGGGCGGCCTGCTGCCGGTCGTCCCGGGCCAGGTACTCCCGATGGGCCCGGGTCCAGAGCTCACCCCAATCGGCGTCGCGGCCGAGGAGGTAGGCCACGGCCGCGAGTCGCTCGAGATCGGTCGCGTCGAGCGGCGATTCCTGATCCGCGGCAGACCATTGGGCGTATGCCTCGGCCCACGCCCGCCGTTCGAAGTGCTCCCTGCCACGATCGAGCGCGCCGGCGGTCCTCGAATCTGCGTCCGTCACCGGTATGTCCCTGATGATGCCGCCACGCTGTGAAACTTGGCAGCCGGGCCCGGGAAGTGACAGTGGCGTGCGTTCTCCCGGGACGTCCTTGACGGAGTCTCGGCAGCGCGTTCGCTTTGGCCGATGCACCCTGAAGAATTCCGCCGTCACGGCCACGAGCTGGTGGACTGGATGGCCGACTACCTGGCCGGCGTCGGCGATCTGCCGGTCACGCCGGCCGTCCGCCCCGGCGACATCCGCCGCGGCCTCCCGGCTTCGCCTCCCCTCGAGGGCGAGCCCTTCGCCGCGCTGTTCGACGACTTCCGCGACCTCATCGTCCCGGGCATGACCCATTGGAACCACCCGGGCTGGTTCGCCTACTTCCCCGGCAACAACAGTCCTCCCTCGATCCTGGGCGAGATGCTGACGTCGGCCATGGGCGCGCAGTGCATGTCCTGGGCGACCTCACCCGCGGCCACCGAGCTCGAGCAGACGACGATGGACTGGCTCCGGCAGATGCTGGGCCTGCCGGAGGACTTCGTCGGCGTCATCCAGGACACGGCGTCCACCGCCACGCTGGTGGCGCTGCTCTCCGCGCGGGAGCGCGCGAGCGGCGGAGAGACGGGCCGCGCGGGGATCGGCGCCGGGCCTGGTCTCACGGTCTATGCCTCCGTGGAGGCGCACAGCTCGGTGGACAAGGGCGTGAAGCTCGCCGGCTACGGTCTCGACCACCTCCGGCGGATCCCGGTCGACGCCGCGTTCGCGCTCGATCCAGCCGCGCTCGAGCGTGCGGTCCAGGAGGACGTCGCCGCCGGATTCAAGCCGGCCTGCGTGGTGGCCTCCATCGGCACGACCTCGTCCACCGCGGTGGACCCGGTACCCGCCATCGCCGCCATCTGCCGCCGACACGGCATCTGGCTGCACCTGGACGCGGCCTACGCCGGCTCGGCGGCCATCGCGCCGGAGCTGCGGGGGTATTTCGCGGGCATGGAGGCGGCCGACAGCATCGTGCTCAATCCCCACAAGTGGCTGATGACCAACTTCGACTGCACCGCCTACTACGTCCGCGACCGCGACGCGCTGCTCTCCACCTTCAGCCTCACGCCGGAGTACCTCCGCACCGCGCACGACGCCGAGGTGGTGAACTACCGGGACTGGGGGATTCAGCTCGGGCGACGGTTCCGCGCGCTCAAGCTCTGGTTCGTGATCCGGAGCTATGGCGTGGAGGGCCTGCGGGCGATCATCCGCCGCCACGTCGCCCTCGCGGCGGAGCTGGCGGGCTGGGTGGACGAGGCGGCCGACTTCGAGCGGATGGCGCCGGTGCCGTTCGGCCTGGTGTGCTTCCGGTATCGGCCGGCGAGGAGATCGGAGAAGGAGCTGGACGGGCTCAACGAGCGGCTGCTGGCGGAGGTCAACGCGTCGCGCCGGGTCTTCCTCACCCATACCCGGCTGGGGAGCCGCTACGCCATCCGCCTGGTGATCGGCCAGCGGACGACGGAGCGGGAGCACGTGGCCCAGGCCTGGGCACTGATCCGCGAGGCCGCCGCGAAGCTCGGCTGAGCCGCTCGACGAGGAGTGCCGGCGCTACCCGGCGAGCGCGTGCGCCGGAGCGAGCAGGAGCGGACCGAGATACCGCCCGGTGTGGGATCGCGCACATTCCGCGACGTGCTCGGGCACGCCCTGCACGACCAGCTCGCCGCCGGCGTCGCCCGCCTCGGGGCCCAGATCCACGACCCAGTCGGCCCGCTTGATGACGTCGAGATGGTGCTCGATGACCACGACCGTGTGCCCGGCGTCCACCAGCCGGTCGAGCACCTGCATCAGCACCCGGACGTCGTCGAGATGGAGGCCGGTCGTGGGCTCGTCGAGGATGTAGAGCTTGCGCCCTTCCCGCTTGCCGGCCTGGATCAGCTCGCGGGCGATCTTGAGCCGCTGCGCCTCGCCGCCCGACAGCGTGGTGGCGGGCTGCCCCAGCCGCAGGTAGCCGAGTCCCACCTGCTGCAGATGCCAGAGCGCGGTGCCCAGCCTCGGCTGGTGGCGGAACCGGGCGATCGCCTCCTCCACCGTCCACTGCAGCACGTCGTGGATGGACTGCCCCTGGATCCGCACGTCGAGCACGTCCCGGCGATAGCGGCTGCCGCCGCAGGCCTCGCAGGGCACGAAGACGTCGGCCAGGAAGACCATCTCGACCTGCACGTGTCCCGCCCCCTCGCACTCCTCGCAGCGACCCCCGGGCATGTTGAACGAGAAGGTGCTGGGGGAATACTTCCGCTGCCGGGCCAGCGGCTGGGCGGCGAACAGCTCGCGGATCTCGTCGAACGCCTTGATGAACGTGATCGGGTTGGAGCGGGGCGAGCGGCCGATCGGCGACTGATCGATCAGGAGCACGTCCTGGAGGAACTCCCAGCCGGTGATGGACGTGACCCGGCCGACCGGCTCGCCCAGGTGCGACTTGGCGGAGTGGCCGCCGTGCAGCTTCCTCTCGAGATTGCGATAGATCACGTCGTACAGCAGCGTGCTCTTGCCGGAGCCCGACACGCCGGTCACGGCCGTGAGCGCGCCGAGAGGGATGTCCACGTCCACACCGCGAAGGTTGTGCAGCTCCGCCCCGCGGACCTTGAGCCACATCGGCCCCGCGGGCCGGCGGGCGCTGGGCACCGCGATCCGCTTCTGGCCGGTGAGGTATTGCCCGGTGAGCGACTGGGACGCGGCCGCCACCGGCCCGGCGTGCACCACGCGGCCTCCCCGCTCGCCCGCGCCCGGCCCCAGCTCCAGCATGAAGTCTGCCTGCTGGATCGCGGAGAGGTCGTGCTCGACCACGATGACGGTGTTGCCTCCGTCCCGGAGCCGCCGGAGCAGCGCGAGGAGCCGGTCGGTGTCCCGCGGGTGGAGCCCGACCGACGGCTCGTCGAGCACGTAGAGCGTGTCCACCAGCTTCGCGCCGAGCGCGTTGGAGAGGGAGATCCGCTGAGCCTCTCCACCCGACAGCGTTCGGGTCTGGCGGTCGAGCGAGAGGTAACCCAGTCCCACGTCTCTGAGAAACGTGAGGCGGGCGTCGAGCTGCTCCACGATCAGGTGAGCCACCTGGCGCTCGAAGGCCGTGAGCTCGAGCGCGCGGAGCCACCGGTGAATGCCGTCCACCGGGAGTGCGGCGACGTCGGCGATGGTCGCCTCACCGATCCGGACGGCGAGGGCGTCGGCATTGAGCCGGGCGCCTCCGCAGTCCTCGCAGATCCTGGCCAGCTGGTACTGCCGGAGGAACACGCGGATGTACTGCTTGTAGCGCTTCTCCTCCAGGTCCTTCAGGAAGGGAAATATTCCTATGTACCTGCCCTTGCGGCCGTAGAGCAGCTCCCGGCGGTGGCTCGCCTTGAGCTTGCGCCAGGGCTTGGCGGGATCCGCGCCGAGGCTGCGCGCGTACTCCACCAGGATCTTCCGGCGCGCCTCGTAGCGCGGCTTGGTCCAGGGATCGATCGCCCCCTCGGCCAGGCTCCGGTCCGGGTCGGGCACGACGAGTGACTCGTCGTACTCCAGCACGGCGCCGAAGCCGTTGCAGGCGGCGCAGGCGCCGCGGGGATTGTTGAAGGAGAAGAGCGCCGGGGTGACGGTGGCGGCAGGGGTGTCGCAGGCGCTGCACGAAGGCGTCCGGGTGAAGCGCAGCCGGCCCGTGTCGTGGAGCGCCAGCGCTACCCCTTCCCCTTCCTGGAACGCCGTCGCCACCGCCTCCGAGATCCGACCCAGGGACTCGGCCGAGCCTCCCAGCCGGTCCACCACCACCAGCAGCTCGGCGGCGCGCGTCAGGTCCAGGCCGGCGGGGAGCTCGTCGAGGTGGACGGCGGCCCCGTCCACGACCACCCGGACGAAGCCGAGCGCTCGCAGGTTCTCCACCACGGCGGCGTGGGCCAGCCTGGCGATGGGAGGCAGCGGAAAGGCGATCTGTATCCGGGCGAGCCCGCGGGCCACGATGTCGTCGGCCGCGGATTGCGGCGTGTCCACCCGGACCGTCGCCCGGCAGGTTCGGCAGTAGCTCCGGCCGATCCGGGCCCAGAGGAGCCGCAGGTGGTCGTACACCTCGGTGGCGGTGCCCACCGTAGAGCGGCTGGAGACGACCGGGTTCCGCTGCTCGATCGCGACCGAGGGAGCGATGCCCTCGAGCCGGTCCACCAGCGGCTTGGGCATCCGCTCGAGGAACTGCTTGGCGTAGGTGGAGAGCGACTCGATGTAGCGCCGCTGCCCCTCGGCGTAGAGGGTGTCGAAGGCGAGCGTGCTCTTGCCCGAGCCGGAGGGGCCGGTGACCACGGTGAGCGCGCGGTGCGGCAGATCTACGGTGACGCCCTGCAGGTTGTTCTGGCGTGCGTTGACGATGCGGATGACGGATTCGGCCACGGTGGGAAAATAGCGGGGTGAGTGGGTTCGGGATAGTTTCGGTCGGAACGGCGCCAGAGCGGCACCGGCGGCTCGAACCGCCCGGCTGCCCTCCGCCTGCCCTCCGCGACTATCTTTTCGTCTTCCATGCCCCGACTGCTCACCCCCAAATTCCTGCTGCGCGGCTTCGAGATCTCGCTCCTGGCGTCCATGGCCGGATTCGGGATCACGCTGTTGTACGGCAACGACCTTCCCGCCTTCCTGCGCGGGCTCGGCCGGGTGCACTGGGGCTGGGTGCTCGTGGGGGCCGCTCTGGCCTCGCTCGACTGGATCGGCGGCGGGCTCCGGCTGTGGATCTGCGCCCGCCACGTGTACCCGAAACCCTCGCTCAAGGGGTGTATTCTCGCGGGGGGGATGGGCGCCTGGGCGGGCTTCCTCACGCCGTTCAACTCGGCCGCGGGTCCCATGACGATGTACACGCTGCGCCGGTACGGGATCCCGCTCCCGGTGGCGGTCACCTCGACGTTCATCAGCTTCGTGTCCACCATCCTCTTCTTCGCGATCGCGGGGCCGCTGGCGCTGGCCTTCGGCGCCGGCCAGGGGCTGGGGCAGCGCGGGGACGTCCTGGGACTGTCGCTCTACGACCTCTTCCGCGGAAGCCTCACCATCGTCCTGGCGATCGGCGTCCTCATGGCGCTGGTGATCTTCGCACCCAGGCTGGTGCGGGACCTCATCCACCGGGCCGCGGAGGCCATGGGCCGGCGGAGCACGCGGGTGGCGGAGCGGCTCGAGCGGCTCCGGCAGGGCATCGACGAGGCCCACGCGAGCGTGGTCGCCTTCAACAGCCCGCGGGGGTGGCTGGCCATCTTCTGGTCCACCGTCCTCTCCGCGGTGTCCCACGCCAACAAGCTCCTCGCGGGATACGTGGCGCTCCGGGCGCTGGGGATCCACGCGAACTTCGTGGACATCCTGCTGGTCCAGACGCTGGTGATGTTCCTGCTGTACTTCACGCCCACGCCAGGCGCGTCGGGCATCGGCGAGGTGCTCTCGGCCGCGGTCATGTCGTCCTACGTGCCGCGGGAGCTCACGCCGCTCTACATCCTCATCTGGCGACTCACCCTCACCTACTTCACCCTGGCCTTCGGCTTCATCGTGTTCTCCGGCTGGCTGCGGCAGGGCCTCAAGTCGATCGACCAGGGACCGCTCGCCGAGCCGGCCGGCGGGTAGCCCGCGGATGACGGACGACCAGGAAACCCCTGCCAGGTACGACGCGGCCCTGCTGCGCCGGCTGCTGCGCTACCTGCGGCCCTATCGCTGGCTCGCGCTCGGCGCCGTGCTGCTGCTCCTGCTCCAGTCCGGGCTCGCGCTGGTGGGGCCGCGGCTTACCGAGCGGGCCCTCGACGTGGCCATCCCCCGGAGGGACCTCGGCCTGCTCGGCCTGCTGGCGGGGCTCTATCTGGCCACACTGCTGCTCGAGCTGGTGACGGAATACGGCGGCGCGGTCCTGACCGCCTTCGTGGGGCAGCGCGTGATGTACGACCTGAGGATGGAGCTGTTCGGCCACCTGCAGCGGCTCAGCGTCAGCTACTTCGACCGGAACCCGGTGGGCCGGCTGATGACGCGGGTCACCTCGGACGTCGAGACGCTGAACGAGCTCTTCTCCTCGGGCGTCGTCACCATCTTCGGCGACGTCTTCACCCTCGTGGCCATCATGGGCATGATGCTGGTGATCGACGTGCGCCTCGCCCTGGTGACCTTCTCGGTGATCCCCCTGGTCTGGCTCACCGCGGCCATCTTCCGCCGCCGGGTTCGCGATGCGTTCCGGGACATCCGCTACCGCCTCGCCCGGCTGAACGCCTTTCTGCAGGAGCGGCTCTCGGGCATGCGGGTGGTCCAGCTCTTCGGCAGGGAGGCCGACTCCGCCCGCCGCTTTGCCCAGCTCAACCGGGAGCATCTGGCCGCCCACCTCAAGTCCATCAGGGTCTACGCCATCTTCTTCCCGGTGGTGGAAGTGCTGACCGCCGTCGCGATGGCGCTGCTCCTCTGGTACGGCGGACTGCGGGTGCTCGACGAGACGCTGACGGTGGGGGTGCTCGCGGCCTTCATTCAGTACACCCGCCGCTTCTTCCAGCCGCTCCAGGACCTCTCGGAGAAGTTCAACCTGCTCCAGAGCGCGATGGCGTCCTCCGAGCGGATCTTCACCCTGCTCGACGAGCCGGTCACGGTGCGCGAGCCGGTGAGCCCGGCGTCGCTGCCCCGGCCGGTCAGAGGGGAGGTCCGCTTCGAGGGGGTCTGGTTCCGGTACTCGCCCGACGGCCCCTGGGTCCTCAAGGACATCACGCTCACCGCCTCTCCTGGGCGGACCCTGGCGCTGGTGGGGCACACCGGCGCGGGGAAGACCACGATCGTCAACCTGCTGCTCCGGTTCTACGATCCCGAGCGGGGACGGATCACGGTGGACGGCGTGGATATCCGCGACCTCTCGACCTCCGAGCTGCGCTCGGCGATCGGGTTCGTGCAGCAGGACCTCTTCCTCTTCACCGGCGATATCCTGCACAACCTGAGGCTCGGCGCCCCGATCTCGCGCGAGGCCGCGGAGGTCGCGGCCGAACGGGTGGGCGCGGACCGGTTCATCGAGCGGCTTCCGGCCGGCTATGAGCATAGGCTGGGCGAGCGGGGCCGGAACCTCAGCGTGGGGGAGCGCCAGCTGCTGAGCTTCGCGCGCGCGCTGGCCCTCGATCCCAGGATCCTGGTCCTGGACGAGGCCACGAGCTCGGTGGACGCCGAGGCCGAGGCGCAGATCCAGCGGGCCATCGCGGAGCTGATGGCCGGCCGCACCAGCCTGGTCGTGGCGCACCGGCTCAGCACCATCCTCCATGCCGACGAGATCCTGGTCATGCACCATGGAGAGATCCGGGAGCGGGGCACCCACCGCGAGCTCCTGGCGCAGGGAGGACTGTACGAGCGGCTCTATCAATTGCAGCTGCGAGGGCAGGAGGTCCGCAAGATTGCGTGACCCTGTTTTGCTTGCCTGCCCTCGGGGGCCGGGATACGTTTGGCATCCGGTCAAGCCTTCGGGAAGTGGTCGATGATGCAACTGGAAGTCGGTGGCCGGCGGATACCAGTCGCCACCGGGGATACGGTCATAGGCTCGGCACCGTGGTGCGCCATCGTCCTCGAGGGTGAGGGGGTACAGCCGCACCATGCCGTCGTGCAGGGCACCGCGGGGGGCACGGCGGCCATCCGGACCGCCGGCGCCGACGCCGAGGTGTCCATCAACGGCGTGCGCCTGGGCACCGACCCGACCCCGGTGCTCCACGGCGACAAGATCCAGATCCTGGGGCACGAGATCCTGGCCGTGGACCCCGAGCGGGCGGGGAGCACCCAGCTGTTCGATTCCGGCGCGTTCGCCGACCTTCCGCCGGTCCAGCCCGCCAGGCCGCCTGGGGCGAGCGGCGGCCGCATCGTCTGCCTCACCGACGGCCGGGAGTACACCATGGGCTCCGAGCCGCTGGTGTTCGGCCGGGACGCGGTGTCGGACGTGGTGGTGACCGGAGGCGACGTCTCCCGCAGGCACGCCGAGATCCAGGTCGGCCCCGAGGGCTACCTGCTGATGGACCTCAGCGTGAACGGCACCTTCGTCAACGGGAAGCGAGTGGGCCGCAGCCATGTGCTCGCCCGCGCGGACATCATCCGGATCGGGACCGACGAGTTCCGGTTCTACGCGGAGACCGCACCCCCGGCTCCGCCCATGGGCCCGCGTCCGGTGCCGTCGGAAGGACCGCTGCACACGCCGACCGGCGCGATCGCCCGTCTCTCCGACACGATGCACGGTCTCCCCCTCGCCGTGCCGGCGGAGCCGACTCCCCCGGCCCGGGCCGCCCTTCCGCTCGCGTCGCTGCTGGTCCGCAGCGGGGAGCTGCGGGGCCGCAGGCTGCCGATCACCCTGCCGGTCGTCAACGTGGGGCGGGCGGACTACAACGACATCGTGATCGCGGATCCCAGTGTCAGTACCACCCACGCCAAGCTCCAGCGGCGGGACGACGTCTGGGTGCTCACCGACCTCGGCTCCACCAACGGCAGCTACGTCGAGGGTGAGCCGGTGACGGGTGAGACGGCGCTCACGCCGGGCACCACGCTCCGCTTCGGCGACGTCGCCGCCCTCTTCGAGCCCCACGACGAGCCCCAGCCGCGCGGGGCCCGGCAGGCGCCTCGGGCGACCGAGCCGAGCGCTGTGGTGGCGGACCAGGCGCCGGCGGCCGAGCCTCGTCCCGTGACGCGCCGTCCGATTCGTGCCGCGACGCCGAAGCCCGGTGGTCCGCCGGTGTGGCTGATCATGCTGGTCGTGATCGCCGCCATCGCCGTCGTCATCGCCTACGTTCTCCTGACCTCGAGCTGACGGGAACTCGTGCACTTCACCTGTGCCGCTCGAACCGACGTCGGGATCGTCCGCTCGGGCAACGAAGACAACTACCTCATGCTGGCCGACCGCGGCGTGTTCATCGTGGCCGACGGGATGGGCGGGCACGCGGCCGGCGAGGTGGCGAGCGAGATGGCGGTGCGAATCACCTCGCACGAGATAGGCTCGCTCCGCGGCCTCTCGGACGCCGAAGCGAGCGACCGCATGCGGACGGCGATCCGCACCGCCAACGACGCGATATTCGAGCGGACGCTGTCGGAGCACGACAAGCGGGGCATGGGGACGACGGCGACGGTCCTGGTCCTCATGCCCCGGCGGTACATGATCGGCCAGGTGGGTGACAGCCGAGCCTATCTGCTGCGGGAGGGCCAGCTGCTGCAGCTCACCAAGGACCACTCCTACGTGCAGGAGCAGGTGGACGCCGGGCTCCTCACGCCGGACCAGGCACGGGTCCACCCCTACAGCAACGTGATCACCCGCTGCGTGGGGGCGAGCGGCGACGTCGTCCCCGACATCTACTTCGGCACGCTGGAGCGGGGCGACATCCTGCTCATCGCCTCCGACGGGCTCACCGGCATGCTCGAGGACGAGCATCTGATCCGGATCCTCTCCTCGGACGGCGGCCCCCAGCACTGGGTGGACCGGATGATCACCGAGGCCAACCGGCGGGGCGGCCTCGACAACATCACGGCGATCGTCATCCGGATCGAGTCGGTGGACAGCAACACCGGCGAGCAGCCGGCGGTCACGGCCGCGGCCGGCGGGGCGAACTAGCGGCCCAGCGGGAGCTCCAGCTGGATGTCGGCCCGGGAATAGCCGATCAGGGGGTCCAGCGGCACGTCGCGGAAGCCGTGCTTGCGGTAGAGGCTGAGCGCGGGACCGAGACGGGTATTGGAGACCAGCATGAGCCGCCGCGCGCCCGCCTCGCGCGCGAAGCCGACCGCCGCCTCCACCAGCCGGTCACCGTGCCCTCGGCCCCGGGCGGCGGGCGCCACCGCCATCTTCGCCAGCTCGTACGTCTCCGCGTCGTGCCGGATGACGGCACAGGTGCCGCGCACCTCGCTCCCCTCCATCGCGAAGAAGATCTGTCCTCCCGGCGCCACGATCGCGGCTCCGGGATCCTCGAAGGCCTCCAGGTCAGCCGCCTCCACCACGAAGAACTGCTCGATCCACTCGCGGTTGAGGCGCTCGAAGTCGGCGCGCAGCTCAGGCCGCCACGTCACGATCCCGCCCACGGCATTGGTCTCCGATGTGAGGCCGGCCACCTCGCTCCGCCGCTGCCCGGCCTAGGGTTGATGCGACATCTCACGGCTGCCGACATCTCACGGCTGCCATCGACAGCGAGGAGGGAGCAATGTCCCCGAGAGCACGTGACCAGAACGACGACCGCCCCCCTGCCGAACCGGCCCCGGAATCGGCCATGGGTGGCGCATCGGACATGGGTGCGCACGGCTGGCATCCCGCGTCCGCGCCCGAGCTGGCGAGGGAGCACCGGCCGGCGGATCCCGAAGCGGTGCCGGGCGACGCCGCCATCGAGCGGCGCCGCCGGCTGGATCCGGCCTACGCCGGGCCGGAGCGGCGCATCGGCAGACGATGATCCCTTACCTCAGCGCGCGCGGCCCATCCGGAGCATAGGCTGGCCGCAGCAGGGAAGACAGGAGGCAGTCCATGAACGTCACCGGTATCACGTCCGATCTCGGCTACCTGCGCACCGCGATCGTCAACCTCTTCCTCTTCGGCAAGCCCCGGGCGGGCGATCGCCGCTGGGTGCTCATCGACGCGGGGATGCCGGGGTTCGCGGGGTCGATCATGCGGGCCGCCGAGAATCGCTTCGAGGCCGGCGCGCGGCCGCTCGCCGTCGTCCTCACCCACGGCCACTTCGATCACGTGGGCTCACTCGGGACGCTGGTGGATCGGTGGGACCTGCCGGTCTACGCCCACCCGCTCGAATTGCCGTATCTCACCGGCCAGGCGGCCTATCCGCCGCCCGATCCGACGGTCGGCGGGGGGATGGCCGTCTCGTCGGTTCTGTTCCCGAGGGGCCCCTTCGATTTCCGGCCGATGGTCCGGGCACTTCCGGCGGATGGAACCGTGCCGGGCATGGAGGGCTGGCGGTGGATTCACACGCCGGGCCACACACCCGGCCATGTGTCGCTGTTCCGGGAGACCGACCGGGCGCTCATCGCCGGCGACGCGTTCGTCACCACCAGGCAGGAGTCGATCCTCGCCGCGCTCACTCAGCGGCCGGAGATGCACGGACCCCCGGCGTACTTCACGCCGGACTGGCGCTCGGCGTGGGAGTCAGTCGAGCTGCTCGCGGATCTGGATCCGGAGATCGCCGCCACGGGGCACGGCCGGCCCATGCGCGGCTACACCATGCGCGAGGCGCTGACGGCGCTGGCCCGGGACTTCGACCGGCAGGCGGTGCCACGGCGGGGCCGGTACGTCCGGCGGCCACCCGCCGGACCGCAGGATCTCTACTCGCCTCCGCCCAGTCACCGCCGCCCCGCGACGGCCGCGGTCGGGCTGGCGCTGGCCGCCCTCACCGGGGCCCTGGTGCTGCGCGCCCGGAGGTAGGGGCCTGGCGAGACTCCGCCGGCTAGCGGCGGGCGAACACTTCCGACTTGCCGTCGCGCTGGAAGAGGAGCACCTCGTAGGGCTCGTGCGGCTCCCCGGGCACGGCCATCCCGGGCGAGCTGGCGGGCATCCCCGGCGCGGCCAGTCCGGCGGCCTTGGGCTTCGCCGCGAGGAGCTTGCGGATGTCGTCCGCCGGGACGTGGCCCTCGATGAGGTACTTGTCCACCTGGCCGGTGTGGCAGGACCGCATCTCGCGGGGCACGCCCAGGCTCTCCTTCACCGTGTCCATGTCCTCCTCTTCGTGCACCACGGTCTTGAACCCGGCGGACTTCAGGTGGTCCACCCACTTGGCGCAGCAGCCGCAGGTCGGGCTCATGAAGATGGTCATCGTCGGGTCGGCGCCCTGCGGCCGAACCGCCGCCCACAGTGACTCTCCCCCGGCGAGCGCGAGGCCGAAGCCGGCGGCCTGCCCCACGAACGTGCGTCGTGACATCATCGGTGTCATCTCCCTCGAACCAGTGAAACCTCTTCAGCCAGCCGGCGGGCGACCTCCTCGGCCGGCCACGTCAGCAGCTCCAGCAATCCGTCCAGCGAGCGCTCGGGCGCCCGGGCCACGAACACCCTGAGCCGGCGGGCGCTGCGGTAGAGCTCGTCCGCCACTCGCGGCAGGCCGAGCTGTCCAGCGCGGCCTGCGTCGGTGAGGCGCTCGATGGTCCCGCCCCTGGTGCGGAGCGGGAGATCCACCCCGAGCATGGAGGACCGCGCCGGAAAGTCCAGCAGCAGCTCGCCGTGTCCCAGGCCCACCCGTGCGGCGAGGGCGTCCTCGACCCGCTCGAGCAGGGCCGGGTCCTCGGCCACCCAGGGCTGCGCCTCGGCCGGGACGTCGCTCGCCGGCAGATCGAGCGCGCGCTTGTAGAGGCGCCGAGCCCGAATGGCCGCCGCGAGGCCGTCGCGATCCCGGCTGATGAGCAGCTCCATCAACCCGTCGTCGGTGGCATCGGCGATCGTCTCGACGCTGACGTCTCCCCGGCCCACCGCGCCCCGCACCGCGCGCTTGAACATGCAGGTGGCCGACCGGACCGCGTGGTGCCAGTAGACGTTGCGGTACATCTGGTACTTCGAGAAGAGCAGCGACTCCAGCGCGCTGACGCCCTTCTCCTGCACCCCCACCTCGAAGCGATCCGGCTCGGTCTCCACCAGCGTGAGCGACGAGAGGAGCCGGTCCACGTCCACCGTGCCGTAGGGCACGCCGCACATCCGGGCGTCCCGGCTGAGGTAGTCGATCTTGTCGAGGTCCAGCGAGCCGGAGATCAACCCCTGCAAGGGGCTGTCGCTGGTCCCGCCGATCAGCCGTCCCACCGTCCCCGCGAACCCCGCCCCGCCGATCTCGACCAGGCGATCGCCCAGCTCGCCCCTCGACAGCTTGGCGATGCCGAGCTTCTCGTGCGAGGGAAAGCCGGCCTCTTCCAGCGCATGGGAGAACGGGTAGTGGCCCACGTCGTGGAGCAGCGCCGCCATGCGCACGGCGAGGCGGTCCTCATCGGTGGCCGGGCCGAGCTCGCCGCGCTCCTCGAGCGCCGCGAGCGCCCGCCGGGTGAGATGATAGGCCCCGAGCGCGTGCTCGAACCGGGTGTGGGTGGCCCCGGGATAGACCAGGAAGGCGTGCCCCACCTGGCGCACGTACCGCAGGCGCTGCACCGTCGGCGTATCGAGCGCCAGCAGCGCCGGCGGGTCGAGCCGGATGTTGTCCCAGAGGGGATCGCGGATGATCTCGAGGTCGGCCGGGCTGCTCCGGACGGCCGCTGCGGTCGCTTCGCGGTGTTTCTGCC
>CAMPKP010000018.1 GCA_946887295.1 uncultured Gemmatimonadota bacterium | reverse complement strand
CCGAGGTCAGTACCTTGTAACCGTGTGGGCGATCGGCCGGGCGGCAGCGAGAGACGTCACGCCGGCCGCCCGCCGGGCTGGGGAGGCAAGGTTCATCATCCGATCGGCATTGGACTTGCACGCTCGAGCCGTCCATGCCCGCCTTCCATCTCGCCGCGCGTTCCCGAGAGTTCGCTCGACCCCAGCGCCGACGTCTCGCCGTCGTGATCGCGCTCGCGCTCCTGCTTGCCGCGGCCAGCGCGCTCGATCCGCTGATCATGAAGTTCCTGTTCGACCAGCTGGGCACCCCGGGAGGGCTCCACGCTTTCGCCATGGGGGTCGCCGCGCTGGTCGCGCTCGAGATGGTGAGAGCGGCGATGCAGGGCGTGATGGGCGTCTGGAGCTGGGACGTGCGACTGGCGGTCGAGTACGAGGTGCGCCAGCGGCTCATCACCAAGCTCAACTCGCTGCCCCTCTCCTTCCACCAGCGCGAGGGGGTGGGCGGGACGATGAACCGGATCAACCAGGCGATCGCCGGCTGGGTGGCCGCCTTCGGCGATGCGACGTTCAACCTGGTCCCCACCCTCCTGTACCTCGTGCTCTCCATCGCCGCCATGCTGCGGCTCGACTGGCGGCTCGCCGTCCTGGTCCTGATCCTCGCCCCGCTGCCTGCCCTCATCGGGGCCAGGGCCGCCCCCGAGCAGATGCAGCGGGAGCGCCGCCTGCTGGAGCGATGGAGCTCGATCTACTCCCGCTTCAACGAAGTTCTGGTGGGGATGATGACCGTGAAGGGCTTCGGGATGGAGGAGGCCGAGAAGCACCGCTTCCTGCAGGGCGTGCGCGAAGGCAACGAGGTGGTGCGAAGGGGCGTGCGCAGGGACAGCCTCAACGGCTGGCTCCGGACCCTCGCGGTGACGTCGGCGAGGCTCTCCGCCCTCGGTCTCGGCGGGTATCTCGCGGCACGGGGGGAGATCACGATCGGCACCCTGGTGGCGTTCCTGGGGTACATCGGCGGGCTGTTCGGACCGGTGCAGGGGCTCACCAACACCTACCAGATGCTGCGGAAGGCGAGCGTCTCGCTGGAGACCATCTACGGAATCCTCGACGCCGATGACATGGTGGGCGACGCCCCCGGAGCGGCGGATCTGCCGCCGCTCGAGGGACAGGTGGAGATCCGGAACCTCACCTTCGGCTACCAGCCCGGGCTCCCCGTGCTCCGCGGCATCGATCTGACCGTCCGCCGGGGAGAGACGATCGCGCTGATCGGCCCCAGCGGAAGCGGCAAGACGACCATCGTCTCCCTGCTACAGCGTCTCTTTCCGGTGACCGAAGGCTCGATCAGCATCGACGGGGTGGACATCCGCGCCATGACCCAGCGGTCGCTCCGGGCCCAGATCGGCGTCGTGTTCCAGGATCCGCACCTGTTCGACGACACGGTTCGGGCCAACATCGCGTACGGACGGCCAGCCGCCACGCAGAGCGAGATCGAGGCCGCAGCCCGGGCCGCGCAGGCGCACGATTTCATCATGGCGCTGCCGGACGGCTACGACACGGTCGTGCGCGAGCGCGGCACGCGGCTCTCCGGAGGGGAGCGCCAACGGGTCGCGATCGCCCGCGCGCTGCTCAAGGACCCGCCGATCCTGATCCTCGACGAGGCCACCTCGGCGCTCGACAGCGAGTCCGAGCGCCGGATACAGCTCGCGCTCACCCGGCTGCTCGAGGGACGGACGGCGTTCGTGATCGCGCACCGGCTCAGCACGGTGCGGGAGGCGGACCGGATCGTCGTGGTGGAGAACGGGCGCATCTCGGAGGTGGGCAGCCACGTGGAGCTCATGTCGCGGGCGGGGTACTACGCGTCCCTGGTGGAGCGTCAGCGGCGTGGGTACCTGGACGAATCGGCGGGCTCCGAGGGCCAGGCGGCCTAGCCGAGGCTCACTCCTCCTCGTAGGCCATGAACGGCGGCACGTTGGTCATCCAGAACCCGCCCAATCCTCCCTGCGCGTCCATCTCGACGTAGAAGTTGTCCGCGGCCCGGACGACCTCGACGGGCCGGCGGGGACCGATCCGCAGGTGAAAGACGCTCTCCGTGGCGTTGGTCTCGACCGACAGGCTGGTGTCCACCTCGACCGAGGAGACGGCGGCCCGCGACCCGCCGGACGCCAGCACCACTCGCCCCTCGGTCAGCTGGGCCGGCACCTGGATGTCCGAGTGACTCGTGACCTCGGGCCAGACCACGACGTCGAGCCCGCAGATCACCCCGTTGTTCACGTCGAGCACGGCCACCGAGCCCTCGGCATCGGTCAGCTCCACGGTGCCGGTGAGCCCGCCCGACTTGCGGTTGCCCTTGAAGGCGCCGGAGAGAATGTCGGTCTCCGGATCCCATCGCCATGCGATGGAGGGCAGACTGCCGCCGAGGGGCTCGACTCGCGCTTCCATTGGCGAGCGGGTGGTCTTAGGCGGCACGGGCCGATTCGAGGCGCTGGATCAGACGCAGGATCCGATCGAGCGCCGCCTCCAGCTCGGCGTCCGAGACCGCGTAGCTCAGGCGGACCCAGCGGTCGTCCGCGAACGCCCCGCCCGGGACCAGCGCGACGCCCTCCTGCTTCATGAGCTGCTCGCAGAAGCTGGTCCCGGTCACCGGGTCCTTCTCCCTGATCCCGTCGACCCGGAAGAAGAAATAGAAGGCGCCGTGCGGCTCGACGAACTCGATGCCCGGGGCCGCGGCGCGGAACCGCTCCACCAGATAGTCTCGCCGGCGGCGGAACGCGGTCACCATGCGGCTCACCTCCGCGTCCACCTTCTCGTCGGTGAAAGCCGTGGCGGCGGCCCACTGGGCCGGGTGGTTCGCGCCGGTGGTGGTATGCGACTGGAGCGCCGCCATGGCCCTGGTGAGATGCGGAGGGGCCAGCGCCGCGCCGATCCGCCACCCGGTCATCGCGTAGGCCTTGCTCGCCCCGTAGATGATCACGGTCCGCTCGAGCAGATCGTCGGGCAGGTCCAGCAGCGACGGGGCGGGGCCGGAGCCGTAGTTGATCCGGCGGTAGATCTCGTCCGAGATGATCCAGACCTCGTTCTTCCTGGCCCACTCCGCGATGGAGCGCAGCTCCGCCAGCGTGTACACCGCGCCGGTGGGATTGCAGGGCGAGCAGAGAATCAGTCCGCGGGTGCTCTTGGTGTGGTGCCGGTCGAGGTCCTTCGCGCTGACCTTGAGGCCCCATTCCACGTCGCCCGGCACCAGCACCGGCTCGGCCCGGGAGAGGTGCACGATCTGGGGATAGGACACCCAGGCCGGCGAGGGGATCAGCACCCGGTCCTTGGGTCCGAAGAGCGTGAAGCAGGCGTTGAAGATGGACTGCTTGCTGCCGGAGCTCACCACGATCTGGTCGGGATCCACCGGGCGGCCGCCCGACATCCGGCTGAGCTGCCCCGCGATGCCGCGCCGCAGCTCGGCGATGCCCACGTTCGGCGGGTAGCGGGTCATTCCCTTCTGAATCGCCTGGATCCCGGCCTGAGCCGCGGGCGCCGGCGTGTCGAAGTCGGGCTCGCCCACGCCGAGGTCGAACACGTCCTCCCCGGCGGCCTTGCGGCGCTTGGCTTCGTTGCTGATGGCCACCGTCTCGGAGGCCTTGAGGTACTGGACGTTGGGCGACAGCGCGTCGGGCATGCGAGCTTCCAGAGGCGGTGAAAGTCGGCGGTGAGGGAGAAAGTTCTCCCCCGGAACGGGGAAGTCAACCGGGGAGGTCCGCAGGCTAGCTTCTTCGCTCCGCGCGGGATGACATCGGCACCCGTGGGTGCTACGTTCCCGCCGGCAGCCACCCCTCGCGAGGTTTCCTTGACGTCGTTCGCAGCGCACCATCTGACCCCACCCATCGCCGCCGCAGTCGAGCGGCTGGGCTGGCATCCCGACGATCCCGCGATGCGCGAAGCCGCGCCGACCGCCGCGCGGGGGCACAACCTGGTCGTCGTGGCGCCGCCGTCGCCGGCTTACGCCTCCCCGGCCCTGGCCGGCACGCTGAGCCGGCTGGGTCCGGGGACGCGGGGCCTCCTGCTCTGCTCGGAGGCCCAGCTCGGCGAGTGGGGACTGCTGGCCGCGAGTCTCGGCGGAGAGTCCCTCAGGATCCAGGTCGCCCGGGGCACCGCCCGGGCGATGCGCCGACTCAAGGCCGCCGAGGTGGATCTGCTCGTCACGTCGCCCGACACCGCGCTCGCGCTGCACCGCCGCTCCGCGCTCCTGCCGGAGGAGATCGGCGCGGTCTTTCTCGGATGGCCGGAAAGCTGGGAGAGCCAGGAGAGCCTGGCGTCCGTGATGCAGGACCTGAACAAGGACGCCCAGCGCGTCATCTACACCGGGGCTCCGGAACGGGTGGCCGACCTGGTGGAGCGCTATGCCCGCCGCGCGCTCACTGTCGGGGCGGCTCCCGCGGGAACGCCGGCGCCCGCCCCCGCCGGGCCGGTCCGGACCGCCGGCGTCTCCTGGGAGCGCCGAGCCCAGGTCCTGGCCGACCTGGTCGAGCTCCTGGATCCGCCTTCGGTCTCGGTCTGGACGGTCGACCGCTCCCGGCACGCCGACATCGCGCGGGTGCTGCCGCCGGGAGACCCGGCGATCACCGTGGTGACCGGCGACGCGCCCGGGGCCGCGGCCGTGATCGCCTTCGACCTGCCCACCGGGGATCGCCTGCGGCAGCTCCTCGCCGCCGGCGACGTCGTCCTGCTGGTTCCACCCGGCACCGAGCCCTACGTGGAGCGCATCGCCTCGCCCCGGCGTCCGCTCCGGCTGCCGGGGATGGTGGACGCGGTCACCGCGGAAGCTGCGGCACGCAGGGCCACCATCGTCCGCGCGATCGAGGAGCAGCGCCCCGAGGCGGCGGTGCTCACTCTCGCTCCCCTGTTCGAGCGTTACGACCCCACCGCGGTCGCCGCCGCGCTCTACGGGCTCTGGACCACCTCGCCGGCCGCCGCCGCGCCGGCTGCACCGGCAGCGGACATTCCCGGCACGGTCAAGATCTACGTGGGGATCGGCAAGAAGGATGGCGCGACGGCCAACGACCTGGTGGCGGTGCTGACCAAGGACATCAGGGTGGATCGGGGAAACATCGGTCGGGTGGAGCTCAGGGACGCGTACTCGCTGGTGGAGCTGCCGGCGAAGGACGCGGAGCGAGTGGCCGGCGCGCTCAACGGCGTCACCATCCGGCGGAAGCGGATCACGGCGCGCGTGGACCGCGGGCCGGTCAAGCCGCCGGGCAGGGCGCGGGCGCCGCGGCGCGCCTGAGGCTCGCGCCGCCAGCTCAGCGCTTCCGGTTCACGACCTCCTTCAAGGCCTTGGCGGCCCGGAACGCCGGGACGATCGAGGCCTTGATGGCGAGGGTCTTGCCGGTTCGGGGATTTCTGCCCGCCCGGGCGGCGCGGCGGCGCAGCTCGAAATTGCCGAAGCCCGAGATCGCGATCTTGCCGCCCCGCTTCAGCTCCGATGCGATGATGCCGCCCTGGGAGAAGAAAAGATCGGTGATCTCCCCGGCGCGGGCCCGCGTGACCCCCAGCCGCTTGGCGACGGCCTCGACGACTTCCTGCTTGTTCACGGGGGCTCCTTGGTGGGCAGAGGGGCACGAATATCGCCGAGCGGGTGAGAGCGCCGCAAGGTGGGTGGAAGTTGCGGCGCATGGAATGCATTTTCGGACCGGCGCGCCGGCCCATCCCGCGTGACACCAGTTCCCCGCTCGCCCGCACACCAGCGCAACCGGAGCAGTGATGAACTACGGCCAACACCCCGGCTGGATCGAAGTCATCAGCGGCGTGATGTTCAGCGGCAAGAGCGAGGAGCTGATCCGGCGGGTGCGCCGGGCCATCATCGCGCGTCGGAGGGTGCAGGTCTTCAAGTCCCACCTGGACGCGCGGTACGCCGGGCTCTACAGCGTCTCGAGTCACGACGGGACCGAGCTCGAGGCCACACCGGTGGATTCGGCGGCGGAGATCTTCCGCCTGGTTCGGCCCGGGGTTCAGCTGGTGGCCATCGACGAGGCCCAGTTCCTCGACCCGGACATCGTGAGCGTGGCGACGCTGCTCGCCTCGCGCGGCGTGCGTGTGATTCTCGCCGGGGCCGACACCGATTTCCGGGGTGAGCCGTTCGGCTCGATGGGCGACCTCATGGCCGTGGCCGAGATGGTGGACAAGCTGCAGGCGATCTGCGTGGTGTGCGGAGACCCGGCGTGCCGCAACCAGCGGCTGCTGGACGGCAAGCCGGCGCGCTACGACTCGCCCACCATCATGGTCGGCGGCCGGGAGAGCTACGAGGCCCGGTGCCGCCACTGCCACAAGGTGCCGCGCAAGGACGAGGACCAGACCCGGCTGCTGTAGCGTCCGGGCCGCGCGTATCTCCCAGCCACCCGGCAGGTATACATGCTGAGCGTCGCGCTCACGGGCAACATCGCCGCCGGCAAGTCGTCCGTAGCGGATCTCTTTCGCCGGTGGGGCGCCGCCGTCATCGACGCGGACGAGATCGTGCGCGAGCTCCAGGCCCCGGGGCAGCCGGTGACCCTGGAGCTCGCGCGCCGGTTCGGCGACTCGGTGTTGCGGGCCGACGGATCGATCGATCGGCCCGCGCTGCGCCGGCTGGTCCTGGCGGACCCCGAGGCGCTGCGGGCGCTGAACCGGATCGTGCATCCGGCGGTGGACGCCAGACGAGCCGAGCTGCTGGAGGCGGCCGCGAGGCGGGGCGAGCGGGTGGTCGTAAGCGACATTCCGCTGCTGTTCGAGGCCGGCGATCCGTCCGCCTTCGACGCGATCGTCCTGGTGGAGGCGCCCGAGGACCTGCGGCTCGCGCGCCTTCGCGAGCGCCGGGGACTGTCCGACGCCGAGGGCCGCGCGATGATCCTCGCCCAGATGCCGTCCGCCGAGAAGCGGGCCCGGAGCGACTTCGTCATCGAGAATGCGGGCGATCTGCCGACCCTGGAGCGCGCGGCGGCCGACGTCTGGCGCGCGCTCCTCTCCCGCGCTTGACCTGCCCCTCGCGCCCGCCTATCCTCCCACCCGCCACCACACGACGGAGTCCCGCCCTTTGTCCAATGTTCCGGACGGCCTGGTCTACAGCAAGGAGCACGAGTACGTGGCCCGGACTTCCGATCCGGCCGTCATCCGTATCGGCATCACCGACTACGCGCAGGGCGAGCTGGGCGACGTGGTCTTCGTGAACCTGCCGAAGTCCGGCGACAAGGTGGAAGGGAACCAGTCCTTCGGCACCATCGAGGCGGTGAAGGCGGTCTCGGAGCTGTATGCCCCGGTGGCGGGTGAGGTGGTTCAGGTGAACCCAGCGCTGGAGAACGATCCCGCCGTCGTGAACCGCGATCCGTACGGAGAGGGCTGGATGATCGAGCTCCGGCTGGGAGACCCGGCGGCGCTCGAGGAACTCATGTCCGCCGACGCCTACCGGGCCCACATCGGAGAGTGAGCCTCCGGGAGTCGGTGAGCGTGAATCTGAATCGGAGTTCGAAAGCAAGGCGAAATCAGCGATGCCCCGGGGTCGTCTCCCCGGGGCGTTTTCACGACCCAAAGGCGCTACAGTCATGACCACCGTCCGCTCCGCTTCAGCCACTCCCGAGCTGCACGTCCTCCATCCCAGCCATTTCGCATACCGGCACATCGGGCCCCGCCGGTCCGACGTAGGCGAGATGCTGGCAGTGCTGGGATACGACTCGATCGAGACCTTCATCGACTCGGTGGTGCCGGAGGAGATCCGGCTCCGCCGTCCGCTGGCCCTTCCACCCGGGCGCAGCGAGCGCGAGGTGCTCCAGGCGCTGCGCGGGCTGGCGGGAATGAACCGCGTGTTCCGCTCCTACATCGGGATGGGCTACGCCGGCTGCTTCACCCCTCAGGTGGTGCAGCGGAACGTCCTGGAAAATCCCGGCTGGTACACGGCCTACACGCCGTACCAGGCGGAGATCTCCCAGGGCCGGCTCGAGGCGCTGCTCAACTACCAGACGGTGGTGTCCAACCTCACCGGGCTCGAGGTCGCGAACGCCTCCCTGCTCGACGAGGCGACGGCGGCGGCGGAGGCGATGGCCCTGACGCTCGCGGTGAGCAAGGTGCGCGGCGAGCCGGTCTACCTGGTCGACGAGTACTGCCATCCGCAGACCATCGCGGTGATGCAGACCCGCGCCGAGGCGCGGGGCATCCGCGTCGTGGTCGGCGAGCCGGAGACGTTCACCTTCGAGCCGGGCGTCATCGGGGCGCTGGTGCAGTACCCCGCCACCGACGGCGCCGTGCGCGACTTCCGCTCGCTCTGTGAGCGGGCCCACGCGGCCGGCGCGCTGGTCACGGCGGCGACCGATCTCCTCGCCCTGACCATGCTGGTCCCGCCCGGCGAGTGGGGAGCCGACATGGCGGTCGGCAACAGCCAGCGGTTCGGGGTACCGATGGGATACGGCGGCCCGCACGCCGCCTTCTTCGCGACCCGCGAGGCGTACAAGCGGTTCATGCCGGGCCGCATCATCGGCGTCTCGCGCGACCGCGACGGTCGCACCGCGCTCAGGATGGCCCTCCAGACCCGCGAGCAGCACATCCGGCGCGACAAGGCGACGAGCAACGTCTGCACCGCCCAGGTGCTTCTCGCCGTGATGGCGGGGATGTACGCCGTCTACCACGGCCCCGGCGGGCTGCGCCGCATCGCCGAGCGGGTGCACACCCGCACGGTGCTGCTGGCGAACGCCCTCCGGCGGCTCCGCTACCGGATCGTGCACGACGTGTTCTTCGACACGCTCTGTGTCGAGGTGCCGGAGTGGGCCCTGCCCCGCCTGCTCGATGCGGCGCGAGTGCGGCAGATCAATCTGCGGCCCCTGCCGCCGACCCGGCTCTGCATCGCGCTCGACGAGACAGTGACGCTGGGCGACCTGGCCGACCTGATCGCGGTGTTCTCGCTGAACGAAGCGCTGCCCTTCATGCTGGACGACATCGGCATCAAGTCGGAGCGGGCGATCCCCCCCTCGCTCGGGCGGACCTCCTCCTATCTCGACCATCCGGTCTTCCATCGGCACCACTCGGAGACCGAGATGCTCCGCTACATCAAGCGGCTCGAGGCGCGGGACCTCTCGCTCACCTCCGCGATGATCCCGCTCGGCTCCTGCACCATGAAGCTCAACGCGACGACGGAGATGATGCCGGTCAGCTGGCGGGAGTTCAACCGGCTGCACCCCTTCGCGCCGAGGGACCAGGCGGCCGGCTACGAGCTGCTGTTCAGCCAGCTCGAGCACCAGCTGGCGGAGATCACCGGCTTCTCCGCCGTGTCGCTCCAGCCCAACGCCGGGTCGCAGGGGGAATACGCGGGACTGCTGGTGATCCGCGCCTACCATCGCTCCCGAGGCGAGGCCCATCGCGTCACCTGCCTCATTCCCCAGTCGGCCCACGGGACCAACCCGGCGAGCGCGGTGATGGCCGGGATGCAGGTGGTTCCGGTGAAGAGCGACGCCCACGGGAACGTGGACATCGCCGACCTTCGGGCGAAGGCCGCGGCGCACCGGGAGACGCTGGCGGCGCTGATGGTCACCTATCCCAGCACCCACGGGGTATTCGAGGGCTCGATCAAGGAGATCTGCCGCATCGTCCACGAGCACGGCGGCCAGGTCTACATGGACGGCGCCAACATGAACGCGCAGGTGGGGCTCTGCCGGCCGGGCGACATCGGCGCCGACGTCTGCCATCTCAACCTGCACAAGACCTTCTGCATCCCCCACGGGGGCGGAGGCCCGGGGATGGGGCCGATCGGCGTGGCGAAGCATCTCGCGCCGTTCCTGCCCGGCCATCCGATCGTGGACCTGGCACACCCGCAGGCCTGCGGCACGGTCTCGGCGGCGCCGTGGGGCAGCGCCGCGATCCTGCCGATCTCCTGGGCGTACATCGCGCTCATGGGATACGACGGGCTCACCGAAGCGACCAAGATCGCGATCCTCAGCGCCAACTACATCGCCCGCCGTCTCAAGGGGCACTACGAGGTGCTGTACGCCGCGCCCAACGGACTCGTGGCGCACGAGTGCATCATCGACACCCGCCCCTTCAAGGCCAGCGCCGGCGTGGACGTGGAGGACATCGCGAAGCGGATCATCGACTACGGGTTCCATCCGCCCACGGTCTCGTTTCCGGTGGCGGGCACGCTGATGATCGAGCCGACCGAGAGCGAGTCGAAGGAGGAGCTGGACCGCTTCTGCGACGCGCTGATCGCGATCCGCGACGAGATCCGCGAGATCGAGCAGGGCCGCGCCGACCGGGAGGTCAATCTCCTCACCAGCGCGCCGCACACGCTGGAACAGGTGATCTCCGACGGGTGGGACCGGCCCTATCCGCGGGAGCGAGCCGCCTACCCGAGCCGGGCCGTGCGCGAGCACAAGGTGTGGCCGACGGTGGGCCGCATCGACAGCGCCTTCGGCGACCGCAACCTGGTCTGCGTGTGTCCACCGGTGGAGGCGTACGGGTGAATCGCCTCTGGCTCGACCTCGAGGGTCGGCCGGGCTGGCAGAACATGGCGATCGACCAGGCGATGCTCGATCGCGCGGGGCGCGGGGAGCGGCGGCTCCGGCTCTACCGATGGACCCCGCACTGCCTCTCGTTCGGGCGCCACGAGCCGGCCAGCCGCCGGTACGACCGCGCGAAGATCGGCGCTCTGGGGCTGGACGTGGTGCGGCGGCCGAGCGGCGGGCGCGCCGTGTGGCACGCGGAGGAGCTGACCTACGCACTCGCCTCGCCGGCCGGCGCGCTCGGTGGGCTGCGCCAGGCCTACGAGGAGATCCACCGCATGCTCCTCGACGCGCTCCGCAGACTCGGAGTCGAGGCCGAGCTGGCCGGAGCGCGACCGCCGGCGCGGGTCGACGCCGGGGCCTGCTTCTTCTCGCCGGCGGGCGGTGAGATCGTGATCGGGGGGCGCAAGGTGGTGGGAAGCGCCCAGGTTCGGGAGGGCGGCGGGTTGCTGCAGCACGGATCCATCCTGCTCACTGGGCGGCAGGCCGTCGTGGGAAACCTCACACTGGGGAGGGGCCTTCCCGACCTCGCGGGATCGCTCGCCGAGGCGACCGGCCGCGCTCCCGACGCCGGTGAGGTGGCGGGCGCCGTCGCGGCCGCCGCGGCCGAGCACTGGCCGGAACCCTGGGAGACCGCCGTGGCGCCCGACGAGCTGCTCTGCGAGGCGGCGCGCCACGAGCCCAGGTTCCGATCTCCCGAATGGACCTGGAGGGCTTGATCGAGCCGGTTCCTTCCGGGCACCCCCGGTTTACATTGAATCGGCCCCTCTCCCCATCGCCATCCGGAGTTCCCTGATGTCCTGGACGGCACGCCTCGTCCTCGCCGCGGCTCTGGCCGGTGTGTCCGCCGTCCAACCGATACCCGCGCCGGCTCAGCGCGAGCCCTCCAGCATCGTGATCGTCACCGGCCAGCAGGCCACGGTGCCGGTGCCGACGCTGATGGAGGGTCCGCTCAATACGACCGCCAACACCGAGATCGCCGACCACCTGTTTCTCCGGCTCGCGGGAGTGGGACCCGGGATGGTCACCGCCGGAGACCGGGGGTTCGAGCCCCGGCTCGCGAGGAGCTGGAGCCGGCGGGACTCGCTCACGCTCGTCTTCGAGCTGGACCCGCGCGCCCGCTGGCACGACGGCGCGCCCGTCACCGCGCGCGACGTCACTTTCACGTATGGTCGCGCCCGTGACAGCACGATCGCACCCCGGCTCGCGGACGTCACCCACCGGATCGCCAGCGTCGAGGCCGAAGGCGACCATCGCGTCGTGTTCCGCTTCAAGGACGTCTACGCGGAGCAGTTTTATGACGCGACCTTTCACGTCGCGATCCTTCCGGCCCACCTCCTCGCCGGCCTCCCACCCACCGCCGCCGCATGGTCCTCGTTCGTGGCGCACCCGGTCGGCAGCGGCCCCTACCGCTGGGTGCGGCGGGAGGAGGGGGAGTTCGTCGAGCTGGCCGCGAACCACGGCTTCTTTCTGGGCCGGCCGGGCATAGAGCGCGTGATCGTGCGGGTGGCCGTGAGCCCGGACGCGCGGCTCAACCTCCTGCTCTCGGGGGAAGCGGACGCGATGGACAACCTCCCGACCACGGCCATCGCGCGGGTGGAAGCGGTGCCGGCAGTCAGGGTGGTGCCGGTTCCCTCGAACAACATCGGCTACCTGCTCTTCAACCAGCGGGATCCCGCGAATCGCGATCGACCCCATCCGATCCTGGCGGACGTGAACGTCCGCCGCGCCCTGATCCTCGCGCTGGACCGCGACCTGCTGGTGCAGGCGGTGCTCGGCCAGTACGGCTACGTGCCCTTCGGCCCGGCGTCCTCGCAGCTCTGGATCCGCCACGGCGCACCGCGCCATTCGCGCCAGAACCTGTCCACGGCGCGGCGGCTGCTCGCGGGACAGGGATGGGTCGACCGCGACCGCGACGGCACCCGCGAAAATCGGCGCGGCATGCCTCTCTCGCTGCGCATGCTGGTCCCGGCCTCCAGCCAGACCCGGACCAAGATGGCGGCCATCATTCAGGAGCAGTTGCGCCAGGTGGGCGTGGACGTCGAGCTGGCCCGGCTGGACCCCACGATCTGGGGGGAACGGCGGGCGGCCGGCGACTTCGACATCGACTTCTCGGGAGCGAGCCAGGATCCCTCGCCCAGCGGTCTCGCCTACAGCTGGACCTGCCATGGGGCCGGCAACGTCGCGGGCTACTGTGATCCGGTCGCGGACTCCCTGCTCGAGTTGGCGATCAGGACGCCGACGGCAGACCGGCGGCCCTGGCACGCCTTCCTCCGCAGGGTCGAGGAGCAGGCGCCCGCCGCCTTCATCTATACCCAGACGTTCGCCTTCGCGGTGAACCGCCGGTTCCGGGAGGTGGCCCTCCGCCCGGAGTCCTCGTGGACCGCGCTCTGGCGCTGGCCCGCGCCCGGATCCTGACTTGACCGGGTGGCTCCTGCGGCGAACCGCGCAGGCGATCGTCACGTTCGCGATCGCGATCGTGCTCATGTTCTTCCTCATGCGGCTGGCCCCGGGCGATCCCCTGTCGAGAATCCGGGAGGACCGGCCCATGAGCCCCGCGGAGGTCGCCCGCCTGCGCGCCCTCTACGACCTGGATCAGCCGATTCACCTCCAGTTCGGCGGATTCGTGCGGGGTGTCCTCCGGGCCGACCTCGGCGTCTCGATCGAGCACGGGCTGCCGGTCACGACCCTTCTCGCCTCCCGCATCATCCCTACCCTGCTCCTGGGCGGCGCCGCCATCCTGCTCAACTTCACCGTCGGGCTCTGGCTCGGTGTGAGGCAGGCGGTGCGGCGGGGGAGCCGGGAGGACCGGGTGCTCACGCTGCTCTCGCTCGCGGGCTACGCCACGCCCTCCTTCTGGCTCGGTCTGGTGCTCGCGTGGCTGGTCGGGATCGAGCTGGGATGGCTGCCGGTCGCGGGGATGCGGGACCCGCTGCTGTCGGGCGACGCCCCCTGGCTCGCGCGCGCGCTGGACGTGGGCGCCCATCTCGTGCTTCCCACACTCACGCTCTCCCTCGTCACCATCGCCGGTACCATGCGGTACCAGCGCTCCGCGCTGCTGGAGGTCCTCCGGCTTCCCTACATTGGAGCCGCCAGGGCCAAGGGTGTTTCCGAGCAGAGGGTGATCTGGCGCCACGCCTGGCGGAACGCGCTCTTCCCGGTGATCACGCTGTTCGGCCTCTGGCTCCCGCTCCTCGTCACCGGCTCGGTGTTCGTCGAGATGGTGTTCGCGTGGCCGGGCCTCGGCTCGCTCGCGGCGAACGCCGCCTCGAGCCGCGACTATCCGCTCGTGATGGGCGCCGCGATGCTGGCCGCCGCGCTGGTGGTGACCGCCAGCCTGCTCACCGATCTGGCGTACGCGCTGCTCGACCCGCGGGTCCGCTACTCGTGATGCCGGGCGTGCTGGTCAGGGCGTGGCGCGATCCGCGCGGCCGCGCGGGCATCCTGATGCTGGCCGTCGTCGTCGCCGGCGCCGCGATCGCGCCGCTGGCGCTGCCCGACCCGCTGGCGCAGCCCTGCGTGCTCACCTGCAAGAATCTCCCGCCCAGCCTGGCCCATCCCTTCGGCACCGACGACCTGAGCCGTGACATCCTCTCGCGGGTGGCGACGGGCGGGCGGATCTCGCTGGCCGTGGCGACGCTCGCGGTGGGGCTCTCGGTGACGCTGGGCGCGGCCATGGGGCTGGTGGCGGGATACTGGGGCGGTCCGGTGGACGCGGTGGTCATGCGGCTGGTGGACGCGGCGCTGGCGGTCCCCCGGCTGTTTCTGCTCCTTCTGGTGCTCGCCGTCTGGGAGCAGGTACCCGTCGCGGTGCTGATCCTGCTGATCGGCGCGACCGGATGGTTCGGGACCGGGCGCCTGGTGCGCGGCGAGGTGCTCCGGCTCCGCGAGGAGTCGTACGTGCGCGCGGCGGAGGCGCTCGGGGCGAGTCGAAGTCGGATTATCTTCCGTCACCTGCTGCCGAACACGGCGGGACCGCTGCTGGTGGCGGCGACGCTCGGCATCGGCGACGTCATTCTGCTGGAGGCGGGGCTCTCGTTTCTGGGCCTCGGCGTCCAGCCGCCGACCCCCTCCTGGGGCGGGATGATCTTCGACGCGAAGTCGGTCCTGGTCGCCGCGCCGTGGGCGGGGATCTTTCCCGGCCTCGCCATCGTCGTCACCGTGCTCTCGGCCAACCTCTTCGGGGACGCGCTTCGCGCGGCCATCGATCCGCGAGGCGCATGACCCTGGTCCTGGACGTTCAGAACCTCAGGATCTCCTTCCCCGGCGCCGGGAAGGGCCGGGTGTATCCGGTGGACGGAGTGAGCTTCGGGCTCGAGCGGGGCCGGACGCTGGCGCTGGTCGGCGAGTCGGGCTGCGGCAAGAGTCTCACCAGCCTGGCGCTGCTGCGGCTGCAGCCCCCGCCGGGTCGCATCGAGGAGGGCAGCTCCATCCGTCTCGGCGACACCGACGTGCTCGCGCTCGAGGGCGAGGCGCTGCGCCGGATCCGGGGTCGCCGCATCGGGATGATCTTCCAGGACCCGATGACCAGCCTCAACCCCGTGTTCACGGTTGGCGACCAGATCGCCGAAGGCGTGCGGGCCCACTTCGACGTGTCCAGGGCCGAGGCGCGGCGGCGCGCCCTCACGCTGTTGCAGGAGGTGGGAATCCCCGATCCCGCGGCGCGGCTCGACGCCTATCCGCACCAGCTCAGCGGCGGGATGCGGCAACGGGTCATGATCGCCATCGCGCTGTCCGCCGAGCCGGACATCCTCGTCGCGGACGAGCCCACGACCGCCCTCGACGTCACCGTTCAGGCGCAGATCCTCGAGGTGCTGGACCGGCTCCGTGACAGCCGCGGCATGGCGATCCTGCTGATCACCCACGATCTCGGCATCGTGGCCGGACGAGCGGACCGTGTGGCCGTCATGTACGCCGGCCAGATCGTCGAGGAGGCCCCGACCGACCGCCTGTTCGCGCGCCCGTCTCATCCCTATACCCAGGGACTCTTCGCCTCCGTTCCCCGCATCACCGGGCCGGTCGAGCGGCTCTCCCCGATCGGCGGCAGCGTGCCGCCGCCGGGAGCATGGCCCAGCGGCTGCCGCTTCCGGCCCCGCTGCCCCAAGGCATTCGCCAAGTGCGAGACGATGCCGCCGCCGCTGCCGGTGGAGCCCGATCACCGGATGCGTTGCTGGCTCGCGGAGGTATGACGCTCCTTCGAGTTCGCGACCTGGTGAAGCACTACCAGGCTGGTGGCCTCTTCCGGGCGGGCGCGCCGCCGGTGCGCGCAGTCGAAGGGGTGTCGTTCGACGTCGACAAGGGCGAGACGCTGGCGCTCGTCGGCGAGTCGGGGTGCGGAAAGTCATCGGTCGGGCGCACGATCCTCCGGCTCCAGGAACCGACGGCGGGAAGCGCGGTGTTCGAGGGCCACGATCTCTTCTCGCTCGACCGCACCGCGCTCCGGAAGATGCGACGCCGAATGCAGATCATCTTCCAGGACCCCTACAGCTCGCTCAACCCGCGGATGACCATCGGCGCGGCGATCGCGGAGGGCATCCAGATCCACCGGCTCGCGGCCGGGAGGGATGTGGCCCGCCGGGTCGGGGCACTGCTGGAGGAGGTCGGCCTCGATCCGGGCTACGGCCGGCGGTACCCGCACGAGTTCTCCGGCGGCCAGCGGCAGCGGATCGGGATCGCCCGGGCGCTCGCGGTGGAGCCCTCCTTCATCGTGTGCGACGAGCCGGTGTCCGCCCTCGACGTCTCGGTGCAGGCGCAGGTCCTCAATCTTCTCGCCGATCTCCAGCGCGATCGCGGGCTCTCCTACCTTTTCATCGCGCACGACCTCGCGGTGGTACGGCAGATCGCCCGCCGGGTGGCCGTCATGTATCTCGGGAAGATCGTCGAGCAGGGTCCCACCGAGGAGCTGCTGCGGGAGCCACGCCATCCCTACACCGTCGCCCTGCTTTCCGCCGTTCCGGAGCCCGACCCCGCCCGGCAGCGCTCCCGGATCGTCCTCACCGGAGACTTGCCGAGCCCGAGCTCCCCTCCCCCCGGCTGCCGCTTCCATCCCCGCTGCTTCCATCCGCGCCGGGACGAGCGCTGCCGCACCGAGATCCCGCTCCTGCGGCCGGTCGGCGCGACGTCCGCCGCGTGCCACTATGCGGAGACGACGCCCTCGCCCCAGGATCGGTGAGCGGAGTCACGGCCTCCCGCGGGCCGGTCGGGCATGTTGGGCCCGTACTCCAACACGAGGCCAAGATGAGCGATCGCAAGGACATGGCGACTGAGGGCACGGAGGACCGGCTGGAGGGAACGGCCGATGTCGTCGAAGGCAGGATCCGCAACGCCGTAGGTGGCGCCACCGGCGACTCCAGCGAGCAGCTGAAGGGCAAGGCGAAGGAGCTCGCGGGCAAGGCCAAGCAGGCGGTGGGCAAGGGCAAGCAGAAACTGGATCCGGAGCCAGGCGTAGACGGCGCCTGAGTCATTCATATGCGACTGCGCCCGGCAGGCCCTCGAGCGGCCTGCCGGGCGCCTTCGCTTGTCCAGCGCCTCGCTGGAAAAACTGAAAAGCCGGTGTAGGTTGGTGAATCGCCACCATTCCACCTTCCAATCGGGACCTGCACCTGCTGGTCACGGCCAACCGTGCCTCCGCCTTCGGCGTGGCGGCGCGCTGGGTTCTGCACGACATCCGGAGCCCCGCCCAGTCGCTGACGCTGCTGGCCGATCTCCTGGGCGATCCGCACACCGAATTCGAGAAGATTCTCCGGGAATCGTGCGCCCACCTGGGCCGCTCGCTCGACCTGCTCTCGCGGGTACTGCACCCCGTCCAGGCGGCGGAGCTCGGCCCGATCTCCGTTCGCGAGCCGCTCCAGTTCATCGTCGATCTTCATCGCGCGGGCCGCACTCTGCCGCGTCTCGAGCTCGACATCGATCCCGCGGTCCGTGCCGCGGCGGGAATCGAGCGGCACCTGGAACACGCCTTGCTCAACCTGGTCCTCAACGCCACCGAGGCACTGCATCGGCGGGAGGACGGCCTGGTCCGGATCATCGCTCGTGACGCCGCCGACACGGTGAGGATCACGGTAGCCGACAACGGTCCGGGCGTGGCTCCCCACGTGGCGGACGGCCTCTTCGAGTCTCCGGTCACCACCAAGGCCGGCCCGCACCCGGCCGGCTTCGGCCTTCTGGTCGCGCGTGAGGTGCTGCGCCTCTCGGGCGGCACGCTGACCCGTGCCGACGGCGACGGGCCGGGGGCGAGCTTCGTGATCATGCTTCCGCACTGGCGCCGGGAGGCGGCGCCGCCGCGCCGGTAGACCACCATCAATTCGAGGGTCCGCATGGAGCGACAGCTCATCTCAAGCGGCGCACCCTGGGAGCCGATCGTCGGCTACTCCCGGGCCGTCCGCGTCGGCAACACCGTACACGTGTCGGGCACCACCGCCACCGGTCCGGACGGCAGGATCGTGGGCGCGGGAAGCGCCTACGAGCAGGCCGCGCAGACGCTCAGGAACATCGACGCCGCCCTGCGGCGGGCCGGTGCCTCCCTGGCCGATGTGGTGCGCACCCGCATGTACGTGACGGACATCTCCCGGTGGGAGGAATTCGCCCGGGCACACGGGGAGGTGTTCGGCACCATCCGTCCGGCCACGACGATGGTGGAAGTACGGCGGCTCATCGCTCCCGAGATGCTGATCGAGATCGAGGCGGACGCGGTGGTCGAATGAATCCGATGGAGGCGTTCGAGACGCTGGATCTGCGGGTGGGCCGAATCCTCAGGGCCGAGCTCAACGAGCGCGCCCGGAAGCCGTCGTACAAGCTATGGATCGACTTCGGCCCGCTGGGCGAGAGGACCTCGAGCGCGCAGCTTCGGGCGCTCTACCGGCCGGAGGATCTGATCGGGCGGCTGGTGGTCGCGGCGGTGAACCTGGGCACCCGCAACATCGCCGGGTTCAACTCCGAGGTTCTGGTGCTGGGACTGCCGAGTGAGACGGGCGAGGTCGTGCTGCTCGCCGTGGAGCGGGACGTTCCGCTCGGCGGCAGAGTATACTGACGGCCGCCTCGCCTCTAGTCGGTGCCGTCCAGCGCCGGCCGCAGCACCAGCCCCGTCACCGCGCCGTCCTCCGCCATGGTCCACTCCAGCAGCATCCTGTGGCTCGACCGATCGAAAGTCGAGGTGCGGCTGTAGATCCGGAGGGGGTTCAGCGTCTCGACCTTTTCGTCGACCTGGCCCTGCTCCCGGCCGAGCCGCGTCACGGCCTGTCCGGCGAAGCTGGCGAGGTCGGTGACGCTGCCGAAGGTCTGGCGCATGTCGGGTGAGAAGCGGTCCCACAGCTTCTGATACTGGCTGCCGTACAGCCAGGCCGTATACTGCCGGCCCTGCTCCAGCAGACCGCTGGTCTGGGTGTCACTCCCGGGGGTGCAGGCGAGCGCCGCCGCAGCCAGGGTGAGCCCACTGATCCATCCGCGCATCGTTCGTCCTCTGAGTTCTGCCTCGTGCCGGATGCAGGGGCGACCGGTGTGGTCCGCGAGGACCGGGCCGACCCCATCGATCCCCGGCATGCGGGAGAGTATAACAGATTGCGCCGCCCGATGACCAGCGAGGCGAGTGGCCGACTCTCGGTGGCGAGCTCACAGCGGCTGGCGGGGACCGCCGCGAGGAGCAGCGCGGGAGTGAGAGAGAGGCGCAACCGGCCGGAGGTCATCTCCCCCGCCCGCTGATGGTGACCAGCTCCTGTACCCGCGAGACCAGGTCGTCGGGACGAAACGGCTTCTGGAGGATGGATGCCTGGGGCGCGAGCAGGTGCCGACGGGCCAGATCGTCGCCGGTGTGCCCGGACATGTAGAGGACCGGCAGCCCCGGGTACGAGGCGCGCAGCCACTCGCCGAGTGCTCGGCCGTCCATCTCGGGCATCACGACGTCGACCACCGCGAGCGCCACGCGCCAGCCCTCCGCCGACATCTGCCGGATCGCCGCCGCGCCGTGTTCCGCCTCCAGCACCGCATAGCCGTAGCCCTCGAGGGCCCGCCGCGCCAGGGCCCGCACCATGGGCTCGTCGTCCACCACGAGGACGGTGTCGGCGCGCCGCTCGAGAGACGGCTGCACCGGCTCCGCCGGCGCATCCTGGTCGGGCGATCCCGTCACGTGCGGCAGGTACACGTACCAGGTGGTTCCCGCCTCGGCGTCGCTCTCGCCCCAGATGTAGCCGTTGGACTGCTTCACGATGCCGTAGACGGACGCTAGGCCGAGACCGCTTCCTTCGCCGATCGGCTTGGTGGTGAAGAACGGCTCGAAGGCCCGCGAGAGCGTCTCCGGACTCATTCCCGTGCCGGTGTCGGTGACGGTGATCCGGGCGTACTCCCCGGGCCGGATCTCGATGCCGGGATACCGGGCGGCGAACTCGCCGTCGAGCCGCTCCCGCGAGGTGGCGATGGTGAAGCAACCGCCCCGAGGCATGGCGTCACGAGCGTTGAGCGCGAGGTTGAGAATCACCTGCTCCAGCTGTGCCTCGTCGGCATAGACCGACCCCGCCTCCGGGGAGAGGGTGAAGGTCACCTCTCGGCCGGCGCCCATGAGCTGCCCGATCAGGTGCCCCATGCCCGCCAGGGTCCCGTTCAGGTCGAGCACGCGCGGGTGGAGCATCTGTCGGCGAGTGAAGGCCAGGAGCTGGCGAGCCATGTCCGCGGCGCGGTCCGCGGCCTTTCGGATCTCGACGGCGTCGCGTTGCAACGGCTCGGAGAGCTCGCCGGACCGGGTCATGAGCTCGCAGAGTCCCAGAACCACCGTCATCATGTTGTTGATCTCGTGCGCGATCCCGCCGGCGAGCTGTCCCGCGGCCTCCAGCCGCTGCGCCTTCTGCATCCGCAGCTCCGCATTCCGCTGCTTGGTTACGTCCGTCAGAACGGCAACCGCACCCGCTGGACCGGCTTCGCCGGCGAGTGTGGGCCGGGCGGAGACGCGCACCCATGCGCCGTCGAGCGAGATCTCGGTGCCCATCAGCGGCGAGCCGTCGGCCAAGGCCACGTACGGAGGCTCCTCGAGCGCGCCGAGGGCCGGTATCAGCTCCGGAAGCCGGCGCCCCGCGAGATCCGCGCGCCCGACCACGGTCTCGAAGGCGGTGTTCCACTTCTCGATGGCGCCGCCGGCATCCAGCACGCAGACCCCGTCGCCGATCGCCTGAAACGTCGCGCGCCAGGCATCTTCGGCCGACCTCGCCTCTCGCTCCGCCTTGCGGACGCGCAGCAGGGCGCGGATGCTCGCGAGCAGCACGACAGGGTCGACCGGGTGGGTGAGATAGCCGTCCGCGCCGCTGTCGAGGCCCGCCGCCTGGCTGAGCGGATCGGTGAAGCTCGCCGACAAGTGCAGGATCGGGAGGTGCGCGGTCTTCGGATCGGCGCGCAGGCGGCGCACCACCTCGAACCCGTCCATCTCCGGCATGCGGATATCGAGCACGACCAGGTCGGGGAGCTCTCGAGCGATGCTCTCCAGGGCTCTCCGGCCGTCGAGCGCCTCGAGTGCCAGGTACCCGGCCTTTCGCAGGTGGCGCACGACCGCATAGCGGTTTGCCTCGGTGTCGTCCACCACCAGAATCCGCGGCGCGTCAGACATGCCGTCCCTCCGCAGCGATCGCCGCGACCAGCGGCACGCCCTCGGCCGGCGTGAGGCGAGGCTCGCGGTAAATCCGCGGCAGCCGCAGCTCGAACCGCGAGCCGACACCGGGCGTGCTCTCGACCTCGAGACTGCCGCCGAGCAGGATGGCGAGCTTCCGCGAGAGGGGCAGGCCCAACCCGGTTCCCTTCACCTGCTTCTGCAGGGGGTTGTCCACCTGCGCGAACTCCTCGAAGATCCGCGCCTGGTCCTCGGGCGCGATTCCGACACCGCTGTCGGTCACCGAGAACACCACCCAGTCGTCGGGCGCGCTCACTGCCGACACCCGGATCTCACCGCGCTCGGTGAACTTGATGGCGTTGGAGATGAGATTGCGCAGGATCTGGGAAAGCTTGCCCTCGTCGGTGTGGACCGTCACCTCGTGCGAGAGGCCGTCGAAGCTGAGCGTCACCTCGTCCGACGCGAGGAGCGGCCGGAACATCCCGCGGAGCGTGCCGAAGATGTCGCCCACGGTGAAGGACACCGCTCGCACCTCGGTCTTCCCCGCCTCGATCCGGGCCAGGTCGAGCAGGTCGGTGACCAGATCGGTGAGGGAGGCAGCCGCCTTCTGGATCAGCGTGACCTGCAGCTCCTGCTCCCCGGTCAGCTCCCCGTCCATGCGCGAGAGCAGGATGCGGGTCATGTTGAGGATGGAGTTGAGCGGAGTGCGCAGCTCGTGGCTGATGCCCGAAAGGAACGCGGACTTGAGCTGGGAGGCCCGCCCCAGCTCGGCCGCGCGATCGTCCAACTCGGCATAGAGCGCGAGCACCCCCCGGTTGGTTTCTCCCAGCTCGGCATTGAGCCGGTCGGTTTCCGCCTGCCGCTCGGCGAGGGCGGTGAGCGCGCGGATCAACTCCTGGTTGCGGTACTCGAGCTCCGCCAGGGCGTCTTCCGAGCGCCCCGAGGCCAATGCCTGGGCCAGCTCCGACACCGAAGGCCTGCCACGGCGCCGCGCCTCCTGGGGCAACACCTTGCCGACGGTGACGCTGGTTCCCTCCCCGGCGGGGGCCTCGATGGAGAACCGGTCGGTGAGCCGTCGTGCACCCACCAGGCCGATGCCAAGACCGCTGGTGGACTGGTACCGGCCGGCGAGGACGTCCTCGAGGTGCGGGATGCCCGGCCCCTGGTCCCAGACGCGGACCACCAGGCAGTGCTCGGTCTCGCGGTCGAGCTCGAACTGGGTCCAGCCGCCGCCGGCGTACTGGACCGCGTTGCGGGTGAGCTCCGAGACGGCCGTAGCGAGGCGCGCCTGGTCGTGGACGTCGAACCCGAGGTGCGCGGCGATCTGGCGGGCGCGCTGTCGCGCGAGGACGACGTCGGCGTCGCGCGACAGCTGGATCTTCAGCAGCGGGGTGTTCACGCCGCCTCTTTGGCCGACAGGCGGCAGACCACCACGCTCACGTCGTCCCGGCCGCGGGCATGGTCGCGGTAGAGGACCGCGGCGATGAGGGCGGGATCCTGCCTGAAGAGGCCGGGGTACTGGTCGACCCGCCAGCGACTCGTGAGTCCATCGGAATGGAGGATGAGGAGGCTGCCGCTCTCCCAGGGGTAGACGAACTCCTGCGCCTTCAGCATCTGATGGCCGAGCGTACCGTTGTGAGAGACCAGGTGCCGCACCTTGTCTCCGGCGACGAGCGCACCCGAGATGTTGCCGACGCCGGCGAAGTGCAGCTCGCGTCGGGTGGTCTCGACCAGCGCGACGGCCGCCGCGGCGCCACGAGTGCTCCGCAAGCCGGCGTGGAGCACACCGATCGCCTGCTCCGGTCGGCTCCAGGTCGGCTCCCGGAAGAGCCGGACCGCGGTCTCCGCCGCTTCGGCCGCGGCAGGCCCGTGGCCCAGCCCATCCACCATCAGGAGCGCCGGCCCGGCGGGCTGGTCGACCGCGGTCCAGGCGTCGCCGCAGGCGGCCTCACCAGGCATCGGCACGGCGAGCCCCGCCACCGCCGGCGCGCCGGCGTTCGCCCTCGGCTTCGAGCGGGAAAAGAAGCGGCAGACCAACGCAGTACCGGCGTCGGGCGCGGACCAGAGGGAGAACTCGTCCGCGAGCCGGCGCATCGCTCCCAGGCCGCCCCCCATGGTGCCCCGGCTGGAGTAGCCGTCGGCGAGGCAGGCCTCGACGTCGCGCATCCCGGGGCCCTGGTCGACGCAGACGATCTCGACACCCTGCCGCCCTCCGACCTGAAGCACTCGCACCAGGACCTGTCCGCCGCCGGCATGCCGGACCAGGTTGGTCGCCGCCTCGGTGGCCACGATTCCCACGTCGCTCCTGATGCTCTGGTCCAGTCCCGCCGCTTCGGCCAGCGAGACCGCAGCCCGCCGAGCCTCGCCCACCTGGCTGCTGTCGCCCACGGTGACCGCCACCGATACCCCCGTCAACACCACCGAGCCACCTGCACGCGAGTGCCCTTCCCGACTTCCGACTGGATGCGGAACTCGCTCATGAGCCTGCGGGTGCCGCTCAGACCCAGACCCAGACCACCGCCGCTGGAATATCCGTCGGTCAGTGCGAGGGCCGTATCGGGAATGCCCGGCCCCTGGTCCTCAAAAGTAATGCGAATTCCCTTGCGGCTGTCCTCCCGGATGGTCTCGATTCGCGCCTGACCCCCGCCCCCGTGGTCCAGCGTGTTGCGGGCCAGCTCGCTGGCGCCGGTCACCAGCTTGGTCTGGTCGACCAGGCTGAACCCCAGCTCCGCGGCACGGGTCCGCACCGTCTGCCTTACCCGGACGACGTCTCCGCTCGAGCGGATGTCGAGGGTCTCATCCCTCAGCGTCGCCATCGGCCACCCCGCGACTCCGATGGGAGATCGACTCCAGCTCGTCGCGGAGCAGGGCCATGCCGCGCTCCACGTCGAGGGCGGTGCGCACGCCCGGCAGGCTGAGCCCAAGCTCGACCAGGGTGATCGCCACGGCCGGCTGCATGCCCACCAGCACGGTCCGGGCGTCGAGGATGCGGGCCATCGCCGCCATGTTCGCGATCATTCGCCCGATGAAGGAGTCCACCACCTCGACGGCGGAGATGTCGATGAGGACTCCATGCGCGCCGGTCTTCGCGATCTTCTCGGTCAGATCGTCCTGCAGGGTGAGGGCGAGCTGGTCGTGCATGTCCACCTGGATGGTCACCAGGAGGAACTCTCCCATCTTGAGGATCGGGATGCGTTCCATGTCGGCTCAGGCGCGCGCGGGAGTGGGGCGGACCGTGAGCCCCCGCCGGCGGAGCGCGACTTCGAAGGCATCGGCCAGCGTGCTCTTGGTGATCACCGTGCTGAGGTCCACGCCGAGATGTACGATCGTGGCCGCGATCTGCGGACGGATGCCGCTGATGATGCAGTCGGCGCCCATCAGCCGGGCAGCGGTGATCGTCTTGATCAGATGCTGCGCCACCAGGGTGTCCACTGTGGGAACGCCCGTGATGTCGATGATGGCGACCTCCGACCCGCTTTCCACGATGCGCTGGAGCAGCGACTCCATCACGACCTGGGTGCGCGCGCTGTCCAGCGTGCCGATCATGGGCAGCGCGAGGATGCCGTCCCAGAGCTTCACCACGGGCGTGGAAAGCTCGAGCATCTCCTCCTGCTGCCTGGCGATCACCGCTTCCCGGCCCTTCTGGTAAATCTCGATCGTGTAGAGTCCGAGCTGATCCAGGAGGCTGCTGGCGGCCCACATCTCCTGGCCCAGTGCTGCGGTATCGGTGCCGCAGTCCTGCCTGAGTGCCTCGAAGACGGGCTGCTTGAGCGAGAACACGAAGCTCGCGGTCTCCGAGGGGGAGAAGCCCTTGCCGGCGCGCGCACGCGAGATGTCCCCGAGCAGGTCCTTCACCTGGTCCCAGGCCGACCCGGAGATGGTGCCGAGCGGCCCGTGAGCCGCGGCCTCACGCACGAGCGAAAGGAAACGCCGGGACTGGTCGCGAAGCTCCGCATCAGGCATGAGGTCGCGACGGGAGTTGGCGACGGCGAGCTGCTCCCGGATCCATTGAGCGAGGATGTCCGACTCGCGTCGCTCGAGGAGCTCGGGGAGTCGGCTGTTGGCGGCGGGGGGCACGTGATGCCTCCGAATGGCGGTCGAATGACGAAAGTGGGTCCCGAGGAGGGATCTGCGGTGAATCGGGCGTGCCGACCGGGAGAAGTTACGGCGGGAAAGGTCGACGGGCAACGCCGGGGAGAGGGGGGTCGTGCCAGCCGCCGACGCCGGGCTCGGTGTCGGCGGCCGCCGGAATGTCTACTGCTTCACCCAGGTCGGCCTGAGATCCCTGGTCACCTCGGCCACCAGCGAGCGGACCACTTCGTCATACGCCTCCTCCGAATCCCGGATGGCCACCGAGGGCAGGCCCCCCGCGAGCGCCACCCGGCCCACCGTGCCGCTGGCCACCGAGCTCGAGCGCCACAGGCTGCCGCCGGCCCGGGTCGAGAGGAGCCGCACCGTCAGCTCGGCCGACACCGAGGCCCGTACCTTCAAGTCGCTCGCGCCCAGCCGGGCGCGCGGCTTCACCCCGGAAACCTTGAGGTTGCCCACGAACACCGCCGGGATGTCCCTCGCCTGCCCGAGCGCCTGGGCGATCACGACGGGATCGGTGCCGGGAGGGAGGCTCTTCAGCACCGAGTCCGACTCACTGATCTCGAGCAGCTCGACGCCGGGCTGGCTGGCGAGCAGCCCCTCGGCGAAGCGCCGGGTGGCGAGCGCCCCCAGTCCGGCGTGCTCGTCGGCGACGAACGTGACCAGTGCGACCCGTCCGTACGACCGGAGGTCCAGCCGTGCAGGAACCTGCGCGTACTTCGAGGCGCAGGCGGAGAGCGCGAGCATGCCGCAGACCGCGAGGGCGGTCCTGGCCCAGGCAAGGCGATTCGAGCCTTCGAGCAGCATTGTAGGTGCACCGGTTGGGGGAGTCCCCCCGAACAGCAAGAGGTACGCCGCGAGCGACCTCGCGATAACTGCCACCCGGCAAACCACTTCGACGCCAGGGTCGCGCTGGTGAGCGAGGGTGACCGGAGATAGATTCGCGGTGTCGTGCCCAGTGATGGCATCCTCGACTCGGAGTCCCCGCCATGGTCTCTCGAACCGCCCGCAGCCGCGCTGCCGCCCTCGCTCCGCTCGCCGGCGTCCTGCTGATCCTTGCCGGCTGTGCCGGCGTCACCCCGATCGGCGAGCTGCTCGACAATCCCGCCCGCTACGACGGCAAGACGGTTCGAGTGGAAGGCGAAGTGAGGGAGTCTGCCGGCGGGCTGGGACTCGGTGCCTACCAGGTGAGAGACACGACGGGCACGCTCACAGTCGTGAGCGAGCAGAGCGGGCCGCCGCGGTCCGGCTCCAAGGTGAGCGTAAAGGGCAGGTTCGAGGCGTTGATCACGCTGGGCAGCAGGAGTCTGGCGGTGCTGCGGGAGATCAGTCGCGACACGCGCTGACCGGTCCGCGCCGTCTGGTCGACAAAGACGAGGCCCCCGCGAGGGGGCCTCGTGTCGATCAGGGGCCTCGCTGGAGGGAGCCGAGGCGGCGGCTCACCAGGAGAGGAGACCGACCTCATCGAGCGACGCCGCCACCAGGACCAGCGCGGACAGACTGGGCGCCTCCCGGAATGCCCGGGCGGCCTCCCGAACGACCGGCGATGGCGCCTGGCCCAGCTGGCGACGGGCCGAGCGCTGAGTCCGCCCCATGTCGCGGAACACCCGGCGCAGGGCGCGCATCTCCCGCGGACCGGCGGAGCCGAGGGTGGGCGCGGAAGCGGCGCTGCGCCGGTCAGCGCGGCGGGTTTCCCCGAGGCTTGCGGCGGCTTTATCTACCCGTTCCTGGACCCGCTCGATGAGGGGTCGCGACGGGGACGAGGGCTTCTCTGAGGAATTCGAGGATTTCGGCATGCGCACCTGCCAGTGGCGGGGAGAGGAGCCGACCGGCGAGACAGCACGCGGCTCAACCCGTAAGATAACCGGTATCAGGCGGATTGCCCGGGGATGCTCGTTCTCGTCGGATTCTCCGTAGGCCTCGCGCTGGCCATCGCGCTGTGGGCGTACGGGGTCTACTGCTACGTCCAGATGGTCCGCCACCGCAGGCCCGGGGTGAGCCCGCTCGAGCTCGCCTGGACCCCCGAACGGCTGACGCCGCTCGGCCTGGCGTACCGCAGGCGGGCGCTCCGAAGCTACGCGGCATTCGTCCTGATCGCCGTGGCCCTCATGGTGCTCGGAAGAGTGGCCGCGGCAGTGTGGCGCGAGCGGGCGGGGTGAGACTACTATCCGTGGATCATTCGTCACATTACGGCAGGGACATGCCTCTTCACGGGTGGTACAGCCCCGGGCTGGTCATCCTCTCCATATTGGTCGCCGGCGTCGCCTCCTATGCCGCGCTGGAGCTCGCCGCCAGGGTAGCCGCGGCGCGCGGCGGCGAGCGGCTGGCCTGGCTGGCCGGGGGGTCCCTGACGATGGGCCTCGGCATCTGGAGCATGCACTTCATGGGCATGCTCGCCTACCACCTTCCCCTCCGAACCACGCACAGCGTGCGGCTGGTGCTGCTCTCGCTCTCGGTGGCGATCGGTGCGGCCGCGATCGCCCTCTTCATCGCGAGCCGCCCGGCGCCGGGTCGGCTGGGGCTGGTCGCAGGAGCGCTGTGGATGGCGCCGGCCATCGCGGGCATGCACTACATCGGGATGTCCGGCCTCAACCTCGAGGCCCGGCTTCAGTACTCCCCGCTCCTCGTGGCGGCCTCGGTGGCGATCGCGGTCCTGGCCTCGCTCGCGGGACTGGGAGTCGCCTACCGCTCCCGATCGGCCGCGAGCCGGCCGACTCGCACGAGGCGGATGGCGAGCGGGATCCTGTTCGCCGGGGCGATCGCCGGCATGCATTACACCGGCATGGCGGCAGCCCAGTTCAGCGTGCCCGGGCGAACGGGACAGCCGAGCGGCGGCGTGCTCGCCACGCCGCAGCTCGCCGTCGCGGTCGGACTCGGGGCGCTCGCGATCCTGGGCATCGGGCTCCTGGGCGCCACGCTCGATCGCCGGCTGCGGTCGCGCGCCCTGCTGCTCGAGCGGCGGCGCGATGCGCAGAAGCTCGAGGCCATCGGGCAGCTGGCCGGCGGGATCGCGCACGACTTCAACAACCTGCTCACCGCGATCCTGGGGCACGCCGCCTTTCTCAAGCAGGACCCCGGCATCGGCGAGACCAGCCGCGACGACATCGACCAGATCGAGGCCGCCGCGTCGCGCGCCGCCGAGCTCACCCGTCAGCTGCTGGCGTTCGGGCGACGCCAGGTGCTGGAGCCTCGGCCCGTCCTGCTCAACGAAGTCGTGAGCGATACCATGCGCATGCTGGGCCGGCTGGTGGGCGAGAACATCGAGGTGAAGGTGCTCCCCATGCCGGACCTCGCGCACACCATGGTGGATCCGGGACAGGTGGCTCAGATCCTGATCAACCTGGTGGTCAACGCCCGCGACGCGATGCCGGATGGCGGCCTGCTCACGATCGAGACCCGGAACGTGGAGGTGGACTCGGTCACCTTCGGGCAGCACCTCGACGCGCCGCCGGGCTCCTACGTGATGCTCGCGGTGACCGACAACGGGGTGGGCATCGCGCCCGAGCACCAGCCCCGCATCTTCGAGCCGTTCTTCACCACCAAGGCAGCGGGGCGTGGCACCGGACTCGGCCTCTCGACCGTCTACGGCATCGTCGCCCAGAGCGGCGGGTCGATCTCGGTCTACAGCGAGCCGGGCCACGGCAGCACCTTCTGCGTGTACTTCCGGCGCCTGGCCGCGCCCGCCGCGTCCGGCCCCATCCAGCCGGCGCGTGCGGCCGAGACGCCGCGCGGCCGGGAGACCGTGCTGGTGGTGGAGGACGAGGACGCGGTTCGGGACTTCGCGGCGCGCGCGCTCCGGCAGTACGGCTACTCCGTTCTGGTCGCGCGGCGGCCGCAGGAGGCCCTGCTGATCGCGGCGGAGCACCCCGGGCCCATCGATGTGGTCCTGGCCGACGTGATCATGCCGCATACCAGCGGCCCCGGACTGATGGCGAAGCTTCGAGACCTGCGTCCGGGCGCCCCGGTGGTCTTCATGTCGGGATTCACCGAGAACGCGCTCGATCACCACGGCGTGCTCGAGTCGCGCCACCCCTTCCTCCAGAAGCCCTTCAGCCCCGAAGCGCTGGCGCGGAAGATCCACGAGACGCTGGCGTCGCGAGCGACCGCGAGCGAGTGAGCCTGCCGGGCGACCCGCGTTCGTCTATATTGGTCGCACTCATTCACTATCCTCGCCAACCGCGAGAGAGCACAGATGTCACTCGGCTCCAGCTTCCTCGAGCAGGTGAACCGGGCGTTCGATCACGCCGCCTCGTTCACCCGCCACGATCCCACACTGCTCGCCAACATCCGGGCGTGCAAGAACCTCTTCTACACCAGCTTCCCCATCAAACGGGACGATGGAAGCATCGAGGTGATGCACGCCTGGCGGGCGGAGCACAGCCATCACAAGCTTCCGACCAAAGGCGGTATCCGGTACGCCGAGGCAGTGGACGCCGAAGAGGTGCAGGCGCTGGCGGCGCTGATGACCTACAAGTGCGCGCTGGTGGACGTGCCGTTCGGCGGCGCCAAGGGCGGCATCAAGATCAACGCGAAGCGCTACTCCCCGACCGAGCTGGAGCGCATCACCCGGCGGTACGTCTTCGAGCTGGTTCGAAAGAACTTCATGGGGCCCGGCCTGGACGTGCCGGCCCCCGATGTCGGGACCGGCCCGCGCGAGATGGCGTGGATCGCCGACACCTACACCCAGCTCCGCCCCGGCGAGCTGGACGCGCTGGGCTGCGTCACGGCCAAGCCGGTGAGCGCGGGCGGCATTCGCGGGCGGGTGGAGGCCACCGGGCGCGGTGTCTTCTTCGGGGTCCGCGAGATCTGCAGCGTGAAGGAGGACATGAAGGCGCTCGGCCTCACGGCCGGCCTCGCCGGCAAGCGCGTCGTCCTGCAGGGGCTCGGCAACGTGGGGTACCACGCCGCGCAGTTCTTCCAGCAGGCGGGCGCGCTCCTGGTCGGGCTGTCGGAGTCCGAGGGCGCGATCGCGAACCCCAAGGGACTCGACATCGAAGCGGTGATGGCACACCGGAAGGAGCGCAAGAGCATCCTCGACTTCCCCGGGGCGACCAATCTCGCCCGCCGGGAGGACGCGCTGGAGCTGGAGTGCGACATCCTGATACCCGCGGCCCTCGAGCGCCAGATCACCGCGGAGAACGCGCCACGGCTCAAAGCCAAGATGGTGGTCGAGGCCGCCAACGGCCCCACGACCGCGGAGGCGGACGAGATCCTGGCCCGGCGCGGGGTCCTGGTGATCCCCGACGCCTACATCAACGCCGGCGGCGTGACCGTCTCCTACTTCGAGTGGGTCAAGAACCTCGGCCACGTGCGCTTCGGCAGGATGCAGAAGCGGTTCGAGCAGGGAGCCTACGCCCGCCTGCTGGCGGCGGTGGAAGGCGTCACGGGCCGGCAGTTCACCCCCGAGGAGGTCGAGCGCGTCACCCACGGCGCGAGCGAGGAGGACCTGGTCAACTCGGGGCTGGAGGAGACGATGATCGGCGCCTATCACCCGATCCGCGAGATGTGGAAGCAGCATGGCGGCAAGGAGAGCATGCGGACCGCGGCGATGATCGTCGCGATCGACAAAGTGGCGCTGAGTTACGAGCAGCTCGGCATCTTCCCCTGATCATTGGCGCTCCCTCCATGATGCCCGCGCCCGAGCCCCCCGGAATCGTCCGGGTCGCCAGCTTCGCCGGCTTCGTGCCCCGGTTCGACGAGCTCATCGCGGCATCGCGCTCGATGGTGCTGTACTTCATCCATTCGCGGCGCTGGCGGGAGAACCACGACGCCGCGATCAAGGGGTTCCTCGGGCGCGAGGGCACCAGTCTCGAGGTGTTCCTGCCGGATCTGGAGAACCACGAGCTCATGTTCTCCCTGGAGAAGCACTTCGACGATGGGCCGCTGATCCCGGCGATGGTCGAGGATGCCTACCGATACTTCGCGCGGCTGGCACGAGACTACCAGAAGCCGGTGCAGGTCCGGCTGTTCGGCCGCTATCCCACGTACTCGTTCTACCGCTTCGACGACCGCGCGGTCATGGCGATGTACTCGAACAGCGTGGCGAAGAAGGAGCTGCCGGCGTTCGAGGTCACCATGGACGGCCTCCTGGGAACCTTTCTGGCCGCGGACATCGAGGACCTGCGACGGGAGTGCCGCCTCCGCGCCCCGGACGACCTGGACGGCGTCATCGGCAACGCGACGGGGGAGTTCGGGTCCGGCTGAAGGCGCGGCTCGCCCGGCGCCTCAGTGTGCGGGCGGAGCGGGCTCGCTCTTCCAGAAGTCTATGCCGCCGGCCTGCTGCCCCACGTCCACGCTCGCGACCCGGGCGAGCGCGCGCAGGTCGATCACGTCCACCGTGCCCGGCTCCGACCCGACGCCCTCCTGGGTGACGAAGGCGTACCGGCTGTCGGAGGAGATGGCGAGTCCGCTCGGCACCCGCCGCGTGGTGGGGATCCGGGCGAGCTCGCGGCCGGTGGACGCCTCGAAGACCGACACCGACTGGCCGCGCTTGTTGGTGCCGACAATGAGCCGCCCGTCGCGGCTCGCGGCCAGGTTGTAGATCCCGTCACCGCCCGGCACCCGGCGCACCAGCTTCCACGAGCCGACGTCGAGCTGCACCAGCTCGCTCGACTTGTTGCATGCCACCCAGACCGAGCGCCCGTCGGCGGACGGCTCTGCCCAGGTGGGCGAGCAGGTGACCGCGCCGGGGCCCGCCGCGGCCGTGGAAGGGCCCCCGTGGGGCCCGGCGGCCGACATGACGAGCACCGGACCTTCCATGCCGTGCTCTGCCCCGGCCGTCAACACGAAGTGGCGGGTGACCTCCATCCGGTCGGCGTCGATCTCGACCAGCGCGTCGTCCATCATGCAGGCGGAGTAGTGCCGCTTGCCGTCGGGGGACATGCGCGACCCGTGGGGCATGACGCAGGTGGGAATGCGGCGCACCTCGAGCATGTCGTCGGTGTAGACGACCGACACCGTGGACGGCGTCATCTCGCCGTAGGGGTTGAAGTTCACCACCCAGGCGTAGTGCCCGCTGCGCGCCACCTGGAGTGTGGCGGGAAACCGGCCCAGCTCCACCCGTCCGGCCTGCTCGTCGGCGGCGGTCGAGAACTTCCAGATGGCGCCGTTCGGCGTGCCGTGCGCGGTCGTGACGTAGTACCACGCACCATCCGGCGACACCGAGAGGCCGTGAGGGCCGGCCAGCTCGGTGGGATTGACGCCGATCCGGTGCTCCCGCTCCACCTTCGCCTTCCCCTGCCCGAACCGCACCAGCGCGATGCGATCGTTCCCCTCGCTGGCGACGAAGACGAGATAATCCTGCGCTTCGTCGTCGGCCGGCTTCGTTTCGGCCGTCCGTCCGGCGGACGCGCAGCCGGCGAGCAGGGCCAGCGCGAGCGGAATCCTCCTCACGGCAACATCGGCTCCTTGGTCCGCTTCGGATTCACCCGGACGACCCACAACCCGTTGTTGAAGTCGTTGACATAGGCGAGCCCGTCCCTGGGGTTCACCACCACGCCCCAGGTGAAGGCGGCGTTCCGCACGCTGCCTCCCATATCCGCGGTGTTGAGGGACGCGATCTCGCGGTTCTGCGCACGCAGGTCGCCCCGCAGCTCTCCGGAGATGTCGAAGACGTGGAAGCCGGCATCGTAGGCCCCGACATAGAGGGTGTCCGCCACCTGCCAGACGTTGTGAGCCCCGCCGTTCTCCGGCGTGTACCAGGCGACCGCCTTCGGGTGCTCGATGTCGCTCACGTCCACCACCTGCAGCGTGCCGTACATCCGGCTCGCCGAGGCGTCCCTGGCGCCCTTGATGGGCCGGTTGAGGTACACCTCGTCGGCGATGAAGACGTACTTCCCGCCTCGCTGGCGCCAGGCCGTGTGGGTCCCGCGGGTGAAGCCGGGCCCGCTCACGTCCTCGACCTCCCGGTACAGCGAGTCGAGATCGTACTTGAACTGCGAGACCATGACCGGCTTGTCGGGGCGGCCGCCCCACTTGCCGTTGCCGATGTCGAGGATGACCAGCCCGTCGTTCCAGTAGCTGGCGTACATCAGGCCGTCCACGATGTCGAGGTCGTGCACGTAGCGGGCGGCGTCGGGCCGGGCCGTCCGCCACTCGCCGGCGCGAGTCGGCTTGGCCGGATCGGTGATGTTGACGATGTCGATCGCGCCGGTCCCGTCGTTGGTGATGAAGACGTAGCGTCCGTGCTCCGGATGCTCGTAGATGTAGACCGAGTGCACCCCCGCGGCGACGCCGTCCACGAACTGCGCGATCTCCTTGGGATGCAGCGGGTCGCGCGTGTCCGCGATCACGATGCCGTTCTTCCGATCGGAGGCACCCTCCCGGGTGAAGACCATGTAGTTGCCGTCGGCGGTGGTCTGCATGTCGTTCACCAGCCGGGTATTGGCCCGCAGCGAGTCGACTACGACCGGGCTGGCCGGATCGCTGATATCCAGGGCGTACACCCGGTCGCCGCCGCCGTGGGTGCCGAGGTAGGCCACCTTGCCGTTGGGGTGGATCCACACCTCCGAGGTGAGAAACGCGGTGCGCGGCAGCCGGCCGACCACGGTCACCGAGCGGCGCACGTCCCGCTGCCCGACCTCGACGGTGGTGCTCGCCGAGCGCCGGCCAAGGGTGGCGGTGACGGTGTAGGTGCCGGGGCGGTACGCCACGAATCGGCCGTCGGCGTCGAGCTGGCCGTCACCCGGCGAGAAGCTCCAGGTCGGCGCGAGCCCCGCGACCGATTTGCCGCCGGCGTCCCTGACGTCGGCCTCGAACGAGACGACATCGCCCTGCCGCACCTTGGGCCTGGCGGGCGTGATGGTGATGCCCGAGACGTTACCCGGCAGCACCCTCACGTCGAGCCCGGCCGACGCCGCCCCCGCGGACGCGCTGACCCGGGCGCTGCCGACCGCGAGACCGGTGATCATGCCGTCCTGGTCCACCGCGACCACCTTCGGCGCGCTGGAGCGCCACCGGATCGGGTCGCGCGCGCGGTCGTTGGCCCTGGAGTAGGCGGCGGCGCTCATCCGGAGCGACTGACCGTCCACGATCGTCGCGGCGGCGCGCCCCAGCTCCACGCGCACCGCCGGGCCGGGTACCGCGTCGAACTCCACCGAGGTGGAGTCCACGAACGGTCGCGTGCCGGGGACGACGGCGCTGAGGCCGAGCGGGAACTTGCCGACCGAGCTGGCGACCAGCCAGTAACTCCCCGGCCGCACCGTGCCCTCCCCGCTCCCGCCGAGCAGCTGCACCCAGACCACCGCGTCGGGGATCGGCCTGCCGTCGGCGCCGAGCGCCCGGACGACGAGCTGAACCGAGTCGCCGGCGGTGATCGTCCGGGTGGACGGCTGGACATCGATGCGCTTCACCGGTGAAGGCGGCATCGCGCCGGGCTGTTGAATGGCGATAGCGAGCGCGGGCAGAACGGACAGGAGGAGCACGGGTACCTCGGCTGGGCGCGGGAAGCGCGTGCCGCTCCGATGCGGCGGGCGCGCGCCAATACTAGGAATACCGGTCTGCCGGGACAAGGGAAGTACATTCCCGGTCCGGCGGCCCATTGGCCGGATCCGGTCCCGGAGGAAGAATGCAGGCTCGCCGAGTCGCCATCATCGGAGCGGGTGCCGCCGGCACGATGGCGGCGATCTTCGCGGCGTCCGCCGGCGCGGAGGCGCTGCTGCTCGAGCGCACCGCCGACGGGGGGCGCAAGATCCTCATCAGCGGCGGCGGCCGCTGCAACATTCTCCCCGCCCGGCTGGACGAGCGGCGATTCGTCACCGATTCCTCCCCCAACACCCTCCGCAAGATCCTTCGCTCCTGGCCCCTGGCGGAACAGATCGACTTCTTCCAGCGTGCGCTCGAGATGCCGCTGGTGGAAGAAACCGAGACCGCCAAGCTCTTCCCCGCCTCGAACCGCGCGCGCGACGTGCGGGACCGCCTGCTGTCGCTCGCGGCCCGGAGGGGCGCACGCCTGCTGACCCGCACGACGGTGACCGGCA